>NZ_JBTIYG010000004.1:0-314379 GCF_054401055.1 Gilvimarinus sp. F26214L | reverse complement strand
GGCATTGACTCATTCTTACCGCCCCCTGTTGATGTTTCCTGGTTCAAAGAAGGCGACAACTATCCTGACACAGGGGGTACAGTGAATCGAATCGTTTTTGCTGTGCTTTGTGCATGAAGAAGTTCCCCTAGTAGTCGTGCTCGGGCTTGAGCACGTAGGGGCATTATCTTTTGAACAGTATTTTGCTTTGCCGCGGAGCGCTTCGTTCAACAGACGCAAGCAGCGGTGCGTCAAGAAGCTTGATGCACCTTGCAGGGTCTAAGTCCCTCTAGGGGAAGGTGGCCACCCTTAGCGAATGACGCGCGTCGTGCGGAGCATCGAAACGGGAGCTGACCGTGCACGGTAACGATGTTATTACTGAGGTGGCCGGTGCGGTAGTTCCGCACGCCGGGGTCTGGGTGGGGGCGTTCGGTTAACCGGGCGTTCTACCACGACGCACAAAAAAGACTATTGATTTAACAGGAAATGAAAAATGGAATATCCGATAGAAGGTTCTTGCCAATGCGGGCAAGTCACATTTAAATTGAAGGAAGCCCCAAGGATAGTGGTAGCTTGCCATTGCAAACAGTGCCAGAAGCTTTCTACAAGCCCTTTTAGTGTAACCGCAACAATTGACTCTAGCGCTATCGAGTTCTACGGGGAGCTCAAAGAGTGGAGTAGGTCAGCAGAGAGTGGCAACACAAACACGGCTAAGTTCTGTCCGGGTTGCGGAAATCGTGTTTATCATTTCAATCCTGACGACTCTTCGACAATCAAGTTAAAGCTCAAGCCGACCGAAATAGAAAACGATAGTCTTTTTAAGCCTACTGTACATCTATGGGTGTCTGAGAAACTGAGTTGGTACAAGCTGCCAGAGGGGGTAGACGTGTATGAAAAACAACCTTAGCAATAATGTTAACAAAAGTATAAAGCTGCAGTAGTTCCCCCGGTTTGATGGACACCTTCTTATAACATCAGAGGGTGGAAAATGCCTGGACACAACAAGCCATCAAGCCACTGGAGCTAATGGTGATACCGGTCGCCATGATAAGCCTTAACACTCACCGGGCACAGGACAAGTTTTCGGCTGAGCTACGAATGTCGGTGCTGAGGGGATCAATGGAGCTGCCACGTTACATAAAGGCTGCATGGAAATATGTGGGTTTGGACTTTCATAACGCGCCTCATGCCGCGCCCAAACTGTAAGGAGCAGAAATGGCAAATCTTATTCATCGGGGACTGGCGGTAGCAATTCTACTATTTGTGGTCGCTCATATCTTCAATCATCTGGTGGGGCTTGCTGGAGTTGAGGCGCATTCTGAGTTTATGGATTCGGCGAGGGCAGTTTACCGAAATCCAGTCGTTGAACCCGTTCTTCTCATCGCGGTTTTTTGCCAGGTGCTGTTAGGTCTTTACTTTGTCTACCGCTCGTGGGGCGACAGAGCAGGTTTTTTCCAAAAGGCCCAGGTCGCATCTGGATGTTACTTGGCCCTGTTTCTGCTCGCACGTGTCGGGGCGACCTTGAGTGCCAGGAATGTTTTTGATCTGGATACTAATTTCTTTTTCGCAGCCGCCGGCATGCACACCGGAGCCTGGGCCTACTTCTTTGTGCCCTATTATTTCTTGGTTGTATCCATATTTGTTCATGTGGCAGCAGCGGTTCATTGGGCGTTAACGAGAGAATCTGATTCCGTAGCAGCGAACCGCACCGGGTACGTGATTATGGGTATGGGCGCGGTTGTTGCGATCACTATCGTCGCAACCCTCGGCGGGCTGTTCTACGAGGTCGTTATTCCGCCTGAGTATGGTGTGATGTTCAATCAGTAGTAGATGTTGCTGACCACGTTGCACGATGTGTCCATGCCGGGCGGATTCGCCACGGGCGGGAGCGCCAAACCTTCGAAGCTAACACAACAGAGGGTATGGATGCGTCTTTAGTTATTCGGTATCACGCCTTGAGGCATGGCAAACTTCACAGTTTCCACGGGCCCTGGCAAATCCGTGACACTTACGCGCCTGTGGCGGGCAAGCTCCGTCAGCACTTCCTTAACCAAAACCTCTGGTGCACTGGCGCCGGCTGTGATGCCCAGGCGCTTGACACCGTTTAACCATTGGCGTCGAAGTTGATCGGCCTCGGCAATGAGGTAGGTGGGTATACCGCTCCTTTCGCCCAGCTCCCGAAGCCGGTTGGAGTTGGAGCTATTGTTCGCCCCGACCACCAGAATGAGATCCACGTCGTCAGCCAATGTCTGTATGGCGTTCTGGCGGTTCTGGGTGGCATAGCAGATGTTGTCGGTATCCGGCCCTGTAATACGGGGGAACCGGCGCCGCAAGGCTTCGACAATGGCCCCGGTATCGGATATCGACAGCGTGGTTTGGGTGACATAGGCGACCCTTTGTGGGTCCGCCACATTCAGCTGCAGGACATCCTCTTCGCGTTCAACCAAGTGTACCGGGCCCGGCACTCGCCCCAGGGTGCCCTCTACCTCCGCGTGACCGGCATGACCGATCACGACAACTTCATACCCTTTTTCCGCGAACCGCGTAGCCGACTTGTGGACTTTACTGACCAAGGGGCAGGTGGCATCAATGACTTGCAAGGCTCGTTTTCGTGCCTGGGCTACCACCGCGTGGGACACGCCGTGGGCGGAAAAGATGACTACTGAACCCGGAGGAATTTCGTCGACCTCATCGACGAATACCGCTCCTTTGCGTTCCAGTTCAGTGACTACTCGCTGATTGTGAACAATTTCATGCCGGACGTACACCGGCGCGCCGATCTGCTTCAGTGCGCGCTCGACAGTTTCGATCGCTCGCTCGACGCCAGCACAAAAGCCCCGCGGGTTGGCCAGTACGACGGTCAACGGGGATAGCGCCGAAGAGTAGCGCTGCGACGCATTCTGCACTGAACCCATTTCCATGGCTGGTTAGACTCTGCTTGGTACACGCGGCGGGATCACTTTTACTAGAGTCCATTCTCTGCCCAATTAGTTCGGCAATTAACCCGAGATGGCGGAATCCTCAACAAGTGCTGGTCACCATGGTGATTCCGCGAGCTGAAACCGAACTTTCTTGACTTTCCAACCCTCGTAGAAGTGCCTGCTGTTTTCTTGTCAGTCTGGAGGGCAGTGACAGCACCAACGATTTTTGCGCGAGGGAAGGGAAGTGAATTCGGGCATCACTCATCGGCAGAACCAACAGCAGGACCAGCATCAGTCCCTCAAGGCCGCCATTGAACTGGAGCTGGAGCGACTCCTGCCAAAGACAACCGCGCCACCATTCGACCTACACCGGGCCATGCACTATGCCCTCCTGGCGCCGGGCAAGAGGTTGCGTCCTCTTTTGACGCTGTTTGCTGCGGGGGATGAAAATCCCTCCCCGGATCTGCTACGCATTGCTTGCGTCTCTGAATTGGTGCATACCGCGTCACTGATACTCGACGATCTGCCCTGTATGGATGATGCGAAGTTGCGTCGAAACCGCCCCTGCACGCATTTAGCCTTTTCAGAAAGCACCGCGATACTGACCGCCATGGCACTCCTCAACATGTCGTATGGAGTGATCGCCGGCTGCCGCACGCTTGCGCCTGGAACCAGAACAGACATTGTGACCCACCTGACGAAGACTGTTGGTTCAATGGGCCTGGTGGGCGGGCAGATAGCGGACCTGCAGAACAGCTGCGGCAATAACAGCGCGACGTCGGCCAGGAGTGTCGAGCAGCTCTACTACCACAAGACCGGGGTGTTGTTCGAGTTTGCCACGGTGACTGGGGGGCGGATGCGCGGGTTGAGTGGCAGGAAGCTCACTGCCCTCGGCCGATTCGCGCGCGCTTTTGGTTTTCTGTTCCAGATTCGAGACGACCTTCTGGATCAGGATAGCTCAGCCGAAAAGGCCGGCAAGGATGTTGGGAAAGATGCTGACAAAGCGACACTGCTGTCACTGGAGTCCCCACAACGTCTCGAGTCCACAATCAGCACAACGCTCACCATGGCTCGGCAGCAGCTGGCAGATGCAGGCCTGGAATCTTCCGAACTGAAAACCCTTGTTGAGCAGAGTTTTGCCTTTGGGCTCGAGCGCCCCGGTGTGTTCGCCACTACCTCCTGATCTGCTGCCTCGAATAGCCGCTGCCGAATCCTATGACCAAACCGGCGCTCACTATTGAAAACCTGACGGTGACCTACGGTGGCCGACCCGCGCTGGCGGACGCGGGGTTCAGCGTGGAAAGTGGCAGTATAATCGGGATTGTGGGGCCGAACGGCGCCGGCAAGTCCAGCCTGGTAAAGGCAGTGACTGGCAAGCTCTCTCCAGCGAAAGGAGCTATTATCATTCTGGGCGAGAGGGTGAGGCCGGGGCAGGCTTACCGTCATTCCATTGGTTATGCGCCTCAAGTGCCCGGCCTCTACAGCCATTTAACCTGTGCAGAAAACCTCGCGGTGTTTGCTCGGTGGGCAGGAATACCCAAAGCGCAGGTGCCTGCAGCAGTGGCCACCGGTCTGGACGAGATAGACCTCAGTGAACGCCGTAACACGCTGGTATCTCACCTCTCAGCGGGCATGCGTCAGCGCCTGCACGTGGCCGTGGCACTGTTAGGTCAGCCGAAACTCATTGTTCTCGACGAGCCCATGTCGGGTGTGGACCTCGCGGCACGAGCGAAAATACACGAAGTGGTCCGCAGCCGAGCGCGGCAAGGGTCTGCGGTTATAATGGTTTCCCACGACCTATCCGAAGTGGCATCCTTGTGCGACCGTGTGGCCATCTTCGCTGAGGGTCGGCTCGTTGCGTTGGATTCGCCGGACACCTTGATACGGAAACAGTTTGGTGGCAGCAAAATGTTTACGGTGCAGGTATCTCCCTCTGTTCCCGTAGATGTTACCGAACAGCTGCAAGTGCTGGGGTGGAGACCGATGGGGCACAGCGGGCGCTGGACCGCGTATACGGATGAAAATCCGGCTGATTTTATCAAGCAGCTAGACCACTGTGCAGGGAAGCACGTACAAGAAGTGAATATCGCACGCCCTGGGCTGGCAGACGTGATGCGTGAACTCTTAGCTCGGGAATCGGCATCATGATCACCATGTTCCGGGTAATGGGCCTCGGCCTTTTGCGGGACCGCGGCGCAATGCTGCTCGCCTTCCTGCTACCCAGTCTGGTGTTTGCAATCTTCGCCACCATTTTTGCCGATGCCGCAGAGGGCAACTTACACGCGCACATTGGCTTAGCCCTGGATACAGAAGACCCGTCCCTGGTTGAGTTTGCTGAGATTCTAACCGCGGATGACGACCTTCAGGTAACGCTGGTCGCCGGCTCGAGTGATCAGCTCCGGCGCTACGTTCGTGATGGCGCCTTTGATGCTGGGTTGATTGTTCGCGGAAGCGTCGAGGTTGAGGCAGAGCCGCTGTTCATCATTATCAGTGAGCCATCCCGCCGCATCGCCGCTCTGGTTCTGGAGGGCATTATCAACCAGCGTCTGGTAGAGCATTTGCCGGGCCTGCTCGCCAGGCGCCAAACGCAGGCGGTAGAACCGCTTATCGGTGGCTTCAGCACGAGACAAACAGCACGACTGGAGAGACGCTTGCAGGCCATGAGCACAGAACCCGGTGCAGAGGCGCTCCCTGCAGAGCGAGCGGAACTTGCTCTTATCCAAACCGAGTCTGCATACCGTCAGCGCAAGGCGGTACCGGATTACAGTGGCGTGGCTTACTACGCCGGCGCGATATCGATTCTGTTTCTGTTACTGTCGGCCGTAAACGTGGGGATGGTGAGCCTTGAGGAAAACCGCAACGGCATCAGCGACCGGCTGTTGTTGAGCCCGGCCGCGAAGTTGCAGTTAATGTTCGGGCGATGGTTGTTTTTACTTGTCCTTGGCTTTTTACAGGTAGTCATTATCTTTACCGTCGCCCGCGTCGGCTTCCAGCTTCCCGTGGAGCAAGCCTTACCGCAGGTGCTGGCCGTCGCGCTGGCCGCCGCTGCCGCCAGCAGCGGTCTTGCGCTGTTCATTCTGTCGTTGTGCCGCACGGTGCAGCAGGCAAACAACTTTACATCGTTTTTTGTGTTGATCGTTTCCGCCGTTGGCGGGTCTATGGTTCCACGTTTTATGATGCCTGAGTGGCTTCAGGCCGTTAGCCTGTTCACGCCCAACGCCTGGGCCATCGAAGGCTTCTACAGTGCGTTGGTCCGAGGCGGCTCCTGGTCGCAGATTCTAGTTCCCTGTGCTCTGCTTGCTGCCCTGGGGCTGGGATGCTTGCTATTGGCAGCTGTTCCCCGGGGCCGCCCGATGTGAGGCGAGAAGTTAGACGCGAAAGAAAACACCTTATGAGGAGAGCGTGTTGGGCGTTAGCTTTCACACCGTACTGATAGCATTGGCTGCCCTGATTTGCATGGAGGGGTTCGCCTGGTTCGCCCATAAGTACATCATGCATGGCTGGGGTTGGGGTTGGCATCAATCACATCACCAGCGTCACAACAAACCACTGGAAAAGAACGACCTCTATGTGGTGGTGTTTTCCCTGGTCGTGATTGGCCTTTTCTCGTTGAGCGCTGCTCGGTGGCCAGTTTTAATGCCTATTGCCACAGGTATTACTCTCTACGGCGTCCTCTACTCCCTGTTCCACGACGGCCTGGTTCACCGGCGCTGGCCTCTACGTTGGCAACCCAAAAGCGGCTATCTCCGGCGCTTGATTCTGGCGCATCGCATTCACCACGCGGTGCATACCCGGGAGGGCGCGGTATCCTTCGGTTTTCTATGGGCGGACAACCCGGAAAAGCTGAAGATGCGGTTACTGGAAAACCATACCAGGTATAGGCAGAGGACAAGTCATTAAAGCCTTGCTCAGCGGTTTAGCGTCAGTGCCTCGCCCGGGCGTGGCCTCCGGTATAAGTTTACGGGCCGCTGTGCAGGCCGGACAGGCACAATCGGCAGCGCGGTGGCGCCGAGCCACATCTTTCGCCATTGGCTTGTGCTGACACGCTCCTCCCAGGCCCGAGGGCCGCGCCGTCGCAACTCAGTACCGATAGCTTGATAGACGTTCGAAGCCGCTTTCACGGCCCACGCGCAGCGAAAGGGTAATGCCCTTAAACCTACCGCTGCTGAACGATAATACACATCCGCCGTGTCCAGTAGTTCGCACGTGGCTTGATAAGCCTGCGGCCAGTTATCCTGCTCCAACAATAGGTGTGCTTCCGTGGGCGCCCCATGGTCCTCCAGCAGGTCGGTAGGCAGGTAAACCCGGCCTATGCGAGCATCATCCATCACATCTCGGGCAATGTTGGTTAGCTGAAAAGCCAGGCCCAGATCACAGGCACGATCCAAAATCGCCTCGTCCTTTACTCCCATAACCCGCGCCATCATCACCCCTACAGCGCCCGCCACGCAGTAGCAATACTGCATCAGGTCGGTGAGGGTTTGATAGCGCCGTCGTTGTACGTCCATAGCCAAACCCCTTAGAAGTTCAAGAGGCTGCTGGGGAGCGATGTCGTACTTATGCGTTACACGAGCCAAGCCCAGGAACACCGGGTCATCATCTGGATTGCCGCGCAAAGCGGCGGCTGTGCGGCGCTCCAATAGCTGCAGACGCTGCAACGGATGGTGCGCGGGCTCTGCTTGTTCCGCGGTGTAACCCAGGTGCTGTCCGTCGATAACATCGTCGCTATAGCGGCACCAGGCGTATAGCTGTGCCACGTCATTGCGCAGGTCCTCCGGGAATAGCCTGGAAGCCAGGGCAAGGCTTTTTGAACCCGCTTTTATGGACTCGCGCCCGTGCTGGATGACAGCGTCAGTGGTCTGTATCACGGGCCAGCCTCCGCTGCTTGCAGATCCTGCGCGATCAGTTCGCATGTCGCCTTGGCCGACCCAACAACACCGGGTATGCCTGCGCCGGGATGAGTACCGGCTCCCACAAGGTACAGGTTGGAGATCACGGCATCGCGGTTATGAGGCCGAAACCAGGCGCTCTGAGTAAGGCGCGGCTCAATGGAGAACGCGGAACCGAGATGAGCGTTCATCTGTTCCTTGAAATCCAGCGGCGTCAGAACGCGCACACAGTCCAGGTCCCGGCGCAAGTTGGGGATGTAGTGCTCCTCGAGGTACAGGAGAATGCGATCCCGGTACTTGGGCGCTTCCGATGCCCAGTCCACAGCTGCAGCCCCCAAATGGGGCACCGGCGCCAGCACATAATAGGAGCTGCAACCGGGCGGCGCCAGACTGTCATCAGTTACCGAGGGTGCGTGCAGGTAGAGGGAGAAATCCTCCGGCAACTCCGGGCCATCAAAGATTTCGGAAAGCAGCTCCCGATAGCGCCGACCAAACAGCACTGTGTGATGCTGCAGCTGCGGATGTTGCCCCCGCAAGCCAAAGTAGATGACAAACAGAGACATCGAAAAACGCTTCCGCTTCAGGCGTTCGCTGTAACGGCGACCTCGCTGGTGGTGGCGCAACAACGAGCCGTAGGTGTGTACCACATCCGCGTTACTCACCAGCAGATCGCATTGTGCCCGCCAGCCATTTTCACAGCGTACTCCGGTCACCTGATTGTGTTGGGTGAGGATTTCGCTGACGGGTGAGGACAGCCGCAGTTCACCGCCCATGTCCTCGAATAGTTGCACCAAGCCCTGGATTAGCGCCCCCGTGCCGCCCTTGGCAAACCAGACGCCCCACTGGCGTTCCAGGGCGTGTATCAGCGTATAAATGGACGACGCGGTGAAAGGGTTACCGCCCACCAGCAAGGAATGAAAGGAAAACGCCTGGCGCAGTTGTTCGTCCTGAATAAAACTGCTGACCTTGGCGTAAACGCTGCGATAGGCCTGCAGGCGAAGCAACTGTGGCGAGACGCCCACCATGGTGCGGAAGCTTAGGAAAGGCACGGCACCCAACTTGAGGTAGCCCTCCCGAAACACGTCCTGGGTGTAGCGGTACAAGTTTCGGTAGCCTTCGACATCCCCGGGGCTTTTCAGCGCGATTTGGGCTTCGAGTTGCGCTGTATCGTTGACGTAATCGAAGCTGTAGCCGTCCTCCCAACACAATCGGTAGAAGGGGTCCACAGGTAACAGGGTCACGTAATCCGATGGCCGGCGGCCACAACAGGCGAACAATGCCTCGAGAGCCGTCGGATCGGTGATCACCGTCGGGCCGCCATCAAACACATAACCTTTTTCGCGGTAGACGTAGGCGCGGCCGCCGGCTTTATCCCGATTATCAATGAGAGTGGTCTGGATGCCCTGGGCTTGCAGACGGATAGCGGCCGCCAAACCGCCGAACCCGGCGCCGATGACTATAGCCCGCTTGCCGGCTGGGGCCTGAGGGATAGGTTCCTGAATCGGCGCGATGGGTTCCACCATATTTAATCCGGTTCCTTTCCGAACGGTCCGGGGATACGGTTTTCTGCAACACCAACAGGCGTCGGTCTGTCCACTTTGTGGCGTTGCAAAAACCGCCGTTCATTAATCACTTGCAGTGCACGCCATACGGGCACGGGAGGACGACCGGACAGCAATCTGATCTTATCAACGGTGGTCAGATCGCCGGCATAGAAGCGCTGGATAGATCCGCTGTTCAAAGCATAAAAATGTTCTAGCACCCGGTACCTGAGCGCGGGTTCAGCGGCAGAGAAGAGCATGCGGTTCAGGCGCCGGTAAAAGCGTTCGCGCTGCCATTTATCCCGGGCGTACGCCGACACGCTTCGGGAAAGAGCGTCGCTCGTCAGGTGGGGAAGCTTGGCTATGCGAGCAGCCAGTCGCACCGCATCGGGCAGGCTGTAACCAGTGGTTGGTTGGAAAAAGCCTGCCCCAAGCCCAATGCGGGGCGCTGCTGCCGGATGTGTATCTGAACCCGGACGTGGTTGCGCCAGGTTGATCGGTAGAACACCCTTCTCTCGGTGGAGAATCGCCTGAATCTCCCAGGCCTTGTGGTGGGCGTACTCCGCGATGCGCTCCGCAAATTTCTCTTCGTCCAGGGCTGGGCTGTCGCTGTAACAGGTATCCTCGATGAGCAGCTCTGTGGTTGTGTAGGGCAGACAGTAGATGAACCGGAAGCCGTCCCGCTGTTCGACGGTGGCATCCATCAGTAAGGGCTCGGCCAGGCCGTGGGGCCGGCGTGTGCGAACCCGGTGCCCGACGAACTTTTGATAACCCTTTAGCATGGAAGATTGCGGCAGCCCACCTCGCGCATCCAGCACGGCATTAGCGGTAAGGCGCGTGCCGTCAGCCAATTGTACCGCTGTGGGCTCCACGAGCACTGCCGGGGATTCCGTGCGCAGGGATAAACTCCCTGCCTCTACGAATGGCCGTAGGGCGACCAGCAAGCTTGCGGAGTTTCCCGTCGCGTAAGGGATCGGCAAGTGGCGACTGTAACGGGGAAAGCGCACGCTGTATCCCGGCCAACGATGAACAATGAAAGGCTCCAGCCGGTGTAGCCAGGGCGCATCAATATCCGACAAGTTGAAGGACCAGGTATGGCTACCCGCCGCTTGCGGCGCAGCTTCCAGTACCAGAATTCGCTCGCCGGGGTGCTCGATCAGGCGAAACCAGGCGGTTAGCAGGCCCGATAGACCCGCCCCGACGATGATCAATTCTGTCTGCTCGGTTGTGTGTTGCACGCAAATCCCTATGTGCCGCGGGAACCCTGTGGCTACAGCCGATCAAATGGCAAAGACTCAGGTTGAGTGCCACCGCTAACGCATTATTCCCATGGATGGACCATGACGAAAAGAATTCTGTTCGTTTCCGAAGACATTACGCTCGCCCAGATCGTGCGGTTGAAGGCGTTAGCCGATTCTCTCGAAGGTGAACCCTACGAGGTGCATTTTGCCAGTGGCAATTTTGACGGAAAGCTGTTGGGTCGCGCCGCTTATCGCCACTGGCCGATCAAGGTCATTGATAAAACATCGGCCGATTCGGCGGTAGCCGAGTGCCGGCGAATTTATGAGTCCGCCACCCTGAAAGCTTATGTAGAAGATGACCTGAGAGTGATACGGGAGGTTCAACCGGATCTGATTATCGGCGACTTTCGCCTCTCCCTACCCATCAGCGCCAAGGTTGCAGGCATGCCCTTCGCCGCACTCATCAACGCCTACTGGAGCACCGAGGTAGACCGCGACGAATTCCCGGTGCCGGATCATCCACTGGAACCCCGCGTCGGCCACGACGCCATGCGCACGGTTTTCCGTTGGATACGCCCCTGGATGTTTCGTCAGTTCGCGCAGCCGGTAAACCGGCTCCGACGACGTTACGGACTGAAACCAGTCGGCTCGCTGCAAGCACTCCTCACCTATGGGGACTACGTTTTTTTTCCGGACACACCGCAGCTGGTCCCGCTTCGGCGCCAGGCTCCCAACCAGTTCTATTTAGGAGCCATCCAGTGGTCTCCGGCAATCGATGTTCCGGCATCCCTGGAGCCGGTTCTGGCCGGCGATTATATCTATGCCACGTTGGGGTCGTCCGGCAGTGCCAATAAAATAGACACTTTGTTAGAGGGGTTGGCGCAGTTACCACTACCCGTCATCCTCTCCAGTGCCGGACGTTTCCAACGTAAGGTGCCGGACAATGTCTACCTGGAACAATGGCTTCCGGGGGAAACGCTGGCCAAACACGCCCGACTGGTTGTCAGCAACGGCGGAAGCACCACCAGTTACCAAGCCCTCGCCCAAGGCACGCCTGTCCTCGGCATTGCCAGCAATCTCGACCAGTATCTGTGCATGCAGAGCCTTGAAAAGCTGGGCGTGGCGCGCCACCTTCGGGGCGCTTCATTCACTAGCGATGAGGTCGCCAAGACCACGTCAATGATGGCCTACGATCGCGGCTTTGAGAGCCGCGCCCAGGCCATTGGCAAAGCAATGGCTGCCTATGACTATCGCGAGCGCTTTCGGAGTTTCCTTCGTCAAGTG
Organism: Gilvimarinus sp. F26214L; assembly: GCF_054401055.1. Lineage (NCBI taxonomy): Bacteria > Pseudomonadati > Pseudomonadota > Gammaproteobacteria > Cellvibrionales > Cellvibrionaceae > Gilvimarinus > Gilvimarinus sp. F26214L. The sequence goes on along the minus strand of NZ_JBTIYG010000004.1, from coordinate 302,524 downwards.
CTCTAAGCGACCCCTGGTAATGCCCTTACGCATTGCGAGGAATGCGGCGCAGCCATACCCGAGGGCAGAAGGCGGTGTGATCTGTCAGTCAGATGAGATGAGATGAGGAACAGGGGAAGGCCAGCGGCCGGCTAAATCGAAGAGGTAGTACAGGCACTCAGTTCGAAGCGCTGACTCCTCCCACTTCAACTTTATACAACAGGGGAGGGCTTGCGGCAAGCCCCTGCGCCTCGGGTAGCATCGCCGAACTTTTCTGACCAAGCAGGGGGAAGCGATGAATAACGCGGAAAACTACTATCACGGCACGAAGGCGACTCTGATGGCAGGCGATTTTATCCAAGCGGCTGATTCCGCTTTTGTCTACTTTGCGGACGCAATTGACGGGGCGGTGTGGGAGGCGGAAATTGGGCCTGGCACCGGTTCGGGTAAAGTCTATGTGGTGGAGCCGACGGGTCCGGTAGAAGTCGTCTCCACTGCCACCGGTCGCAGGGTGCCGCAACATCCATTTATGTCACTTTGTTCGCGAGACCCATTGCGGGTTGTAGCCGAGATCACAAAATGGCCCCTGTATCACGGGACACGAGCAGATCTCGATTGTGGCGATCTGATTTCTCCGGGCTTCCCTGCAAACTTTGGTACGACGTCCAGGCTATCGAATCATGTCTACTTTACCCGTACTCTGGATGCCGCCGCCTGGGGAGCAGAGCTGGCCCTCGGCGAAGGTCCCGGAAGGATCTATATTGTGGAACCGATTGGCCCGTTTGAAGACGATCCGAATCTGACAAACATGAGATTCCGGGGTAATCCGACAAAGTCGTTCCGATCTCGTGCTCCTCTGCGAGTTACGGGTGAGATCAAACGTTGGCGTGGCCACTCCCCGGAAGCAATCGAAGCCATGCGAGAAGCTCTTGAGGAGATGTCGCACGTGGGCGGAGCGGATTTGATTGACGACTGATCTGGTCAGATGGCGAAAGGGCAAACTGCCGAATATTGCTATAACCCAGTCACGATTGTTTTACGGTTGCGGGGAATCCCTCCTGCAGCGTCTCAGGGACAGGCAGGTTCATGGAATTTCGATGGGGTCCGACGGTGATACACCGGGTAAGGGGGTTCACGCCGGTTCGGCACTGCCAGAGCATTGGCGAAACTTCGTGCTCTTTTGAACCTCTAATGGGTTTATTCGTTCGAAGCTCAGGAGTACAAAATGGCCGGTGGCTGGACCCGCGATGGCGCCGTTCAAGATCAGATCGACGCGAGCATTGATGACGCAGTACAGGAAGCTCGCAGTCGCCTGCCCCGTGGTAACAGCCTCACGCATTGCGAAGAATGCGGAGCAGCCATACCCGACGCACGGCAGAAGGCGGTGCCAGGGGTGCGTTTGTGTGTGACGTGTCAGTCAGAGCGAGACGAAGCGCAGGGGAAGGCCAGCGGCGGGATAAATCGAAGAGGTAGCAAAGACAGCCAGCTGCGATGACGCTGCTAGTCCGAGTGGCTAGCGTAGTTGCACTTCATCAGACACCTGCTTGGCAGGATGGAAGCCCCCCTTTCCTGACAGCCCAACCCGGATTCCTTTCACGTGCTCGAGGCGGTCAGCCGTCGGGCTGTACAATGTTCGCCATAACATCATAATTGGTCTTCGCATCCCGTCGATTCCCCGTCTATCGATTCGACTATCGGATACCACATCCGTAAGAACCTGGAGGTGCTGGATGAGTTCACTGAGCGAACATACTGAAATTGAAGTGCTCCTTCGGAAGCTGGAGAAGGCACATGCTGGACGGAGCGCAGCCGCCATAACGGAGCTTTATCAGCCCGACGCAGTAATTTTTGACCTTGCTCCGCCGTTAGGGCACCGTGGAATCCACCGTGATGGGGTCGAGGAGTGGCTCGCGAGTTGGGACGGGCCGATCGGGCTGACCGTAAGCTGCATGGAGATTACTGCCCACCGAGATCTGGCGGTTGTGTCAGCGTTCAATCGAATAGAGGGGCGTCAGAACGGTATCGAACAGGACCTGTGGTATCGCAATACGCTGACCCTTCGAAAAACAGGCGATGGGTGGCGAATAGCCCACGACCATTCGTCCGTGCCTTTTTACATGGATGGCAGTTATCGGGCTGCGGTGGATCTGCAGCCCCATTCGTCATCCCTGAAACCGGAGTTTGCGAAATGACCGACCTGATTCTCACGACATTCGACTGGGTTCCCGACGCGCCGCGGGGGTACGTGCGGGATCTGCGCGTGCGTTGGGCGCTGGAGGAGGCGGGGTTCTCTTATCGGGTCGAGAGCGTACCGTTTAACGATCGTGGCGCGGAGCATTTTTCCCACCAGCCCTTCGGGCAGGTGCCGTGGCTGACCGATGGAGAGGCCTCGATCTTTGAGAGCGGGGCCATCTTGCTGTATCTGGGTGAGCGCAGTGATTCGCTGCTGCCGTCCGACCCGCGTCGCCGAGAGGAGGCCATGGAGTGGCTCTTCGCAGCGCTCAATTCCGTTGAGATGGCGAGTCTGCCCTGGACGCTTTTCAAATTCTCCGGTGATACCGAGAATACGCCCGGGCGGCAGATCCTGGACCAGTTCCTCGAAGCCCGGCTTCAGCATCTGGACGCAGTCCTGGCGAAGCGAGATTGGCTGGCGGGCACTTTCTCGGTGGCCGACATTTTGATGGCCGACGTGCTGCGCCTGGTGGACCGATTCGACGGGCTGACCGATTATCCGGCCTGCCGGGCCTATGTTGCACACGCGACTGCGCGCCCGTCGTTTGTAAAAGCCCACGCAGATCAACTCGCACATTTCGCGGCTGCGGACTGAACTACAATGCCCATGAAACTGAGGAACCGGATGAGTTAATCCACAGGTCAACGGGAAGAGGGGCGCGAATAAACTGCTGAGGATCCACGGGATGCAAGCATTCGGCCCATCCCGGCGAATTCCAGCGCTGCTAACCCGGTAACGACCAAGGCCTGGACGATAATAAAGGCATATCCAAAAGCGTTGGGTTGAATCCAGGGGCCGATTACCAGCAACAGACTGGCCGCGACCCATAAGGCGTTACCGATCACGACTAAACGGACCAAGGCTGTACTCTCCGGCCGAATTGCCGTGAATGCCATGAGGGCTGCCACGGGCAGCAGAACAATTCCGGCGTAGAATAACAAGGTCGCAGGGATGGCCGTAAGGGTAGTAATGAACGTACCGGCGACGATCAGCAAACCGCCCATGGCTGCGCAGGTGCCAGCGTCAATGAAGAGCAGCCTCCCCAGGGCCTGTGATTCGGGCGTTGTATACATGTGAATCTCCTTGAGTTGATGGGCCGAGCGGGATGCAGCCCTATGGGCACAGATTCTCGCGGAAGAATCGTGGCTTGGCGATTACCTGGGAGGTTATAAAAGGATATGCTCAGATTGTACCTGGACCTTTCCGCGCAAGACTAAGGTCCGGGCCGGTGAGTGGGCTACGGCATGGACAGATAATGATAAAAGTTCGGTTGTTTCCATGAAGAACACAAAGGTCGATGCAAAGTCCGAAAATCGATTCGATATGAAAACCTCAGGATCGCAGGTTGCAGTCGCTTTTCTACTGATGCTTCCCTTCGTTATCAAACTTGAGGAACTGCGGCTCTCCGGCCTCGGGATTGCGCAAGTATGGCCCGGGCTGCTCGATCCTGCTGTGGTGGTGCTCGGCTGGATGTACGGACTTTCTGTGTTGCGCGGCGGAGCGAGAGCGCTCTGGCTGGTGGTGCTGGTCCTGGTGGATTTGCTTCTGTTGGTAGGCTTGATTGGCTACAATCATTTCGGCGGTTATTATCGCCCCGAGCTTTTTGCCAGCCAATCCTTCGGGCGAACGCTGGGAAATGCCTGGACTTTCATCACCAGCCAGGTGACCGTATCTCTGGTTCCCATCTTTGCGGGAGCTGTGCTCCTGGCGTTGTCGGGCACATGGGTTCTTGCCAGGCTTCATTCGCCTCGCGGGACCGCTCGTTTACTCCACGCATCGGCAGGCTTGGTGGTTCTTTACGGGACCGCCGTTGTTCTGCTCGCACCGCCCAGAGTCGAAGCGTTGCGCCTTTCACTTGCCGTTACGGCCAGCTCCATCCTTGATCGAAAGGCGCCATCGCCACCGCTCGATTGGTCCACAGTCGTTCCCATCGAAACCTCGGTACCCGCACCGATGCCGCCCCCCTACCGGGCGGAGCCCTACAACCTGGTCGTGTATGTAATGGAGAGCACACGCGCGAGCGTTATGCAGGTCAATGGAAGTCTGGCCGAGGCGACGCCGTTCCTGGATACAATGGTGCGTAGGGGCCAGGGGGTGTTCTTTGACAGAGCCTATACCGTCGCTGCGCGCAGTATCAAAGGTCTGACCGCGACCGTTCTTAACACCTATCCCCGGATGTCGATTGGGGCCTGGTCCTGGCCAGAGAACGTCGGGTTGGTTCGTGAAAGCCAGAGCTTGCCCGGCATCCTCAAGGAGGAGGGCTATCTGACGGCGTTCTATGTAAACTCCACGGTTGATTTCGACAATCGACACGAGTTTCTTCCGAAGACAGGGTTCGAAGTCATCGAGGGCACTGATGAGTTCGTTCCCGACGACGACGGGCCTGTGGTCGACCGGATGATAGACTATCTTGGCCACGCGCAATCCGTCGACCGGCCGCTTTTCACAATGCTGCTGAGCGCCACGGCTCACGTACCGTACAAGCATCCGCCGGACGACGCTCACGCAATGGAGGTTGATCTGGGGATTGCGGCGTTAGAAGCGGAGCGCCTGGGAATGAGCGGAAGCGGCGCCGCCGAGGATTACCTGAGGTACCTGCGGTCTGTCCGCCACCAGGACGATATTGCGAGGCAGCTCTACGAGCGCTTGGAAGCGGAAGGCCTACTCGAAAACACAATATTTGTCGTGATGTCCGACCACGGGCAAACCTTTGGGGAACATCTGGACCGCAATGGCTTGCGTATCCACGGTCAGTCTCTGTATGAAGAGAGCGTTCGCGTGCCGGTGTGGATGCATCACCCTCGAATGACAGGCATTCGCATGGACAGCCCCGTGCAGTTGCTGGATCTGGCGCCTACCTGGTTGGCGATGCTGGGCATTGAAACAGATGTTGAGTTCGTGGGTCGGAATGTCTTCGCTGCGCCGAGGGAAGAGTTGTTTTTCGCCAACTTTACCCAGTGGCCCGCATTCGGCTTGCTCCGCGGCACCCGGAAGATGATCTGCAACGAACTGCCGCTGGAGCCCGGCCGGTGTGAGCTCTATGACGTCTTCGCTGATCCGTTCGAGCGGACTCCGTTATCGCCCCACGACGATGACTTCACCCCGATGTACCAACGCCTGGTCGATGCGCGGAGTGAAGTTCTGGCGCTTCAACGGGAGCGAGACGAGTCGCTCCGAGAACCCCTGGACGGTCTCAGCACCTTGGAGCCGCGCTGACTCGATTGTGTGCAGAGCCCGTGGAAAAAAACGCAAGAAGCAGAACCACCGAACAAACAGACGCCGTACCCAGCCCGATCATGCGGACACCATAGGTCGCAACAATCCCACCACCGAGGGCGGCGCCGGCAGTAATGCCCAGGTAGCAGGCCGCGATGTTCATGGCAAGTGCGAAGGACTGCGCATCCGGAGCGGCAACCATCACGCGTACCTGACAGGTAAAGGGGGTCTTGGAGAGCTCGGCCGAAGCTCTGACCCGCGGAGCAGCGCCTTAAGCGGGCGGTGGATGAGGGCGAGCTGCCCTCCAGCCTTGATTGCCGAGCGCTGGCCCGCTACTTCGTTACGGTTCAGCACGGCATGTCCATACAGGCGCGGGACGGCGTATCGAGTGAGGAGCTGTCGAAGGTGGCTGCCTGTGCCATGGCCGCATGGGACGGGTTGCTGAGTGGTCACTGAGAAAGAACGTGAAAAAAGGACATGTTCATTCCATACTGGTCCAGGCAAGAGCTCACAGTGATATTTGGCTCCGATCTCCAGAAGAACACCAACAAGCAAGGGGAACTCAGATGTCCAGAAATACCTATTCCGGAATATCCACCCTCAACCATTGGATCACTGCAATTCTCGTCATCATCATGCTGGTGCTCGGCTTCATGGCGGCGGGGGCCCCCAGCGAGGAAACCGAGGGCTACATCATGGGCATCCATGTGGGGCTTGGGTTTTTCGTGTTTCTCTTTGTCCTCTGGCGCACGGCCTACCGCCTGTACGAGGGTTTTCTGGTTAACAGCGCCGAAGCGGGCTGGCAGTACTGGCTGGCTTACTGGGTGCACCGGCTGATTCTGCTGATGCTTGTGATCCAGGTCTTTACGGGGCCGCTGTACCTGTTCACCGAAGGTCACGACTGGAACGTCTTCGGCTGGTTCAGCATCGCTATCCCTTTGGAAAGCCTCGCGGCCATCCATGAGGCCATGGAAGTGATTCACGTGGTCCAGGGGCTGTATCTGCTGCCCATCGTGCTGTTGCTGCACGTTGCCGGTGCGAGTTGGCACTTCCTGCGTCACCGGCAGCGCACCGTGGCGGACATGGGGTCGGTGAACGACTAACCGGGTTGGGAGTAACCGGCGCGGGCCTCTTTCAGCGCGTCCCGCAGCCCGTCCAGGGAGAAGGGTTTGGAAAGCTCGATAACGGGCGGATCCAGGGTGTGTACGACTCTGCTTTCGCCCGAGGCGATGATTACCGGCAGGTTCGGCTTGTGTCGGCGAAAATGCTCAGCCAGTTCCAGTCCGGAGCGGCCGGTCAGGTTGAGATCGCTGAGCAGCAGATCGAAATCCCCGTCCGGGAACCGCTGAATGGCAGCCTCTGCGCTGGCAGCGTCCAGGGGCTGGTGGCCCAGGGCGGTGAGTAGATGGGCCAGGGCTTCCCGGGCGTCCTCGTCGTCTTCCACCAACAAAATTCGCAGGGCTCCCGCGGAGGCCGGGTGGTTCGACCGAGCGGGCTGAGGTGGGCTCTCGCGGGCATCCAGGACATTACGCAGTTTGCGCGCAAGGTCTTCCTGTCGATAGGGTTTGCTCAGCAGTTTCACGCCCGGGTCCAGGCGGCCGCCATGCACGATGGCGTTCTGGGCGTAACCTGAAGTGAATACCACCGCCAGGCTGGGACACAGTACCTTGGCCCGCTTGACCAGCTCCGTGCTTGGAACGGCCCCCGGCATGACCACATCGGTAAACAGCAGGTCGATGCACTCTCCGCTCTGGATCACCTCGAGGGCCGCTTCACCACTGTCCGCTTCCCGCACGCGATAGCCCAGATCCTCCAGCATGGCCACCACGGTCTGGCGAACGGCCGCGTCGTCCTCCACCACCAGCACAGTTTCCGACCCGCCCCGAGTCGGCCCTGTGGGACGCGGTGGCGGCCGGACCTCTTTCTCCGCGGAGCGGGGCAGGTAGATGCGGAAGGTGGTTCCATGGTCCGGCTCGCTGTAAATGCGAATATGCCCGCCGCTCTGCCTGGTAAAGCCGTAGGCCATGCTCAAACCCAGACCGGTGCCTTTTCCTTCCTTTTTCGTGGTGAAGAAGGGATCAAACGCCCGCTCCAGCACGTCCGCTGACATGCCGTGACCGGTGTCAGAGATGGCGAGCATCACGTACTGGCCAGCGGGCACACCCGGCTCCAGCAGCACATAGTCTTCGTCCAGCACTGCATTGCCCAACTCCAGAGTGAGTTTGCCGCCGCCGGGCATTGCATCGCGCGCGTTGATGGCAAGGTTCAAAACCACGTTCTCCAACTGGTTCGGGTCCACCAGTGTCGGCCACAGGCCGCCGGCAACAACGGTCTCGATCTCGATGGTTTCGCCCAGAGCGCGGCGCAGCAACGAGTCCATATCACGGAGTACCCGTCCGAGGTTCACGGGAATCGGGCGCAGTGGTTGGCGACGCGCGAAGGCCAGCAGTTGGGAGGACAGCTTGCTGCCGCGTTCCACTGCTTCCACCGCCGCTTCCAGGTAGTGCTTGACGCTGTGCTCGTCCAGTTCGCCCTGCTGCTGTTGCAGCTCGATGAGTTGCAGGTTACCGGAGATGATCTGCAGGACGTTGTTGAAGTCGTGAGCCACGCCACCGGTGAGCTGACCAACCGCTTCGAGCTTCTGGCTGCGGTGCAGAGCTTCCTGGCTGAGCTGCAATTCCCGGGTGCGCTGTTCCACCAACTCTTCCAGATGCTCCTGGTTGTCCGCGAGCTTTTGTTCGGCAACCTTCTGTTCGGTTACGTCGTTACCCTGGCAGAAAATGCCACTGACGCTTCCGTCCTCCTCAATGATGGGTTGGAACACAAAATCTACGATCCGGGTCTCGCGCTTGCCGCCCTCGAGGCTGCGGGTGAGGGGAATGGCGTGGCCCACATGTGCTTCGCCGCTCTGGAATACGCTGTCGAGCAGGGCGAGAAACTCCTGATCCCGCAGGTCGGGAAGTGCCTGAGCCGCCGGCTTGTTGAGAATGGCGTGACGGCCAACCACCTCCAGATAGGCGTCGTTAACCACTTCAAACACGTGTTCGGGGCCCGCGGTAATGGCAATAAAGCCGGGCGCCTGTTTGAACAGCTCGCGCAAATGGCGCCGTTCCCGATCGATGATACGCGTCAAGCGCTTCTGTTCGGCCCGTTCGGCTTCCAGGCGACGGTGCCGTTCCGATACGTCGCGTATGATCAACGCAACGCCGATAAACCGGCCGCCGTCGTCCCTTACCGCCGAGCAGACACTCTCGACCACCATCGGGCCGCTGGAACCGCTGCATTGGGTCTCCACCGTGAGCGTATCCGCCTCCTCGGGTATTTTGCGCAGAGTTTGGGCCAGTTCCCCGGACCACAGCGGCAGGGAGCGGGCGGGGTGGCCGATGGTTTCCGATTCCTGCAGGCCGAAAAGGCGCTCGGCACCGGCGCTCCAGTAACGTACCCGCAGCTCCGCGTCAGTGGCGAGGACCGCGTCCTGGGCGTGGGCGAGGAAATTCGCGAGGTAGTAATCCGACAGTGCGCGGGACTGCACCCGAACGTCTTCCGTTCGGTAACCGCGCAGCTGGCGGTTGGCCCTGTCCAGCACGGCGCGCAGTTGATCGCGGCGGTCGGCGCCCTCGACTGCTTCCTTCACCCTGCGCCCGAAGTCCGGATCACTGACCTCTGCAAAGCTCCAGTGCAAACGGGCCATGGGCGTATGGTTGAGCCGACTGCGCAACTCTTCATTCTCGTTCCCGTCGATGAACATAATGTGGCTTGGAAGCTCCAGGCGCTGAACCATCTGGGTGACAGGAGCCAGGTGCCGGACACCGGGATCCACAAAGATAACCGCCGGGGTCTTGGAAACCTCGACCGCTTCGGCGAGGAACCGAGGCGCTTCCGTTTCCAGAATCCCCTCGAGTGTGAACTCGCCCAACTGCCGGTGGGCCTCGATCCGCTTGCGACCGCAGGCGAGTGCGTCCCGCGTTGGGGCAATGAGGAGGGCGCGGTACTGGTTGGAGTGGCGGTTCATAGCAGGGGCAGGTCGAGGAGCGCGCGTCCGGTCCAGAGTCTGAGCAGATCCGTCGTGGGCGACATGACATGGCTGGCCCGTGCGTCGCGCAACATTTGTGCGATGCGGCTATTGTCCCCGTAGGCCATGCCGCCGCAAAGAGTCATGGCTTCGTTGGCGGTATTGACGGCGACTTTCCCGGCCTCTGCCTTGGAGCCCAGAATAAAGGGCAGGGCGTCCGCCTCTCCAAGGTCACCCCGTTGCGCTGCACTGCGCAGGAAACTGCGGGTCTTTTCCACCTCGGTCCACATTTCCGCGAGTCGGTGCTGCAGCACTTCATGCTCTGCGAGCGCGACGCCCGAATGGCTGTGGTGACGGGAGCGCAGGTGGTCGCGGGTGGCGGTGTAAGCGGCATCGGCAATGCCCAGGTAGGTACCGGCCATGGCCATCAGAAAGTAGGGCGCGATGACTTCAAAAACGTACCACACCTGGTCGCCCACCTCGCCGAGAAAGTTCTCCAGCGGAACCGTTGCGTCCAGGAAGTTGACGCCCCTCGATGAGTTACCGCGCATGCCGAAGCCGCGCCAACTGTCCTGCCACTCCAGACCCGGTGTGTCGCCGTCCACCACCAGGCAGCTGAAATCCCCCGGCCCATGCGCTTCCTCTACGGCAACGGCCGACACCACATAGGAGTCCGCGTGGCCGCCGTTGGTAACAAACTGTTTGTTCCCGCGAACTATCAGGCGCTCTCCATCCACCTGCATTTCCGTGGCCGGCAGGTACAAATAGGCGCCACTTCCCTTTTCCGACAGAGCCAGGGTGGTAATGTGTTCTCCGGCGGCGATAGGCTCCAGATATTTCTTCTGCTGAGCCGGCGTGGCCTTGGCCGCAATCACGGCTGTTCCTACACAGTGCATCCCGAAGCAGAGGGCGGAGGAGGGGCACACCCTGCCGATGGTTTCAGTCAGCATGCTCAGCGCCAGAAGGCCCTGGCCCTGACCGCCCGCCCCCTCCGGTACATGCAGGCCCGTGAGCCCGGCCCGGGCGAGCGCCCGCATGGAATGGGAGGGCCACAGGCAATCCCGGTCTACCCGTTCAGCCAGTGGCGCGATCTCTTTCTCGACAATCTCTTCAGTGATTTCACGCAGGTGGGCGAGCTTCGATGCGGACAAATTCATCAATGACTCTCGTTGTCTCTGTTGATTATTTTGCACTCTATCGGCGCCCCTGGCGCTCACCAAATTTGCGTAACAGTGCAGGAATAATGCCTCGGCGAAGCTCGTGCGCGGCGATGGACCGGGGATTATCGCGGGAGGCTCGATTTGTGTTCGCCTCCTCTGAGTCTGAAATCAGTAATTTGTTTAACGCGGTTTGCCTTCGGCCTGTTGACCGAGGGGGCTATCACAGTAGCTTGAGATTGCTTGAAGTGGCAGATGGGCTGGGAGAGGTGATGGGAAGGCCCGCAAGGCGCGAATGATTCCGCCTTGCGGGTCGGGGGGATCAGGGGCGATTGATCTCGAATCGGGACAGGATGTCCTTGTCCTGGTTCGGCACGTCTCCAAAGATGAAGGGCGCATAGGCGCTGTCCCCATCAACATGAAGCTTCAGCCAGGCAATGGCATAGCGGCCCATTTGCGGGTGCACATCCAGATTGCTGCGGGCGCTGTTGCCGATGAAGTGATTGCCGCCGGCAAATTCCAGATAAACCTTGGTAGTGCTATCGGGGATTGCCTGATAGTGGGGCCAGGCGTGCTCGGCAACCTTGGCAATACGGTCCGTTTCCCCTGCGATGACCAGAGTCGGGACCGTGATACCACTGAAGTCCGCGTCGGGCTGCCAGGGTGTAAACGGAATCGCCGCGCGAACTCTGTCGCTGTGCCCGTGAGCTGCCAGCAGCGCTCCACCGCCGCCCATGGAGTGGCCCATTACGGCCATTCTATCCGTGTCCAGTTTGCCGCGGAGGGGACTGCCGCTCCGGCTGTTTTCATCGTGCAAGACCTCAATGGCTGCAATCAGTCCGTCCGCGCGCAGGATGGGGTAGTCCCGGGGCTGATTGGTGTTGAAAATCAGTACCGCGTAGCCGTGGGAGGCCAGACGGGGTCCCCACCAGTCGATGGCATCCTGGGTTTCGGTGAATCCGGGAGCAATTGCCACCGCCCCGAATGGCTCGGTTTTATCGGCCGGATAGTACACGGTGGCTTCGGCGTATTCCGGCGCGTCCGGCAGGTCCGTGTAGCTTTCCACCTGGTAAACGCCGTCGCCGGACAGGTAATCCGCGGTGGGCGCGGGCTCGGTGACGACCTGCTGACTTGCGCAGGCGAACAGAAACAGACTTGCCAGGCCCACCAGCAGGGCGTTCGAAACGGGATTTCGCATGGGATACCTCAAATTTTCTGCAAGACCGGGCATCTTACTGGCGCCCCCAGGGAGGATAAAGCAGCTTGATCTTTCTTAAGGTTTCGTGAGCACGGGGGCTGAATGAATGAGCGGTGCGGAAGGGTGTTGGGTTACGCTTCGCTAACCCAATCTACGGTGGTGGGTTGCGGGATTCGGTAGGTCGGGTCGGGCCGCAGCCGTAACCCAGCTGAGTGGTGTTGGGTTACGCTTCGCTAACCCAACCTACGGTGGGCGGCGGGGCCGGTAGGTTGGGTTAGGCCGCAGGCCGTAACCCAACATTGAGTGGGCGCGGAGTCCGGCTGGTGTGCTCGGCTACAACAGGCCGCGCTTTTGGTCCTCGGACAGAAGCGCGATCAGGGGCCTGAGCCGTTTCACGGCGTTGTCCAACTGATCGGCCACCTGTTCCTTGCGGCCCTGGGTGAGGGCTTCGAGAAGGCTGTCGATGGATAATGGCGGTGACGGCTTTTCCGCCTGGGCGTTTTCCAGCTTCAGCATCTGCACCTGGCCGCTGCCCAGCGCGCGGGCATTTGCGAGAGCCTGGGCGGCACCTCGCAGCAGACCTTCTCCATTCACGCGCTTGCGCCCGAAAGCGATGCCTGCGGACATGCTGAGCGTCAGCACTTCTCCGCCCACTTTAAGCTTGGAGGCCTTCACGTGGGCGCAAAGGCGGCGGGTGAGCGTGACAACGCCTTCGGTTTTGACCATGGGCAGGCTCATTGCAAAGCGGGCCAGGCCCAAACGCCCCATGCTGTCCTCTTTGCGGATGCTGCGCTGCAGCACGGTGGCCACTTGCTTGATAATCCGGTCGGCGGTTTGCTGCCCCACGCGCTTCTGAATGCTGGCGAAATCATCCAGCTCGAAGAACACCAGCGCGAGCGCTTCTCCACGGCGATTGACAAAGGCGGTGTCGCGGGCGAGAGCATCGGTGAAACCCTTCTTGTTCAGGGCGCCGGTCAGCAGGTCCGCATCCACCGACGCGGCCAGCTTCTGCTTGTCCCGCCGGTAGCTCACGTGGGCTTCGGCACGGGCGGTAATTTCCGTGGACTTGAATGGTTTACTGACGAAATCCGTCGCGCCCGCTTCGAACACCCGGCGCTTTACCGAATCCTCCTCCGCAGCGCCGGTGATGACAATAATGGGCTGATTGCGAATGGATTCGTTCTCGGACTGGCGAATGCGGTCGATGAGCGCGTAGCCGTCCATCTTGGGCATGCCCAGATCGGTGAAAATCGCCTGAATGCCGTCGTTCCTGCAGATCTGCTCCCAGGCCTCCGCGCCGTCCTCGCAAAGAATCAGCTCGAACTTCTCCCCAAGAATCCGCCGCGCGGCAACCCGGATCAGCCGGGAGTCGTCTGCCAGGAGAATGGTCGGCTTCTCCCCTTCGGGCAGGGCCGCTACCTCGTGTTCCGTCATGTATTACGCCTGATTTTGTTAACTACATCTCGTTACTATAGCTTGTTTACAGACTGTAGAGTGCCGGGACCTGGGTTTTTGCCGCCTCTGAAGCCTGCAAATTGATTGAATTGGTGAAAAACTAATCGATTTGTCCAGTAAGGGGCATTTCTAGAGGGCAGGGCGGGGGGATGATATGATCCGGCCTGCTCCGCCTCCGGCCGGAACAAAGCTTTATCAGAAGTGATTTTACTAGCAGTGATGACGCGGGAACTGAATGAACGAACAATTTGCAAACGCAATAGAGTGGCTTGAGGGCCACCCGGAGCTTTACACCCTGGTGAGCGTGGCCCTGCTGGTTGTTGTGGCCTGGATCGGCAACTGGGTAACCAAGCGGATCTTGATTCGCGGCATCCTGAAGCTGCTGCGCGCCAGCCCCCTTGGGCGTGACAAACTGCTGCATGATGGTGGGGTGATCGCGCGGCTGGCGAACATTGTGCCCGCCCTTATTCTTTCCGCCGGCATCATGTTGATACCCCATTTACCGGAGGCGGTGGTAACCATCGTGCGCAATGTGGCCAGTGCCTTCATTGTGCTGACGGTCGCCCTGGCGGTGGGCAATCTGCTGACCCTGGTCAACAGCATCTACGAGCGCCGTCCGGACGCGAAGCTCCGCCCCATGAAGGGCTATATCCAGGTTATCAAGATAGTGGTCTACGCAGTGGCCGCGATCCTGATCATCGCCGCGCTGATCGATCGATCCCCGCTCATACTGCTGTCCGGCCTCGGCGCGATGGCGGCGGTGCTGATGTTGATTTTCCAGGACACGTTGCTTTCGCTCGTAGCCAGCGTGCAGATCTCGTCAAACGACATGATCCGGATGGGCGACTGGGTGGAAATGCCACAACTGAATGCGGACGGCGATGTAATCGATATCGCGCTCCATACGGTCAAGGTGCAGAACTGGGACAAGACCATTACCACCATTCCCACCAAGCGCTTCATGACCGACCCCTTCAAAAACTGGCGCGGCATGGAAGAGGCCGGCGGCCGGCGCATCAAGCGCAGCCTGATGCTCGATCAGCAAAGCATCCGCTTTCTATCGCTCGAAGACACGGCAACGTTGAAGCGCTTTCGCCTGCTGCGGGATTATCTGGAGAGCAAACAGCAGGAGATCGACGCCTGGAATCAGGAACTGCGAGAGCAGGGGCGGGAGCCGGTCAACACCCGACGCATCACCAACCTCGGCACTTTCCGCGCTTACGTGGATCGTTACCTGCGCAGCCACGGGGGCATTCGTCAGGACATGACCCTCATGGTTCGCCAACTCAGCCCGACCCCCGAGGGCCTGCCGATGGAAATCTACTGCTTCACCAGTACCACGGCGTGGGCCGATTACGAGGGTATTCAGTCCGATATTTTTGATCACCTGTTGGCCATCCTTCCCGAGTTCGGCTTGCGGGTGTACCAGCAGCCGAGCGGGACGGACCTTCGCGAACTGCGGGCCGTCGCAAGCTCCTGAGCGGCTTTGAAGCGACCCGACCAGCTTCCCTGAGGAAAATAACGGGCTTGTGGCTCTTCTGAGCGCAACCGTGGTCAAACCCGTTGAGAATCTTTTGGACGATGCAGGAGATCTTTCGCGGGAGTTCTACCATGGAAAAACGCGAATTGGGCCGCAGCGGGCTGCACACAGAGCCGCTGATTTTTGGCGGCAACGTTTTCGGCTGGACACTGGATGAGAAGGCATCCTTCGAGATGCTCGATGCCTGGCTGGACGCCGGATTCAGCGCCATCGATACCGCCGACGTTTATTCACGCTGGCTCGAAGGTCATCAGGGCGGGGAATCTGAAACCATTCTCGGCCGCTACTTCGCTGCCCGTGGCAATCGGCACGAGGTGCTGCTCACCACCAAGGTGGGAATGAACATGGGCGACGGCCGCAAGGGACTCTCGAAGCAATACATTCTGAGTGCGGTGGAGGGTTCTCTGCGCCGCCTGCAAACGGACTACATCGACCTCTACCTTTCCCACACGGACGATCCGGATACGCCGCCGGAAGAGACCCTTGAGGCTTACCAGATGCTGCTCGATCAGGGCAAGGTCAGGGCCATCGGCGCATCCAACTACAGCGCCGATCGCCTGCAGGAAGCATTGGACCTGGCGGAGGAAAAAACACTGCCGCGCTACACGGTTCTGCAACCGTTTTACAATCTTTACGACCGTCACGAATTCGAGACGGGGCTTGCGACTCTCTGCCAGCGGGAAGGGCTGGGGGTTACGCCGTACTTTTCGCTCGCCAGCGGCTTCCTGACCGGGAAATACCGCTCCAGAGAAAACGCGCGGGGCAAGGCCCGCCAGAGCATGGTGGAGAAGTATTTCGATGCGCGCGGAGTACGCATTCTTGGCACCCTGGACGATGTAGCTGAACGACTGAACAGTACGCCCGCCGCCGTGTCCCTCGCGTGGCTCATGGCCCAGCCGGGCATAACCGCACCCATCGCCAGCGCCACCTCCCGCGAACAGCTCCAACAGTTGGTGGCCGCCACGGAATTGAAACTCGACGGTGCGGCTCTGAGCGACCTGAACAGTGCCAGCGCCCCCTGAGCCACACACCGCCTGCTATCGCCGCCGGTCCCGCTACTCGGCGGGGTCGTTCCCGCGCTCCGCATCCACGGGAGAGTCCGCCTGCGGGTCTGCCCGGTCGATGGGGTTGGCGGGAGCCTCGGGCGCTTCTTCCGGCCCCATCAGGGCTTCGTCCTGATCCGCAGCGGTAGTGTTGTCGCGCCCGGTGCAGCCCGCCAGCGGCAATCCAATAACCAAGCTCAGAAACACAGCGAAGATTGATGACTTCATGCTTCCGTCCTTGTTCGGGTGAACAGTGGGTACGCGCGTGAACAGTGGTTGTGCAGCCCGGCGCGCTTAACTCTCTTCCTCTTCATCCGCATCGAAGTCCTGCTGCTGGGCGGGATAATCCTGATCGGCCGCCGGGGCGGAGCGCAGCGGCTCCGTATCATCCCCATCCCAGGGCTTGCCGTCGAGCGGGTCGGTGCGTGCGAGCTCGGCCTCATCCAGGCCGCGACCGGCACCTACCTCGTCCGCGTCCACGACGCGCAGATCATCCGCCCCTTCTTCCGGCCCCGAGGGCGACTGTGCCGGCTGACTGGCCGGGTCATCCACGGACGTGCCCGCTGCTCGATCGCTGTTGTCCCGCGGTCGAGCCTGATTTTGTTCGTAATCTCGTGGGCGTGTCATTGCTACCTCCTGACCTGCACTGAAAACATTGCCACCCGATTGATGGAGCGCCGTAATCCCCGGAAATTCCCCGCTTATCCTAACGCGGTTAAAAGTGCGCCGATCAGTGATACCACTGCGAATATCACCAGCGCCACCAGCAGCAACACACCGACTACAAAGCCCAGCGTCGCCGCCGTGCTGCGCCGGTAGACCTGATGGGGATTGCGCTGATAATTGTCGAGCAACCGGGCGTTACGCAGATTGGCTTTCCAGACGAAATCGAACAGATCACCGAGAATGGGGATGGCTCCCACCGCTGCGTCGATCAGAATGTTGATGACCATCCGGGCGATCACCATCTTTGGCACATTGTTCTGCCAGGCTTGAAAAAGCAGCAACGTGGACAGCCCGCCCCCGATCAGATCACCGACGCCGGGAATCAACCCAAGCAACCCGTCCAGTCCAATACGGTAGCCGCCGGGCAGGGGAATGCTGCTATCCAGGAGCCAACTCAGCCGATGGCGCTGTTTGAAGCGACTGTCGTGATCGTCCGTGATCTGAGTGCGATCTCCGTTATCAGCAAAAGTGGGGTCGGGCATGAGAAATCCTGGAATGCCAAAGTTGTCCTGAGTGAGTTCATTCAGGCAAGAGCCGGGCCACTAGCCGCTGGCTTCGACTGGAAGCGCTGGCGCAACGATTGCATCTTTCCGTCTTCACACTTTTCATCACACGCAACTTTTACTTTCCGGACAAAACTTCGGGTGCAGGATGGCAGAGGATGGTTCACACGATACCCACGGGGAGCCACAAGACCCGGTAATTGCCGCCGACCCGCTCGCGACCCGCTCGCCCGTGTCCTGGGTTCGGCGGCTCCAGGACCAGAGCGAAACCAACCGCGTGATCGTCGTTCTGCTCTTTCTGATCGTTCTGATCATGGCCTTTTACTTCGTCCAGGCGGCCGCGCTGCTTCTCGTGCCCATTGTGTTTTCCTGGTTGCTCAGCACTCTGTTTCACCCTGTGGTTCACTACGCCTCGCGCTTGAAAATCCCACCGGTTCTGACAGCGGGCGTCATCGTCGCGCTCACCGTGGGCGGGTTTGCTCTGCTCGCGTTACTGGTCATGGACCCGGCGCTGCAATGGGTCCGCGATCTGCCGGAAACCCTGCAGCGGCTTCGGGCCCAGCTCATGTCTGTGGAAGGGGCGCTCTCCGAGCTGAAGGAAGTGACCCGGGAGGTGGGGGAGTTGGCCGAGCTGGACGAGGACGAATCCGAAGCCATCGAAGTGCAGATCGCGGAGGAGAACGTGCTGCGCGATGCCGTCATTGGCTACCTTCCTTCGCTTGTCACCGCCACTGCCATCGTTGTTTTCCTCACCTTTTTCCTGCTCGCTACGGGCGACCAGATGCTGCGCAAGATCACCCGCCTGGGGCCCACCTGGAGCACCCGGCGCCGCATTGTATCCACCGTTCACCGCATCCGCGCCGGGGTCGCCCACTACCTGGCGACCGTCACCGTCATCAACATTACACTGGGAGTGGTGGTCACCATCGCCATGCACCTGCTGGAGGTTCCCAACCCACTACTGTGGGGGATGGTGGCTGGTGTGCTGAACTTCGCCCCCTACCTGGGGCCCGCTGTCACTCTGGTCATTCTGGGGCTGGTAGGTATCAGTACGTTCGACACGCTCACCGCGGCCATGGCGGTACCGCTGGTGTTCCTGGTCCTCACGGTTCTGGAGGGCCAATTGATTACCCCCATGGTAGTGGGTCGCAGACTGGCCATGAGTCCGGCGACGGTATTTGTATCGGTGGTGGTCTGGGGGTGGCTATGGGGTGTTGCCGGCGCTCTGATGGCAGTGCCCATCGTGGCGAGCTTGAAGATTATTTTCGAGAACGTGCCGCCTTTGGAAGGGCTGGCAAAAACCCTGGAGCGTAGCTGAGGGCTGTTGTTGGGTTACGCTTCGCTAACCCAACCTACGAACCGGTGCGACAATCGACCGTGCGGCAGACGTAGGTTGGGTTAGGCCGAAGGCCGTAACCCAACAACAAAAACCTCCCGGTAGAACAGCGGTCACAACTTGCTGCGATGGGAGTTTGCCGCAGGGGCGGGGGATTTCAAAACCCTGGCGGCAGGGATGCCGCGAGGGAGCTACAGGGAAGTATTCACGCGTTTTTGAAATCCCCCGCCCCTGCGGCAAACGGATCGAGGGCACATAGCGCTGCGTTGACTTTGCGACTTACCTGATGCCGATCCACCTGCTCCATGTCGATGTGATCATCCAAGCCTGCACACCAGCAGACTGTGCCCAAAGTTCAGGTGCTGTTCGCTTTCAATGATCAAGCCGGATTGTTCCACCAGCGGGCGGAACTCATCATAGCGGTACATGCGGCTGGAGCCGTTGGCAACACAGGTAAAATAAAGGGACGTCGCGTTCAGGCTGAGTGACCCGGCCGGAAATTGCTGCTTGTCCGAAAAAGGTTCCAGAATGTAGGCGCGGGTATTATGGTCCATTTGTCGAGCCACCCGCTCCAGAATACTCACAATGTTTTCAGGGCTGAAGCAATCGAGAAACTGGCTCATCCAAATGGCCTCCGCGCCGCCGGGAAACTGCGCGTCCTGATTGAGTACATCCATAGGACAGAGCGTTGCCCGGTCACGGAGGCCCTGTTCAGCAAGATGCCTTTCCGCGATCTCCAACTGGCCCGGCAGGTCGACCATGGTCACCTGGACATCGGGATCATGATGAAGGCACTTCAGGGCCCAGCGACCTGTATTGGCCCCGATATCCATCAGGCGGGTAACCCCGCGGGCAAACACCGTGTCCAGCAGGCTGTCGAAGACCGCATCGGAATAGTAATGATCGAAACGGAACCAGCTCGATCGGGCCGGCTCACTGAGCTTGGACAAGCCCTCGTAGACGTTGCTCCACTCGCCCAGCGTGTGCAATCCTGCCGGCCGGCCCTCAACCAGGGACTGCTCCAGAAAGGGCAGGGCCTGGAAGCAAATGTCCCGCACGAAATCCATGTTCACCTGGGTCATGGTATCGTTCAGCAGAAAATAGCCAAGGTCATCCAGCACGAACCGGTCGTCGTCGCGACTGACAATCTCCGCGTCCGCCGCCAGTTCCAGCAGCACCGATACCGCGTACTCGGACAGGCCGCACTGCTCACCCAGCTGCGCCCGGGTCGCTCCGTGCCCGTTGGCTTCCTCAAGGGATTTCAGCAGACCTGTGTTGCGCATTACTACGGCCGCGTAAAAAATGACGGGCGCAAAGGCCAGTTGCTGTGCGCGTGAGCGGGCCTTGACCGCGGTCATGGGCTTGTTCTTCTGCTTGGGGGCGACTTGCGGATTTTCGTATATCGACACGGTATCTCCGATGTTTCGGTAAAAGTGGACAACCTTGGATACCGTCGCTCCCGGAGCTTGGACCAGGTTACTCGGGACACTGATTGTCATTGGCTGAAAACTGTTCGCTCCGCACAACGACGAACCGGCCGAATGCCATCCATGTCCTGCTAGACTGTTGGATTGTAACAGGTGTGCCGCCGGGTACCAGGCGGAAGCAACCAGGTAAACAACAAGAGGGGAGGGGCCATGGCCAGTTTGCAGACACACGCGATGTCGTTTCTATTGCGGCATACATTGAAGAAGAATCTGAACAAGGCTGTGGACGATGTCCCGCGGCTGCGCAAGGTCATGGCCTCCGGTCGCTACAAGGTGCCGGCGGACATCGAGATTACGGGGGCGGAAGTGGGTGGAGTGCCCGGCGAGTGGGTGCAGGTGCGCGGCAGCGAGCCGGATATCACCCTTCTTTACCTGCATGGGGGCGGTTACTTTGCCTGTTCGCCCCGCACCCACCGCTCGGTGAGTTGCTGGTTCGCGCGCCGGGGGATGCGGGTGTTCGTGCCTGATTACCGGCTCGCTCCAGAGCATCCATTTCCGGCGGCGCTGGACGACGCCCGGGCCGTCTACAAGTCCTTGCGGGAAGAGCTGGGCTCCACCACGCGTTTGTTGCTGGCCGGCGATTCCGCCGGTGGCGGGCTGTCGCTGGCGCTGATGGTGGCCGAGCGGGACGCGGGTCATCCGCTGCCAAAAGCAGCTCTGCTGTTCTCGCCCTGGACGGATCTGAGCGTCAGCGGCGAATCGGTACAACGCAACGCGAAGACCTGCGCCATGTTCACGCCCGAAGGCATTCCCAGGGGGGCCGCGTTGTATCTGGCGGACGCGGACCCACGCAACCCGCTGGCCAGCCCCCTGTTCGCCGACCTCAAGGGCTTGCCGCCTCTCCTGATTCATGCCAGCGAACATGAATGCCTGCGGGATGATTCCGTGCGCCTCGCACAGCGCGCAAAGGAGCAGGGGGTTACCGTCAGCTTCCAGCTCTGGCCTGCTGTGCCCCACGTGTGGCAACTTTTTCATCCCATTATTCCGGAAGGCAGGAAATCCCTCCGGGAGGCGGAGAGTTTTGCCCAACAGCACCTTGGGGAGCCGAGTCCCGCTGAGCAGCTGCAAACCACCTGAACGAGACCCGGGGTGTTCCGCTTTGGGGCTGTCTTGAGCATGGTCCTGAAGAGGGCACTCTCTCGCAGTGGGCTGGCGTTAGTGATCATGGCGGGGGGCGGCCTCAACAAAGCGCTCCGAGCGTGGTCTGAGCAAATTGTGGACGAATTATCGGAACCCGGGTGCAGGGAATGCGTGGGTCCCGCCCGCCGGCCGTGCCGGATTCGGTTGCCGAGTGCTCATTTTCAGCAAAAGGAATTTGCTCATGCTGTTGTTGCAAAGGACCTCCATTTTCACCCTTATTGTGCTTGCCTCCTCCTGTGCCACCGTCGAGCGCGAGTCCATCGCGGGCGACTGGAACGGCGAACTGGAAACACCGCTCGGCAACCTGCCCGTGGTCTTCCACTTTTACGAAACCGAAGAAGGCTTCGACTGCACCATGGATGGTGCGGCCGAGCGCAGCGTAAACATCCCCTGCTCGGAAGTGGCGAAGGACGGCGATGCGGTTCTGGTTGAGTTGCCCATGGTGGGTGCTCGCTATGAGGCCACCCTGGAGGAGGACGGCATGAGCGGTCAATGGACCCAGGCCGGACTGAACTTCGATCTCAATCTGGCCCGGCGCGACTAGCAGCTGCTGAAAAAGCCCGTCCTGAACTTGTGTACTGCACAACACGGGGCCTGATTCCGTTGTCCAAGACGAGGCGCTGGAAGAACATCCAGGCGCGCGAGGTTCTCCTCACTGCCCGGGTCGCGCCCCGGGAAGGATGTGGACAATGGTGCAGGCGACGACATCGCCACGATCAGCCGCTGCAGTGGAAAGTCAGCTGTTGCAGATTGTGGCATCGCTCGGCGACGAAATGCACCTGCGGGAATCGGTGCTCAACGAACTGTCCATGGGCACTTCCCTGGAAGCGGAGCTGGGCCTGGACAGTCTGACGCGTATCGAACTGCTGGCCCGCGTGGAACGCCACTTTTCCGTTGATATCCCCGAGGAACGCCTGTCCGAAATCGCCACGTTGGGCGATCTGCGCAACGAAATTGTTGAGGCCATGTCGGGTGGGGTTGCGGGGCTGGAGCGTTCCCTGAGCGGTCTCGTTCTGGAGCAGACCGAGAGCAACCCGGACGTCTGCCAGACCTGGGGCGAGGTGCTGCAATGGCATCTGGAGAAGCACCCGGACCGACCTCATATCAAACTCTTCGACGAACACGGGGAAGGGGAGCAGCTCAGCTTCCGACAACTCCATCAGGGTGCGGCGCGAGTCGCGGGAGGACTCCAGCAGCGCGGCCTCCGCCAGGGCGACCGGGTCGCCCTCATGCTCCCGACGGGGCGGGATTATTTTTTCGCATTCATGGGTGTGTTGCTGGCCGGCGGAATACCGGTTTCACTGTATCCTCCAACGCGGCCCAGTCAGCTGGAAGATCACCTGCGGCGGCATCGCAACATCCTGGAAAACAGCGGCGCGTCGGCCATGATCGCCTTCCGCGAAGTGCGCGCTTTTACCCGCCTGCTCAAGGCCCAACTGGGCTCGCTGCGTAATGTGTACAGTATGGAAGACCTGAGTGAGCCGACGGAGGTGGCCTTCCCGCATTTGCGCGATCAGGATATTGCCTTTCTTCAATACACCTCCGGCAGCACCGGGAATCCCAAGGGAGTAATCCTTACCCACGCCAACCTGCTGGCCAACGTACGGGCCATGGGGGAGCGCATCAGGGTCAGCAGTAAGGATGTGATCGTGAGCTGGCTGCCCCTGTACCACGACATGGGCCTGATCGGCTGTTGGCTCGGGGCGATGTACTACTCCTCGCTCTTCGTGGTCATGTCTCCGCTGGAATTCATTGCCCGCCCGGAACGCTGGTTGTGGGCCATCCATCGCTACCGCGGCACCATCTCGGCTGCTCCCAATTTCGCGTTCGAACTGTGCATGAAGCGTGTAGACGATGCGCAGATTGAAGGGCTGGATCTCAGTTCGTGGCGGGTTGCATTCAACGGGGCGGAGGCAGTGAGCGCACAAACCCTGCGACGCTTCCAGGAGCGTTTCGAACTCTACGGGTTGCGGGGCCAGACACTCGCGCCGGTGTACGGCCTTGCGGAAAACAGCGTGGGGCTCGCTTTTCCGCCGTTCCCCAGGCCATTTGTAACCGACCGGATCCGGGCCGAGGAATTTCGTCGCAGCGGACGCGCGGTAGCGGCGCCGGAGGGCGAGCCCGATACGCTGGAATTTGTCGCCTGCGGAACGCCGATTGCGGGTTGCGAAGTGCGCATTGTGGACGAACTGAATCGGGAACTGCCCCAGCGCCAGGAGGGTTTGCTGCAGTTCCGCGGTACCTCGGCCACTCAGGGCTATTTTCACAACCCCGACGAGAGTCGCAAGCTCTTTCACGGTACCTGGCTCAATTCGGGCGATCGGGCCTATCGGGTCGGAGCCGACATCTACATCACCGGGCGGGTCAAGGACATCATCATTCACGGTGGACGAAACCTGTACCCGGAGCAACTGGAAGAAGCTGTGGGCAACATCCCGGGTATTCGCAAAGGCTGCGTTGCCGTGTTCGGCAGCAAGGATCCGCGCAGCGGCACGGAGAAGTTGGTGGTGGTGGCGGAAACGCGATCCGAGCAGGAGCGCGAGCGCTACGAACTTGAATCGGCGGTCAATCAGAAGACGGCCGATGTAGTGGGTACACCGCCGGATGACGTGGTACTTGCAGCCCCCCACAGCGTTTTGAAAACATCGTCCGGCAAGGTGCGACGGGCCGCCACCCGCGCGGAATACGAGAAAGGGCAACTGGGGCCGAAGCAACGCCCGCTCGCCTGGCAGATCGCGCGCCTGCTTGCATCCGCCGTGGTGCCTCAGACCCGGCGCACTCTGCGCCTGGGGGCATCCTGGCTGTACACAATCTGGTTCTGGGGTGTGAGTGCCGTGCTGACGCCGGTGATCTGGCTGAGTGTGGTGCTTGCACCCAGGCCCCGCTGGCGCTGGATTATTATGCGCAACTGGGGGCGGCTTCTGTTTTCCGTACTGGGCATTCGCATCAGGCTGCATGGTGAGGAGCACCTTCCGCCGGCCCGTCGCCCGGCCGTTTTCGTGGGCAATCATTCCAGTTACGTGGATGTTTTTGCACTGATCACGGCGATGGGTCGTCCCGTGATTTTTGTGGCCAAGGCCGAGTTGTCGAAAGGGTGGTGGATTCGAACCCTTCTGCGCAAGGTGCAGGTGGAGTATGTAGATCGCTTCGATCGCCAGCAAAGCGCCACGGATGCGGAGCGATTGGTGGTTCGCGCCCGCCAGGGCAACTCCCTGTTGTTCTTCCCGGAGGGCACGCTGACCGGAGTGAGTGGCCTCTACCCCTTCCACATGGGCGCCTTCATTACTGCCGTTCATGCCGGGTCGCCCGTGGTGCCGCTCGCCATTCGCGGTACACGGGAGATTCTGCATCCCGATAGCTGGTTGCCCCGGCCCGGCCCAATCGACATCGTGGTGGACTCGCCCATCCATGCGCCCCGCAATCACAGCAGCCTTCCCGCCGCCGCAGCCTGGGAGGCGGCGATCGCATTGCGCGATCAGGCGCGCGCATCCATTCTCCGCAACAGCGGAGAGGCCGATCTTGTCGCCGAACGTCCCCCCATCTGGTGATCTTGCCGCCTGGGCACTGACCCGTACCCGAAAAATTAACAGGAGTTTACATTGCCCCGGTCACGGCCGGCGCTATGCTGCCCCGGTGCTATTAGAACACGATAAGGTGATCCCATGCTTGTCATCGAGAATCTGACCAAAACCTATCCAAACGGCGTGCGCGCGCTGGACGGTGTTTCCCTTACCATCGACCGCGGAATGTATGGATTGCTCGGACCCAACGGGGCCGGGAAGTCCAGCCTGATGCGCACACTGGCCACGTTGCAGGATCCGGACTCCGGAACCATTACTCTGGACGAAATCGATGTACTGAACGAGAAACATCGCCTGCGCCAGGTCCTCGGTTATCTGCCCCAGGAATTCGGCAGTTATCCGCGGATATCGGCTCAGAAGATGCTCGACCACTTCGCCACGCTGAAAGGCATCGTGGACCGTGGCGAGCGCAAGGATACCGTGGAAGCCTTGCTGCACCAGGTGAACTTGTGGAAGGACCGCAAAAAGGCCGTCAACACATACTCCGGCGGGATGAAGCAGCGCTTTGGCATCGCCCAGGCTCTGCTCGGCAACCCCCGGCTGGTGATCGTGGACGAGCCCACCGCGGGCCTGGACCCCGCCGAGCGCAGGCGCTTTCACAACCTGCTCGCGGGCATCGGTGAGAACACCATCGTCATTCTCTCCACGCATATTGTGGAAGATGTGGCGGACCTGTGCACCCAGATGGCCATGCTCGGCAACGGGCGCATCCTCCTGCAGGGCCAACCGCAGGATGTCATCCACACGCTGCGCGGCAAGGTCTGGAAGAAGATGATCGATCGCGAACATCTGGCCCGCTACAACAGTGAACATCAGGTGCTCTTTTCACAACTTGCCGGAGGTGGAGTACACATTCACGTGCTGGCCGATGATCGTCCCGGGGCGGACTTCGAGGCCATCGAAGCGGGTCTGGAAGACGTCTACTTCTCTACCCTGCAGGCGCACCGCATTCAGGCAGCGGTTTGATCCCGGCGCAAGGAGTCCTCGATATGTTCTGGCCAATTTTCCGGTTTGAGCTGGGCTTCCATGCCCGCCAACCGATGATTTACGTGGTAAGTCTGATCTTTTTTCTGCTGGCCTTCGCAAGCACCGTTACCGACACCATCACTGTCGGTATGGCCGCGGAAAACATCAACATCAACTCACCCATGAACATCATCCTCACTCTTGGAGTGTGGAGTTTTCTCGCGATGTTCGGCTGCGTTGCCTACGCGACGAGCCCGGTCCTGCGCGATCACGAATTCAAGGTGGCCGAGCTGTTTCTGACCACCGGAATCGGCAAGTTCGATTACCTGGTCGGCCGCTTCAGCGCTGCACTGGTGTTCTGTGTGTGGCTCTACCTGGCCGCGCTGCTGGGCATGTTCATTGGAGAGTTCATGCCCTGGCTGGACCCGGAGCGCCTCGGTCCGCTCAGGCTGGACGCCTACTGGCGTGGAACCTGGCTGGTGGCGCTTCCGAATATTCTGTTTGTTTCGACCCTGGTGTTCGTGATCGCGGTTCTGATGCGCAGCGTCATGGCCTGCTATGCGGCGGTCATTGCGCTGCTGATGGCCAGTGCGCTGGTGGGCAATCTGGTGGACCCGGAGCAGATTCGCCTGTTGAGCATGCTCGATCCCTTCGGGATGGAGGCAATTGCCGTCGAGACCCGGTACTGGACGCCGTTCGAACAGAACAGCCAGCTCGCGCCCCTGAGCGGCAACCTGCTGGCCAATCGAATCCTCGTTGTGGCGCTCACGATCGCTCTTGCGGTATTGGGTTATACGCGTTTTCGCTTCTCCCTCGAAGGCCTCAGCCGCAAGGCGTCGCGCCGGGCAGTCGCAAAGGCTGAGGCGGAGCGATCCGCGACCGATCAGGGTGGCGCAGTGGTGGAATTGCCACGCTTCAAACCCGCGAAACAGGCTTTTGGCGGCAGGGCGCTGTGGCAGCAACTGCTCGCGATCGCGGGCATGGAAGTGCGCAACATTTTTATGGGCAAGACCTTCCTGGTGTTCGCCTCCCTCGGCATCCTGCTGGTGGTGGCCAACGCCGCCGCGGGAATGGACAGCCTGTTTGGCACTGCGGTCTATCCCACCACAGCCGCCCTGGTCTCGCTTATCAACGGCGCTTTCAGTCTTCCGCTTCTGATCGTGCTGGTGTTCTATTCCTCCGAACTACTCAGCCGCGACTGCAGCGCGGGTATGAACGAGCTGGTGGACAGCATGCCCTACCCGAACGGGTTGGCTCTTGCGGGCAAACTGCTCGCCCTGATGGCCGTCGTGGCAGCCATGCTGTTGGCGGTAATCGCCGGCGCGATGCTGGTGCAATTGGCCAAAGGGTTTACGGATATCGATCCACTCCAGTACCTGGTGGGCCTGTTCCTGTTTTTCCAGCTCCCGCTCTGGTTGACGTGTGTTATCGCGCTGTTTTTCCAGGTGCTCACCGGCAACAAATACCTGGGGATGCTGTTCACCGTGTTGTATCTGGTGGCCCTGGTGTTTCTTCCGGATGCGGGTTACGACCAGTACCTTTATATTCCCAATATTCCGCCGGCGTTGTATTCGGACTTCACCGGCTATGACCTGGGGCTGGAACGGTTTACCGCGTTCGCCGCCTACTGGGGATTCTTTGCCGGCCTGCTCCTGATAGTGACCCTGCTGCTGTGGCCGCGGGGAACCGATCTGGGGGCGCGCTTTCGGCTGAGTTCCATCCGCAACCGGTTCTCACGGCCAGTTGGGGCGGCTGCAGCAGTTCTGGTGCTGGGGTTCGGGGCCACGGGTGCGTTCAGTTACTACAATATTCACATCCTCAATGAACACGTGGGGAGCCTGGATCGCGAGCGCCTGCAGGCGGAGTATGAGAAGGCCTACAAACGCCACGAGAAGCTTGCGCAACCTTCCATTGCCCACATGTTTGTGGAGGCGGACATCTATCCGGAGCGCAAGGAAGCGCACCTGGAAGGCTGGTATACCCTGGTCAACGATCGCGACGAGGCACTGTCCGAGCTGCATGTGAGTCTGCGACGAAATATCACTGTCAACGCCCTTGAAGTGGAGGGCGGCGCGGTGAAGCTGGACGATCGCAATCTGGGGTATGCAATCTACACGCTGGAACCCGCACTTCAGCCCGGCGAGAGCCGCCGCCTGTCCTTCGATCTCGATTGGCTTACCCCCGGCTTCGCCAATGAGATCCGCACACCCAAGTTGCTCAGTAATGGTACCTTCTTCGACAACTCCGATGCGCTGCCCATAATCGGTTATAACCGCAGCATCGAGTTGGAAGATAACAACCGCCGGCGCAAATACGAACTCGGGCCCGTGGCCCGCCAGCCGTCCATCGACGACGAGGCGGCCTGGCAATTTTCCCAACTGGGTGCGTCCCGCCGAAGCACCTATGAGGCCGTTGTCAGCACCGCCGCCGACCAGATTGCGGTGACGCCGGGCTACCTGGTGAAGGACTGGGAAGAGGGCGGACGCCGCTACTTCCACTACCGGATGGAGGAGCCGATCTGGCCCTTTGTGTCCTTCATGTCCGGGCGGTACAAAACGGTACAGTCGAAGTGGCAGGATGTGAACCTGGAGGTGTATTACCACCACGACTACAACGTACAACGGATGCTGGAAGCATCGCAGAAGTCGCTTGCCTACTTCTCGGAAAGCTTCAGCCCTTATCAGTATCAGCAGTACCGCATCTTCGAATTCCCGGCGCCGATCGGGTCCATGGCGCAGGCCTTTCCCAATACCATTCCATTTTCCGAGTCCATCGGCTTTGTTGCAGACATTCGCGACCCGGAGGACATCGACTACGTGTTCTATGTCACGGCCCATGAGCTCGCCCATCAGTGGTGGGCCCACCAGGTGATCGGCGCGGATGTTCAGGGGGCAACGGTGCTGACGGAAACCCTGGCGCAATATTCGGCGCTCATGGTCATGGAGCAGGAATATGGCGAGCACGTCATGCAACGCTTTCTCCGTTACGAACTGGATCGTTATCTCAGTGAGCGGGGGAGTGAGCTGATCGAGGAGTTGCCGCTGGCGCTGGTAGAGAATCAACCCTACATTCATTACCGCAAGGGCAGCCTGGTGCTTTACGCCCTGCAGGACTACCTCGGCGCGGATGTGATCAACGAAGTGCTGAGTGAGTTTATTTCTGAATGGGGGTTTAAAAGCGCGCCATTTCCAACCAGTCGCCATCTGGTTGCGCGCTTGCGGGAGGCCGCAGGCCCCGAGTACCAGGAGACGATCACCGATCTGTTCGAGAAGATCGTGATCTACGATCTCAAAGTGGAGGACGGCGCCTACACCCGCACTGCCGACGGTCGGTATGAAGTGACCTTCGACGTGGCCGCGCGCAAGTACGAAGCGAACGGCCGAGGCGAAGAGAAGCCGGTGCCGGTTTCCGGCCTGATCGATATCGCGGTGCTCGGTGAGCCCCAGGGGGAAGCGAAGGTTCCCGAAGTGCTCTATCTGAAGAAACACCGCATCACCCGGGAGAGTGAGCGCTTCACGATCCAAGTCGACCAACGGCCGCAGAAGGTGGGGATCGATCCCTACAATAAACTGGTGGACCGCAATCCCCGGGACAATCAGAAATCCGTTTCCGAGGAGGTGCCTCGACTGGCCGCCAAATCGTGAGGCGAGGGCCCGTCGGCCCCTCGCGGGAGCGAGCGGTGCCGGCGGCTAACCTTTCTTAACCGAAACTTTCTTAATCGAAACTTTCTTAAACGGGAATGCGCGCATTCCTCCTTCGCTGTAGGTCCAAAGCTGAAGTGTTATAGTCCGTCATGGAACAATTCACTTGGAAGGCGAGGAGAACAATAATGTGTGACGAGCATACCCTTGAAGACAACCGGCGTGCCCTGGGCTCGACCGGCCTGACCCGTCGCCAGTTCAGCAAGGCCACCGCGGGTGCCGCCCTGACTGCGATGCTGCCACCGGTGGCCAATGCCGCCGCAGTGAGTGAGCGCGACGTGGTGGTCAAGACCCCGGACGGAGAGGCGGACTGCTATTTCGTTCACCCTTCCGAAGGGAAGCACGCTGCGGTGGTGATCTGGCCGGACATTTTGGGCCTGCGTCCGGCCTTTCGCATGATGGGCAAGCGCCTGGCGGAATCCGGTTATTCAGTTCTGGTGGTCAACCCGTTCTACCGTAAGGAAAAGTCTCCGGTGGTCCCGGACGGCGCCAGCTTTCAGGACGAGTCCGTGCGCAACAAGGTGATTCCCCTGATGCGCTCCCTGACGCCCGAGACTCACAACACGGACGCGAAGGCGTTCATTGCCTGGCTCGATGAGCAGGACGCGGTGGACACCTCGCGCGGTGTCGGCACCACCGGCTACTGCATGGGCGGCCCCATTGTCATGCGCACTGCGGCTGCGGTACCGGAGCGTGTGCGTGGCGCCGCGTCCTTCCATGGTGGCGGTCTGGTAACCGACAGTGAAGACAGCCCGCACCTGCTCATTCCCGACATGCAGGCGCACTTTCTGATCGCCATTGCGGAGAACGACGACCAGCGGGACCCGGAAGCCAAAGAAGTGCTCAAGGAAACCTTTGCCAAGGCGAATCTGCCCGCGGAAATCGAGGTCTATGAAGGCGCCATGCACGGCTGGTGTCCGCCGGATTCGGCGGTTTATCACGAAGCTCAGGCCGAACGGGCCTGGAGTCGACTGCTCGCGCTGTTTGATACTGCGCTGGCCTGACAGTGACCTGGCTCAGGGCCGCTGGCGGTTTCGCCCGCGGCGCCTGGGAGCTCGCGTTAACAGAGGTAGTAATGAGAAGTCTGCTGACCCGCCTGACAATCGCTTGCACAGTCCTTCTTTTTTCACTGAACGCCTTTGCCGGTAATGTTGCGGAGAGCTGCCTCGAGGATTTGAATTATCTGCCCCGGTTCCTGCAGGAGAACGACGCAGGCGGCCGGGACCGGATCAAGCGCGTCGGCAAGAACACACTGGACCGGGCCCTTGAGACTGCCCGCGAACGGGTGCGCCGGGCCGAGACCGAAAGATCCTGTGAATTTGCCTTGAAGGATTATCTATCCAACTGGCGCGAGGGCCATCTGACGGTTCAGACCTTGAACCCCGAAACTCATGATCGCTCCATTGCCGTCGGCGATCCCGAAAGCGAGTACAAGCCCAGGGTGTTCTATCTTTCTGAAGATACAGCCCTGCTGGAAATCAACAGCTTCCACCCCACCGCAGGTGTTTACCTGCGGCGGGCCCTGTTTCAGCTGCGCGATGAACTGTCCAGCCGGAAGAACTGGATAATTGACGTGCGCAGCAACCACGGCGGTTCCGACAGCGCCTATCAGCCTTTACTGCCCTGGCTGCTGAGCGAGGATATTGTCGAGGTTCAACTGGCCTTTCTCGCCACCAAGGACAATATCCGGGCTACGCTGGAAGCCTGCGAACTGTACGCCCCCGGCGACGATAGCTGTGTGGAATTCATGAAGCCGGTGGTGGCGAGCATGCAACTGGCCCGGCCGGGCAGCTACGTTCGCACCAGTGAGGACGAAGTGGAGTTCATCCCCATTCCCGACCCGGTCCACAAGCAGCCGGAGCGCGTGGCAATTCTCATTGATGAAAACTGCATCAGTTCCTGCGAGCAGTTTCTGCTGACCGCCCGACAGAGCTTTAGCGTCAAACTGATCGGGCGGCCCACCTCCGGCAATCTGGACTACAGTAATTTGCGTCCGCACCTGCTTCCCTCCGGAAAGCGACAACTGTTGTATGCAACCTCCCGAAGCTATCGGCTTCCGGAAATGCCCGTCGATCTGGCGGGAGTGATGCCGGATATTTTCCTGCCCAAGCCCGAGAGCACGGCTGAGTGGGAAGCGGAAGTGGGGCGGGTCAGGAACTGGCTGGAAGGCGGAAGCCTCAGCCCGAAAGGCGGAGAGCCCGGAGGGGACGAAGAAGAGCGAAACAATCAATAGATATTATCAACAGGAGCTGAGTTATGGTTGAGGGGCGTTTTCGGGAGTACAAGGTCGTTCATATTGCTGAAGGTGGTTGCGGGACCATCTTGTTGGGGGCCTCCGGGCTGCCCATGAAGAAGATAGAAGCGGAGCTGAACGCCTACGCGGCGGATGGCTGGCAGGTTGTGTTTCAGGTGCTCGAACAGAAACGCTTCTGGCTGTTCTGGGACCGCGAAGCAATGATCGTGACCCTGGGTCGATAGGGATGTTAGGTCGCGGGGCGGCAAAGGCCATCGCGTTCTACCGCCGCACCGGTGGCGGCAAGCGCTGGTTCGGAATCGACTGCAACTTCGAGCCGAGTTGTTCCGCTTATGCGGAGCAAGCCATCGTGCGCTATGGAATCTGGCGGGGCGCGGTCATGAGCTGGAACAGAATCCGGCGCTGCAGCGTTCGCGACAGTTTTTGCAAGTGTCTGGAGCCGGTCCCGGAAGACTTATGATTCCCGTGTTGTTGAAACAGGAGCAGGTGGGCGCGGAGGAGGATCGCCTGCGCGAGCAGGCGTCGGCACTACCGGATGATCAGCGCAAGGCTTTTTTCAAGGAGGCCAGCAGAGAGTTGCGCGACCCGGATACTTACGCGGCACTCAATTGGCTGTTCCTGGCGGGGATCCACCACTTTTACCTGGGCCGCTGGACCTGGGGATTGCTGGACCTCAGTATCTTCCTGTTGGGCGTCGGCTTTATTGTGGCTCAGCAGTATCTGATCGGCATTCTGCTGATCGCGCTGATTTCGATCCTGGAACTCTGGGCCCTGTTCAGGGCGCAGATTATCGTACAGGACTGGAATAATGGCGTTTATCGCCGGCTGCTGCGGCGCTATTCAGGTACTGGCAGGCAGTTATAACTCTTGATCATCAGTCTGCCAGTCGGCCACATCACAAAAGCGATATCACAAAAAAAACGGGCCCCTTTCGGAGCCCGCTTTTTTTAGAGCTTCAGCCCCGGAAGAGCCGGGGCAAGCGCCTTACAGAGCGACGATATTCTCTGCCTGAGGACCTTTCTGGCCCTGAGTCACAGTGAATTCAACGCGCTGGCCTTCGGCCAGAGTCTTGAATCCTGAGGCGGAGATTGCGCTGAAGTGCGCAAATACGTCCGGGCCGGACTCCTGCTCGATGAAACCAAAGCCTTTTGCTTCGTTGAACCACTTGACGGTTCCGCTGACGGTATTAGACATAGTCATATCCTGGTATTAATAAATAGATGCCCTTGAGGGCGGGATTTAGCGGGAAAAAACTCTTGGACTTACGACAGGACGAAGACAGATAACGCAGCGAAATGTAGTATTTAAACGAGAATTCTTTTCAAGCTGGGCCCACAGTATAGGTCCCTCACACCGAAGTCAAAGCCTTTCGGTGGCGCCGCTGAAATAAAGAACAGAACGTTGCGGTTTTGCCCGAACACAGCCACTCGCGCTCGGCGGCTCGCACCCTCTGGCACCTCAGTACGCCGAAACCCTATAATCGTCCCCCGCGATCCGGGAGGAGAAACCATGTCCGTAAACGTCAGACTCACCGAATTCAGCCACGGCGCCGGCTGTGGCTGCAAAATCTCGCCCAGGGTGCTGGAAGTTATCCTTGGCTCCAGCCAGACCTTCGCTCCAGATCCGCGCCTGCTGGTGGGTAACAGCAGCAAGGATGATGCTGCCGCATACGACATGGGTAATGGCCAGGTGGTCCTCAGCACCACGGACTTTTTCATGCCCATCGCGGACGATCCCCTGGACTTTGGCCGGATTGCCGCGACCAATGCCATCAGCGACATCTACGCCATGGGCGGCAGGCCCCTGATGGCGATCGCCATTCTCGGCTGGCCGGTGAACGTCCTCCCGCCGGAGGTGGCCCAGCAGGTGGTGGAAGGCGGGCGCCAGGCCTGCGCCGACGCGGGGATTCCCCTGGCGGGCGGCCACAGCATCGACTCCCCCGAGCCCATTTTCGGGCTTGCGGTCACCGGGCAGGTGGCAAAGGAACACCTGAAGCAGAACAACACTGCCACGCCCGGTTGCAGGCTTTATCTCACCAAGCCCCTGGGGGTGGGCATTCTCACCACCGCCCAGAAGCAGCAGAAACTTTTGCCGGAACACAGCACGCTGGCGAGGGATGTTATGTGCCAGCTCAATCGAATCGGTGCGGAGGTGGCCATCCTGCCCGCAGTTACGGCCATCACCGATGTGACGGGCTTTGGTCTGCTCGGCCATTTGCTGGAAATCTGCGAGGGCAGTGGTGTGAACGCCAGGCTGGACTATGCATCCATTCCCTCCCTGGAACTCGTCAAGGACTACCTGGCCAGGGGCTGCGTTCCCGGGGGGACCAGCCGCAATTTCGAGAGCTATGGTCACAGGGTCGGCCCTCTCACCGATGAGCAACGCAACCTGCTCTGTGATCCCCAGACCAGCGGAGGCTTGCTGATCGCCGTGGAAGCGGGGGGAGAGGCCGAGTTGCGGGACAAACTGAGTGCTGCAGGTCTGTACGCGGAGCCCATCGGCGAGTTGACGCCCGCCAGCGCATCCGGACCGCGAATCGAGGTGCGGTAGTGGACTGCCCGGATACCGCCAACTACCGGGCCCTGTTCCTGGAGGATGTGCCCATGATCGATACGCGGGCGCCGGTGGAATTTGCCAAAGGAGCCTTCCCGACGGCCGTCAATCTACCTTTGATGACTGACGACGAGCGGGCCCGGGTCGGCACCTGCTATAAAGAGCACGGTCAGGCGGCGGCCATCGATCTGGGCCACCAACTGGTACACGGTGCGGTGAAGGAGGCGCGGGTGCAGGCCTGGCGGGACTTCGCAGAGCACAACCCGCAGGGCTATCTTTATTGCTTCCGCGGGGGGCTTCGCTCCCGGATCTGCCAGGATTGGCTCAGGGAGGCGGGTTGCGATTACCCGCGGGTCCTCGGCGGCTACAAAGCCATGCGCCGCTTTCTCATTGATACTCTGGAGCGAATCAGCCAGCAGGGGCAATTCGTCATTCTGGCGGGCCGTACGGGTGCGGCCAAAACCGAGTTGCTGCGTCAGGTTCCCAACAGCGTCGACCTGGAGGAGCTTGCCCGGCACCGTGGCAGCGCCTTCGGGCGCCGGGTCGGCGGCCAGCCCAGCCAGATCAATTTCGAAAACGCTCTGGCGATTCAACTCCTGCGCACGGAACACGCCTGGCCCGGTGCCCCCATCGTGCTGGAGGATGAAAGCGGGTATATCGGCTCCAACACCATTCCGGAAGCACTGCGCACAGCAATGGCCACGGCACCCCTGATCGTGGTGGATGCGGATCTGGAATCCCGGGTGGACCATTCCTTCACCAATTACATCCTTCACAATCTCACCGATTGGAGGCAGACGCTCGGGGAGGAGGCGGGCTTTCGGCGTTTCGCCAGTGAGCTTCGGGAATCCCTGGGCCGCCTGCAGAAGCGTCTGGGTGGCCAGCGGTATGGGGAGGTGAGCGAGATCCTCGAAACCGCAATCCGTGCCCATGCAAGCGGAGACAGCAGTCTGCACAGGGAATGGATCCGGATTCTGCTGCGGGATTACTACGATCCCATGTACGACTACCAGTTAAGCCGTAAACGTGAACGGGTCGCCTTCCGGGGCGGACCCGCGGCGGTGCGGGCCAGGCTGCTGGAGGCAGTACCGGGTTAGCGCCGCTGGGGTGCGTGCTATGCGGGCACCACGGGATGTCGGGCGCGGGTCCGATCCTCCTCAATCTGCCGATTCCGTCGCGTGAGTTTTCCCCGCCACGCCACTACAATACCGCGCCCGCACACCGGACCCGAGGCGTACATGTGGTTTAAAAATCTGCTCATCTATCGTTTTACCAAGCCCTTCACTCTGACCCCCGAGCAACTGGATCAGCAACTGGCCGAAAAACCGTTCACCGGCTGCGGCAGTCAGGACATGGTCAGTCGTGGCTGGACGGCACCTCTCAGCCAGGAGGGCGCGCCTCTGGTTCACGCGGCGGGCAGTTGCATGATGCTGTGCCTGCAGCGCCAGGAGAAGGTGTTGCCCGCCGCGGTGGTCAACGAGTTCGTTGATGAAAAAGTGGCCGAGATCAAAGAGCGGGAAGACCGCCATGTGAGCCGCAAGGAGAAGGCGGAGATCAAAGAGCAGACTGTGTTCGAGCTGTTGCCCCGGGCCTTTGTTCGCAGTCGCAAGCAGTTCGCCTACATCGATACCCGGCAGCAGCTTCTGGTTGTGAACAGCGGCTCCAGCAAGCAGGCCGAGGAGTTTATTGTCACGTTGCGGGAGACTATCGATACAGTCCCTGTGGTGCCGCTTCGCCCGCACAATGATATGACTCAGTGCATGACCCGCTGGCTCGCTGAATCGATCGGCCCGGAGAAATTTGCCATTGGTGGAGAATGCGAACTCCAGGATAGAAGCGACACCGCCACGGTGGTGAAAGGCAAGAACCTGGACCTGCAAGCCAGCGAGATCAAGAGCCACGTGAATAGCGGCATGGTGGTGAAAAAGTTGGAGCTGGCGTGGGACGGCGGCATCGAGTTTATCGTGGATGAGAATATGGCGATCAAACGCCTGCGCTTTGACGACCTGATTCTCGATCAACTGGACGACATTCAGGCGGACACCGTGGCGGAGCGCTTTGATGCGGACTTTGCCCTGATGGCTGCGGAGTTCGAACGATTCATTCCCGCCCTGGTGGACGCCTTCGGCGGTCCGGAAAACGGCCAGTCGGTGACCGGCGACGGCGAGAAGCTGCAGAGTGCCCCGGCATTGTAGGTTGGGTTAGCGCAGCGTAACCCAACAATGGAACCTCCAAGCGGCACGATGTTGGGTTACGGCCTGCGGCCTAACCCAACCTACGGGGCTGCGTACACCCACGAAGCTTGGGCCTGCGTAGGTTGGGTTACCGCAGCGTAACCCAACAGCGGAACCTCCAAGCGGCACGATGTTGGGTTACGGCCTGCGGCCTAACCCAACCTACGGGGCTGCGTACGCCCACGAATTTTGGGCCTGCGTAGGTTGGGTTAGCGCAGCGTAACCCAACACCGGAACCCTCTAAACCGGCAACACGGTTTCGTTTTTGATCTCCCGAAGCGCGATATTGGATTTCACCTGCGATACACCGGGCAGGGTAAAGATGAAGTCTTCCAGGAAGTGATCGAAGGCGGCAATGTCGGGCGCCACGACTCGCAGGGTGAAATCGTATTCACCGGTCAGAGCCCAGCACTGCAGAACTTCCGGACGGTCCTTGATGGCGTCTATGAATCCCTGAGTCGCTTCCCGCGAGTGGCGGGTGAGGGAGACATTCAGCAGCACGCACAGACTCAGGTTCACCGCTTCCGGCTCCACGTGGGCACCGTATCCCCGAATAATACCTGCCTCCTCCATGGCCTTCATCCGCCGCCAACTTGCGGCGGGTGAGAGCCCCACCTCTTCGGCGAGTTGCTGATTCTTCAACCGGCCATCCCGTTGCAGGATGCGCAGGATCTTGCGATCAAAATTGTCCAGGCTCTTCTCCAGTCCGGCCGCGAGCGGTCCGGTGTATCCAGACTCTGATTTATCGGTTCGACCGCCTGGCGAAAGAATCTTGATGCAGGTGGCCCAAGCTGGGATTATTCTTGCAGCACTCGCTGTGAATGGCAAATCAATAACAAGCCTATTTCCCCGGCTTTTACCTACACTGGGGCTCCCATTCCGAGACGGGTTGCCGCTAATGACTGGCGCTGAAGGGCTTCAGACAGCTGCGAAGCTGGACGACTACCAACTGGAAGATCGCTACCGCCGCTCCCGCGGGCGGGTGTTCCTGACCGGCACCCAGGCGCTGGTGCGCATTCCGCTGATGCAGCGGGAGATGGACCGGCGTGCCGGTTTGACCACTGGTGGCTTTATCTCCGGCTATCGGGGCTCGCCCCTCGGCGGATACGATCAGCAGTTGTGGCGCGCCAGCGGGGAACTCGCCGATGCGGCCATCGAGTTTGTTCCTGCAATTAATGAAGACCTCGCCGCAACCATGGTCCTGGGCACCCAGCAGGTGGAAACGGATGAGGACCGGGAGGTGGACGGGGTGTTTGCCCTCTGGTACGGCAAGGGCCCCGGGGTGGACAGGGCGGGGGACGCGCTCAAGCACGGGAACACCTATGGCAGTTCGCCCCATGGCGGCGTGCTGGTGGTGGCCGGAGACGACCACGGATGTGTGTCGTCGAGTATGCCCCATCAATCGGACGTGGCTTTCATGGCCTCGTTCATCCCCGTCCTGAACCCGGCCAGTGTCGCCGAATATCTGGACTATGGTCTGTATGGTTTTGCACTGTCTCGCTACAGTGGCATGTGGGTGGGGTTCAAGGCCATTTCCGAGACCGTGGAGAGCGCGGCATCGATTGAGTTGAAGCCGCTCCCCGAGTTCCGAACCCCAACCGATTTTACGCCACCGCCCGGAGGGCTCCACTATCGCTGGCCCGATCTTCCGGGCCCGCAGATCGAAACGCGCATGGAGGCCAAGCTCAAAGCGGTGGCCGCTTTTGCGCGCGCCAACCCGTTGGACTACCGCCTCTACAATCCTGATCGAGCGCGCTTTGGTATCGTCACTACAGGCAAGGCTCACCTGGACACTCTGGAAGCCATGGAGCGCCTTGGTCTTGGCCCGGATACCTGCCGCGAGCTGGGAATCGATGTGTACAAGGTGGGGATGGTCTGGCCCCTCGAGCGCAGCGGCGTGCTCGACTTCGTTCACGGCAAGAGCGAAGTGCTGGTTATCGAGGAAAAACGCGGGATTGTGGAATCCCAGATCAAGGAATACATGTCCGAGGTGGATCACCCGGGGGAGGTGATTTTTACCGGCAAACAGGACGAAAAGGGCGAACCTCTGATTCCCTTTGTGGGTGAGCTTTCACCGTCCCTGCTTGCACCCTTTATTGCCCAGCGCATCGGGCGGATGTTCGGGATTGATTTCGCTGACAAACTCGGGGACATACTCAACAGCGGTGCGCAGGTGGAACCTGTCGCCGGTGTGCGCCGCCTGCCTTACTTCTGCTCCGGTTGTCCGCACAACACGTCCACAAAAGTGCCGGACGGCAGCAAGGCACTGGCTGGCATCGGCTGCCACTTCATGGCCTCCTGGATGAACCGCGATACCGGCTCCCTGATTCAGATGGGGGGTGAAGGGGCGAACTGGGCGGGCAAATCGCGATTTACCGGCAACAAACACATCTTCCAGAACCTGGGCGAAGGAACCTACTTCCACTCGGGCCACATGGCATTGCGCCAGGCGGTGGCAGCGGGCACCAATATCACTTACAAGATCCTGTTCAATGACGCGGTAGCCATGACCGGCGGCCAGCCCGTGGACGGGCAGCTCACCGTACCGGCCATAGCGCAACAGGTGCGGGCGGAAGGGGTGCAGCGTATTGCGGTGCTCAGCGACGAACCGGAGAAGTATTCCGAGCCGAAAGTTTTCCCCGCCGGAACAACCCTGCACCATCGGGATGAGTTGCAAACCGTTCAGTTGGAGTTGCGCGAGATTCCCGGAGTGAGCGTCCTCATCTTTGACCAGACCTGCGCGGCGGAAAAGCGCCGCCGTCGCAAGCGCGGGCAATATCCCGATCCGGCCAAGCGGGTCTTCATCAACCACCATGTCTGCGAAGGCTGCGGCGATTGTTCCGTGCAGTCCAACTGTCTGTCGGTCGTTCCTTTCCAGACTCCACTGGGCCGCAAACGCCGAATCGATCAGAACAGTTGCAACAAGGATTACTCCTGCCTCAAGGGTTTTTGCCCCAGCTTTGTCACTGTAGAAGGAGGCCAGCTTCGCAAGCCGGGCGCGCAAACCGGTAGTGCGTTCGCACAGCGCGCTGCCGCGCTGCCAGCTCCCTCCATCGAGCTTGGCAAATCCTGCAATCTGCTGGTGGGTGGCGTCGGGGGAACCGGCGTGGTTACGGTGGGCGCCATCATTACCATGGCCGCCCACCTGGAAGGAAAAGGCAGCTCCGTTCTCGACTTCATGGGCTTCGCCCAAAAGGGCGGCACGGTGCTCAGTTATGTGCGGTTGGCTCCCCGACCGGACGATCTCCATCAGATCCGAATCGACCGGGGAACGGCCGACGTGCTGATCGCCTGCGACCTGGTGGTAGGCAGCTCGGAGAAAGTGCTCCCCACATTGCGCCATGGGCAAACCAGCATAGTGGCAAACGAAGAGGATATTCCCACGGCGGACCACGTTCTGTTTCGCGACGCGGACACGGACGTGCAGCGCCGCATGAATGTGCTGCGCAGCGCTGCAGGCAACGAGAACGTAAGCAGTATGGATGCGAATCGGCTGGCGCGCACGCTCATGGGCGATACGGTGTTCAGCAACATGATCATGCTCGGTTATGCGTGGCAGCGCGGCCTGGTGCCCGTCAGCCTCGCCGCACTGGAGCGAGCCATCGTGCTCAACGACGTTGCCGTCGAGAATAATCTGGCCGCTCTGCGCTGGGGCCGTCTGGCAGCGGCCGATCCGGAGTTCGTCCAGACCACTCTTGACGCCGCAGGCGGGCCGGCACCGCGAACGGAACCTCTGAGCTTCGAGGAGCAGCAGCAGTACCTGGCCCGGTATCAGGATCGGCGCTACGCCGAGTTGTTTGCGGATCGGGTCCGGCGCATCGCACCGGAGGGCACCACCCGGGACCAGCAGGTTTTTCACAACGCTGTTCGCAACTCCCTGTTCCGCCTGATGAGCTACAAGGACGAGTACGAAGTGGCCCGTCTATATGCGGAAACGGATTTCGCGGAACAGATTGCCCGCGAGTTCGAAGGTAATTACCGGTTGAGTTTCAATCTGGCGCCACCGTTGCTGGGATGGCGCAAGGATGCAGCCGGTCGCCCGCGAAAAATCAGTTTTGGGCCCTGGATGCTGCCGGTGTTCCGTGGGCTTGCCCGTTTACGCCGACTGCGCGGCACGCCCTTCGATTTCTTTGGCTACACCCGCGAGCGCCGCATGGAGCGCAAACTGTTGAGCGATTTTCTTGCCATGCTGGAAAGCGCGCGATCCCATCTTCAGCCCGACACAATGAAAACGGCAATAGAACTTGCCCGACTACCCATGGCGGTGCGCGGGTTCGGTCCGGTCAAAGAGGAGGCGATCGCGGCTTTTTATCGGGATAGCGCGCGCATTCTTTCCCGCCTTCAATCCGACGACGACGCGGTGGCTGGGCAGCGGGAGCGGAACGCCGCATGAATTTCTGGTGATCGGTGCCGTCTACATCCATAACGACGACGCTATCCCAGGCATAAAAACAATGAGCGATGCTGTATCGCAAACCCGGCGGTTGAAGATCAGGCCGCCTGCAAACGGAGACCGGTCATGAATACCAACAGCTATGTATATGGCGAATGGTTCGAGGGGGAGGGTAACGGTCGCGACGTATTCCATGCTGTGACGGGCGAGCGCATTGCCCGGGTCAGCAGCGAGGGCATGGACTTCGGCCGAGTACTGGACTACGGCCGCAAGAGGGGCGGCCCTGCCCTGCGCGCACTGACCATGCACCAGCGGGCCGCTGCGCTGAAGGCGCTGGCAAAGCATTTGACGGCGAGGAAGGACGAGTTCTACGAGATCTCGGCCCGCTCCGGGACCACACGGCGGGACGCCATGGTCGATGTGGACGGCGGTATCGGAACCCTGTTCAGCTATGCCAGCATCGCCCGGCGGGAGTTTGCCAATGAGCGCTTCGTGGTGGAGGGAGAGGCGGAGCGCCTGTCGGGCGACGGCACCTTTGCCGGCCGGCACCTTCTGGTTCCCCGGCGCGGCGTAGCGCTTCACATCAATGCCTTCAATTTTCCCTGCTGGGGGATGCTCGAGAAGCTGGCCCCCAGCTTTCTTGCCGGCATGCCCGTAGTGGTGAAACCGGCGACGGACACGGCTTATCTGACCGAAGCGATGGTGCGGGAGATAATTGCATCGGGCATTCTGCCGGAAGGTGCCCTGCAGTTGGTTTGTGGGTCGGTCGGCGACCTGTTGGACCGGTTGGAGGACCAGGACTGCCTGACGCTTACCGGCTCGGCGGCCACTGCAAACCATGTGCGGCAGCACCCCAATGTTGTCGCCCGCAATATTCGCTTCAACGCGGAAGCGGATTCACTGAACTGCTGCATCCTGGGCCGCGCGGTGGAGCCTGGAGACCCGGAATTCGACCTCTTCGTCCGCGAAGTGGTTCGCGAGATGACGGTCAAGGCCGGGCAAAAGTGTACGGCCATCCGCCGCGTGCTGGTGCCCGAAGATAAAGTGGACGCAGTGGTTGCCGCCCTGCGCGAGGCCCTCGCAAAGGTCACCATCGGCGACCCCGCAGCAGAGGGCGTGACCATGGGCCCCCTGGTGAGTGCCGCGCAGAAGTGCAACGTACAGGCGACGGTGGAGGCACTGACGGGCGAGTGTGCTCTGTTGCTGGGTGGCAATGACGACTTTGATCTGGTTGGGGAGCGTGCGGCGAGAGATGCGTTCTTTCCGCCCACGCTTCTCTACTGCAACAATCCCATGAACCCGGAGGCACAAGCGCACCGGCTCGAAGCCTTCGGGCCGGTCAGCACTCTCATGCCTTACACTACCAGTGAACAGGCTGCGCAGATTGCGGCCTTCGGGCGCGGCAGTCTGGTGACCTCGGTGTTTACCAACGATGATACCGAGGCCAGTGAACTGGTCTTCGAATGCGCCCCTTACCACGGGCGCCTGCTGGTGGTGAACCGGGACTGCGCCGCCGCGTCCACGGGCCATGGCTCACCACTGCCCCAGCTTGTTCACGGGGGGCCCGGGCGCGCGGGCGGCGGTGAGGAACTGGGCGGCGTCCGGGCGGTAAAACACTACATGCAGCGCTGTTC
The DNA here is from genome assembly GCF_054401055.1 of Gilvimarinus sp. F26214L. Taxonomy (NCBI): domain Bacteria; kingdom Pseudomonadati; phylum Pseudomonadota; class Gammaproteobacteria; order Cellvibrionales; family Cellvibrionaceae; genus Gilvimarinus; species Gilvimarinus sp. F26214L. The sequence goes on along the minus strand of NZ_JBTIYG010000004.1, from coordinate 260,183 downwards.
CCTGCAGGGTTCGCCAACGACTCTCACGGCCGTAACGCGCGAGTACATGCCGGGTGCCCTGACCACAAGCACGCCGGTTCACCCCTTCAGAAAACACTTCGAAGAGCTGGCGGTTGGCGAAAGCCTGACGACTCATCGGCGCACCGTAACCGAAGCGGACATTGTCAACTTCGGCTGTCTGACGGGCGACCACTTCTACGCGCACTTCGACGAGATTGCGGCAAAAGAGTCGCTGTTCGGCAAGCGGGTGGCCCACGGATACTTCGTGATCTCCGCCGCTGCTGGTTTGTTCGTGGAGCCCGCGCCGGGCCCGGTGCTGGCGAACTACGGCCTTGAGAACCTGCGCTTTGTGGAGCCCGTCGGCATCGGCGACACCATCGGGGCCCGCATCACTGTCAAACAGAAGATCGAGAAACAAGCGCGACCCCGGGAGCAGGGGACGGGCGTGGTTGTGTGGAACGTGGAGGTGACCAACCAGACCGGTGGGCTCTGCGCCACATACGACATTCTGACGCTGGTGCAGAAAAAAAACTGAGCGAACGACCCGCGAGGAGAGTACATGGACTTCGAAACCATCCGCTACGAAGTGGCCCGAGGCGTGGCCCTGCTGACCCTGAACCGGCCGGACACCCTCAACAGCTTCAATACGCAAATGCACGAGGAGGTGCGAAAAGCTCTGAAGGACGTGCGGGAGAACCCGGACGTTCGCTGTCTGTTGATTACCGGCGAGGGTCGGGGCTTTTGCGCCGGACAGGACCTGAACGATCGGGCGGTTTCTGGCGCAGGCGGCCCGGACCTGGGCGAGTCTGTAGAGAAAAACTATAACCCGATGATCCGCGCCATCATGACCCTGGACAAACCGGTTGTCTGCGCGGTGAATGGCATCGCAGCGGGCGCCGGCGCCAATCTCGCGCTGGCCTGCGACATTGTGCTGGCGGCCCGGTCCGCGGCGTTTGCCGAAGTGTTCTGCAAGATCGGACTGATTCCGGACTCCGGTGGCTCCTGGAATCTGCCCCGAGCGGTGGGACTACCCCGGGCCAAGGGCCTGGCCCTGCTGGGCGACAAGCTGCCCGCTACCAAAGCGGCCGATTGGGGAATGATCTGGGATTGTGTGGACGACGAGGCGCTGCTTCCGGAAGCGCGGAAGATGGCCGAACACCTGGCCACTCAACCCACGCGAGCCCTCGCCGCGACCAAGCGCTTGCTCAACGAGGCTTTCAACACTCCTTTGCACCAGCAACTCGAAGGAGAAAAGGCACTTATGCAGGAACTGGGGCGCAGTGAGGACTACCAGGAGGGCGTCGCGGCCTTCTTGGAGAAACGCAAGCCCGAGTTCAAAGGGCGGTAAGGGGCATGTGGATGATGACCCCCAACGGGGGATGAGGAGTTTGCCATGACCATGGCCAATGCAACAGAAACAGATCTTGAGGGTGTCTTCCAGGCGCGGGTGGATCGCGAGGAAAAAATCGAACCCAAGGACTGGATGCCGGATGCCTATCGCAAAAACCTGATTCGGCAGATTTCCCAGCACGCCCATTCGGAAGTGATCGGCATGCAGCCGGAGGGCAACTGGATTACCCGGGCTCCGACCCTGCGTCGCAAAATGGTGCTGCTTGCCAAGGTTCAGGATGAGGCGGGTCACGGTCTCTACCTGTACAGCGCGGCTGAAACCCTGGGTGCGAGCCGGGAGGAAATGGTGGAGGCGCTCCAACAGGGCAGGGCCAAGTATGCGTCGATCTTCAACTATCCAAGCCTGACCTGGGCTGATGTGGGCACTATCGGCTGGCTGGTGGATGGGGCGGCCATCGTCAACCAGATCTCGCTGCAGCGTACCTCCTATGGTCCCTACGCCCGGGCCATGGTGCGCGTGTGTATGGAGGAGAGCTTTCACCAGCGACAGGGTTACGAAAGCCTCATGGCGCTCGCCTTTGGCAGCCCGGAGCAGAAGGCCATGGCCCAGGATGCGCTGGACCGGTGGTGGTGGCCCACGCTCATGATGTTCGGGCCGCACGATGCGGGTTCCGCCCACAGCGCGCGATCCATGCAATGGAAGATTAAACGCAAGAGCAACGATGAGCTGCGGCAGGCCTTTGTGGATCAGACGGTTCCCCAGGCGGAATATCTGGGGCTGAAGATTCCAGATCCGGATCTGAAGTGGAACGAGGAGCGCGGTCACTATGACTTCGGCGAGATCGACTGGGAGGAATTCGATCGGGTGATCAGTGGCAACGGCCCGTGCAACCGTCAGCGCCTGACCCATCATCGTCGCGCCCACGAGGAGGGCGAATGGGTGCGGGCGGCCGTCCGCGCCTATGAGGCCAAACAGGAAGCACGCAAATCCCCGGAAAATGGTGAGAGTAATGAGCATTCACAGTCCCTTGTTTGAAGTTTTCGTGCGCTCCAAACGCGGCATCGATCATCGGCACGTCGGCAGCCTGCACGCGGAGAACCACGAACAGGCACTTGAGTATGCGCGGGATTGCTACACCCGGCGCAGCGAAGGGGTGAGCATCTGGGTGGTGAAGTCCAGCGACATCGTCGCATCCCAGGAGAGTGATGCGGAAAGCTTCTACGACCCCATGGACGACAAACCCTACCGGCACGCGTCCCACTATCAACTGCCAGACCCGGTCAAGAACATGTAGCGCCCGTGGCAACGAACAGCCGGAGTAAACATAAACAATGACAAACATTGCGCAGCAGAAGACGGACTACTGCATCGCCCTGGCGGACGACGCATTGATCCTGGGGCAGCGCCTGTCCGAATGGTGTTCGAACGCTCCCTTTCTCGAAGAGGAACTGGCGCTCGCCAATGTTGCCCTGGACATGATCGGACGCGCCAACCTTTTTTACGAATATGCAGCCACCATCGACGCGGCGGGGCGCAGCGCCGACCAACTGGCCTTTGGCCGCGATTGCCGGGATTACACCAACCTGTTGATCAATGAACTGCCGAAAGGCGACTTTGCCTTCACCATGGCACGTCAGTTCTTGGTGGACGCTTTCAATGTGGAATTTCTGCAGAAACTCCAGCGTTCAACCGATGAACATATCGCCGGGGTCGCCGAAAAGGCTCTCAAGGAAAGTCTCTATCACCTGCGGCGCAGTCGAGCCTGGGTGGTCCGGTTGGGCGACGGCACCGCCGAAAGCCATGAGCGGATTCAGAAGGCCTTCGACGATCTGTGGGCCTATGTGCCCGAACTGTTCCAGGTGAGCGCCAGCGAAGCAGCGCTGCTGGACGAGGGCATTGCGGTTGACCGGAGCGCGCTCCGGCCGGCCTGGGATCAGGTCATTGATGCCACCCTGGGGGAAGGGCGACTGCAGCGCCCGGATGAAAGCCGTGAGATCAGCGGTGGCCGGGCCGGCATACATACCGAGCATCTGGGTTATCTGCTGGCGGAAATGCAGTTCCTGCAGCGAACCTATCCCAACCTTGAATGGTAAACGTCATGGTAACCATTCCAACGGTATCGGCGGAATTTGCCCAGCGCGTTCGGCAGCGGGCGGATTCGCCCCATGCCCGTTTGTGGCAGTTGCTGGATCAGGTCAAGGACCCGGAAATCCCCGTGCTTTCCATCTGGGATCTGGGCGTACTGCAGGACGTCACGTCCGATGAAACGGGCACACGGGTGGTGATTACACCGACCTATTCAGGTTGCCCGGCCATGGCGGAAATCGAACAGGACATTCGCGCGCTGTTGACGGCGCACGTGAATGGGCCAGTGGCGGTGGAAGTTCGTTTGTCGCCGGCCTGGAGCACCGACTGGATGAGCCCGGAAGGAAAACAGGCGCTGCGACAGTACGGCATCGCACCGCCCCAGCGGGATGCCGCCGGCCAGCCGGTCTGCCCACAGTGCGGCTCCGGCACTACCACACTCGTCAGCGAATTCGGCTCAACAGCCTGCAAGGCATTGTTCAGGTGCGAGGACTGTCGCGAGCCCTTCGACTTCTTCAAACGATTATGAGGCACGACCGCCGCGACTTATGAGCAACCGATTCCATAACTTGACCATCGCCGATCTACGCCCGGAAACAGACAGCGCTGTTTGCCTGACCCTGGATGTGCCCCCTGAGAAAGCTCGGGAGTTCGCCTTTGTGCAGGGCCAGCACCTCACCTTGCGCGCTCGCGTCAATGACGAATACATCCAGCGTTCCTACTCGATCTGCTCGGGTGTAGACGATGGCAAACTTCAGGTGGGTATCAAGCGCGTTGAGAACGGTGTGTTTTCAAATTTCGCCAACGATGTTCTCCGGCCCGGTGACCAGATCGAGGTGGCGCCACCCGCCGGGCGGTTCTATACAGAGCTCGATCCCGCCCAGGAGAAGCACTACATGTGCATCTGTGCGGGGAGTGGCATCACACCGATCCTGTCCATCATCAAATCCGTGCTCAGTCGTGAGCCGCAAAGCCGTGTGACCCTGCTGTTCGGCAATCGAAATTCCGGGACGATCATGTTCCGCGAGGAGTTGGCATTTCTGAAAAACCGCTACATGGCGCGTTTCGAGTGGCTGAACATTCTCAGTCGCGAGCGCCAGGACGCGGACGTGCTCTTCGGACGGCTCGACAACCGCAAGGGCGCGGAGCTGAGTCGCAAGCGCCTGATCGACATCGGCCAGACGGACGAATTTTTCCTCTGCGGCCCGGAGTCCATGATCTCCGAAGTCTCGCGTGGCCTGCGCGACAGCGGTGTGCCCGAAGAGCGCATTCACTACGAGCTGTTCTTTGCCTCCGCCGAGGACGCAAGGATGGCGATCGCAAAACATCGCGCCCGGGCTACGCGTTACTCGGGTCAGGTGAGCGCGGTGGAAGTGCGGGTCGCCGGTCGCTCCCTGCAGTTCGAACTCACGGCCGATGGCGAGAATATCCTGGACGGGGCTTTGAGCAACGGCGCGGATCTGCCGTTTTCCTGCAAGAGTGGTGTGTGCGCCACCTGCAAGGCACGACTCATCGAAGGGCAGGTCGAGATGGATGTGAATCACTCTTTGAGCCCGGAGGAGGTGGCGCAAGGCATGGTTCTGACCTGCCAGGCCCACCCGGTGAGTCAGAGCGTGCTACTGGATTACGATCAGACCTGAACCGGCTGGCGGGCGCGTTGGTTCGGGACGGGCAGTCGGGCGGTCAAGGCACCCGGTTCCAGGTCTGGGTCCGGTAGAGGAAGCCCACATAGCCGCGCACCTTGAGAGTATTGTCATCCTCGAGCCACAACTTTGCGCGGTAGACCTTGCCCGTTTCCGGGTCGAGAATCTCACCGCCGGTCAATTCCTCGCCGTCTTTCTCCATGTCGGTAATGATCTCCATCCCCACCACCGGCTGGTCCTTCAGGGAACCATCACACTCTTCGCAGACCGTGTCGTCCGGCTTGAGAAGCAGGTCCTTCACCTTGCCGAAGTACTTGCCTTCGCGCTCGTAGATCTCGACGATTGATTTGGCCTCGCCGCTCTCGTCGTCGATGGTTTGCCAGGTGCCAGTAATCTCCCCGTGAGCCAGGGGGAAAATGGCAAATGTCATAAACAGCAGTACCAGATTTTTCATGGGCCTCTCCCGGTATCCTCTTTTCACATACAGCCGCACGGCGGCTGTTAACAATGAGCAGCGTCCCGCCGTCAGCTCTGCAATTCCTCTCGGTCCCGGAACAGGTCCAGAGCCTCGGGGTTTGCCAGAGCGTCCTTGTTCTTCACGTCTTCGCCATGAATGACGTTCCGCACGGCGAGCTCCACAATCTTGCCGCTGATGGTGCGCGGAATATCGTCCACCTGCAGGATTTTGGCCGGGACGTGGCGCGGCGTGGTGTTCTGGCGGATGGTCTGGCGGATGCGGGTGATCAGAGCGTCGTCCAGTGCGACGCCGGGGCGCAGGCGCACGAACAGAACCACGCGCACATCGTCGCGCCAGTTCTGGCCCACCGCGATGGATTCCAGCACCTCGTCAATCTTTTCCACCTGCCGATAGATTTCCGCGGTGCCAATGCGCACACCGCCCGGGTTCAGTACCGCATCGGAGCGTCCGTGAATGATCACCCCTCGTTGCGCCGGATGTTCATCGCTGACAGGGTGCGGTTTGAACTCGCCAAAATCCCCATGGGCCCAAAGCCCGGGAAAGCGTTCGAAGTAGGCCCCGCGAAACCGGGAGCCGTCCTCGTCGTTCCAGAACCCCACGGGCATGGAGGGAAAGGGGCTGCGACACACCAATTCCCCCTTGCCTTCGCTCAGGGGATTGCCCTGGTCGTCCACAAAATCCACGTCCATGCCCAGGCCCACGCACTGCAGTTCGCCCCGGTACACGGGCAGGCAGGGGTTGCCCAGGGCGAAGCAGGAGACGATGTCCGTGCCACCGGAAATGCTCGCGAGGCAGAGGTCGGCCTTGATCTCCCGGTACACATAGTCAAAACTCTCGTGGGCGAGGGGGCTGCCCGTTGAGAGCAGGGCGCGCAGTTGGCCGAGGTCGAACTGGTGGCCGGGCCGCAAGCGGGCTTTTTCGCAGGCTGCGTAGTATTTTGCACTGGCGCCGAATACGCTGATTCCTTCCTTTTCTGCCAGTTGCCAGAGACGCTTGGGGCCGCCGGCGAACGGCGAGCCGTCGTACAGCACAATTGTCGCGCCCAGCGCCAGGGTGCTCACCAGCCAGTTCCACATCATCCAGCCGCAAGTGGTGTAGTAGAAGACCACGTCATCCGCGGTGATGTCCGTGTGCAGGCTCAGTTCCTTGAGGTGCTGGAGCAGAGTGCCGCCGATCCCGTGCACGATGCACTTGGGTGCGCCGGTGGTGCCGGAGGAATAGAGAATGTACTGGGGCGAGTCGAAGTCCATGGACGCGAACTCCACCACCGCGTCGCCGGCAATGGCCTCATCCCAGGTGATTGCTCTCTCGTCGAGGTTCAACCAGGGGCAGTCGCCGTGGTTGTCGATGGCGATCCAGCGTTCCAGCTTGGGCAGGGAGTCAACAATGGCCAGCATCCGTTCCCGGGTATCGATGCACTTGCCATCGTAGCGATAACCGTTGATGCCGATCAGCACCTTGGGTTCGATCTGCCCGAAGCGATCCAGCACCCCCTGGAAGCCGAAATCCGGAGAGCAGGACGACCATACGGCGCCAAGGCGTGCGGCAGCGAGCATACCGACCACCGCCTCCAGACCGTTGGGAACGAAGCCGGCGACCCGGTCGCCTGCTTGTACGCCGGCGGCCCTGAGGGTGCCCGCCAGCCTTTCGCTCAATGCGCGCAGCTCGCCGTAGGTCAGGCTGCGACGACGGCCGTCTTCCCGGTGTTCAACGAGTGCAGTCTTGTTGTCGTCGCCGCGCAGAAGGTTTTCGGCAAAGTTGAGTTTGGCTGCAGGAAACCACCGGGCTCCGGGCATGCGATCGGCGTCTTCGAGAATGCGCGCCGAATCGTAAATGCCCTGGACCTTGTTGAATTGCCAGACGGAATCCCAGAACAGCTCCTTGTTATCCACCGACCATTGCCAGAGCCCTTCGTATTCCTCGGGCACAGCATGTCCGCGGCTCTGCAGGTAGCGGACGAAGGCGGTGAGGTTCGCAGTCTCGATGCGCTCGGGAGAGGGCGCCCACAGCAGCTTGTTTTCGCTATTGGTTGTCATACCTTAACTCCTGACCGGTTGTTGTTTTCAGTCGGTCCCGGACTCGAGCATCGCGGGTTCTCACCAGCGGTGGCGAACACGCGGGGCCCGGTTCTCAGTCGCTGTCGCCGGTCGCTTCGAACTCTACCAGTGGTTGATCCGCGCTTACGTTCTCGTGTTCCTCACAGAGTACCGCCACCACCACCCCATCCGCGGGCGCCTTGATGGTGTGTTCCATCTTCATGGCCTCCATCACGACCAGTGGCTGTCCGGCACTGACGGCGTCGCCTGTCTGACACAGCACGGTGGTGACCCGGCCGTGCATGGGAGCGGTGAGGGCATGTTCGTCTTCCGCGGCTTCCGTCAGTTCCGGGTGGTTGATGCGCGCCTGCCAGGTCTCGCCGCCACTGAAAACGGTCCAGACGGTGCTGTCGCTGTAGCCGGAAACGCGCAGGCGCTCGCCGGCCAGCCGCACTTCAATGTGCCCGTTACCGGGTGTCCACTGAAGCTGATAGTTCTGCTCGCCCATCAGTTCTGCGCGATCCCCTGCGAGCAGCCGATAGCGAAGGCGCAACTCCCGCTCGCCGACGCGAACTTCGCATTGCTGGTCATCGGGCACCGCGAGCCGCCATCCGGGCGCGCTGGTCCAGGGGTCGGCGGAGGCGCTACGCTTTTGATAATCCACAAACCACAGCAACCAGGTCAGAACCGCCTGGTGTTCAGCGTCCAGTGACTCCCGCTGCAGATCTTCCGCGTGCAGGTCTACGAAATCGGTGCTCAGTTCCCCCGCCGCGAAGGCCGGGGTTTTCAGGGCGCGGGAAAGGAAGGGCAGGTTGGTGGTAAAACCCACCAGCTCCGTGCTCGCCAGCGCCGCGATCAGGTTCCGCCGCGCCTCATTTCGTGTGTCACCCCAGGCGATGATCTTGGCCAGCATTGGGTCATAGTGGCTGCCGACGGCGAGACCCTGCTCGATCCCCGAATCCACCCGGACCTTTTCACCTTCCGGCATTTGCAGGTGGTCTATGAAGCCACTGGTGGGCAGAAAATCCCGATCCGGATCCTCTGCGTAAAGGCGCGCTTCCATCGCGTGACCACTGCATTGCAGTTGCGCCTGGGACCAGGGCAGGGCCTCCCCCTGGGCGACCCGCAGTTGCCACTCCACCAGGTCGAGGCCAGTCACCGCTTCCGTTACCGGGTGCTCCACCTGCAACCGGGTATTCATTTCCATGAAGTAGAAGTTGTGGTCCTTGTCGAGCAGGAACTCCACAGTGCCCGCACCCACATATCCTGTGGCCTCGCCACAGCGCAACGCGGCCTCTCCCATCTGGGTGCGCAGCTCCGCGCTGAGACCGGGCGCCGGGGCTTCTTCGATGATTTTCTGATGGCGACGCTGGAGAGAGCAATCCCGGTCAAAAAGGTAAACCCCTTTGCCGTGCTGGTCGAAGAGAATCTGCACTTCCACATGGCGGGGCTGAAGCACGTACTTTTCCAACAGCAGGCGTGAATCGCCAAAGGACGACTGGGCTTCCCGCTGTGCCGCGGCGATGTTCTCGTCAAGCTCGCCAGCTTCCCAGACCACCCGCATGCCCTTGCCGCCGCCGCCGGCGCTGGCTTTGACCAGAACCGGAAAGCCGATCTTCTCCGCTTCCTTGCACAGCAGGGCAGGGGACTGGTCCTCGCCATGGTAGCCGGGAACCAGCGGAACCCGGGCCTGAGCCATCAACGCCTTGGCCGCGCTCTTTGAACCCATGTCGCGGATCGCGTTTGCGGGCGGGCCCACAAAAATGATGCCGGCCTCGTCGCAGGCACTAGCCAGCTCGGTGTTCTCTGAAAGGAAACCGTATCCGGGATGGATCGCATCTGCGCCCGCTTCCCGGGCGACCGCAAGAATCTTGTCCACCCGCAGGTAGCTTTCGCTCGCGGGAGCCGGGCCAATGCAGTAGGCCGCATCCGCGGCCTTCACGTGCGGTGCCAGGCGGTCGGCCTCCGAATACACGGCAATACAGCGAATGCCCATACGTTGTGCGGTGCGCATAATGCGGCAGGCTATCTCGCCGCGATTGGCAATCAGCAAAGTGTTCATGTTTCGTGCGCTCATGCCTGCTCCGCCTCGTTGGACCAGCGGGGTTTTCGTTTTTCCAGGAAGGCACTCAAGCCTTCCTGCCCCTCCTCACCGGTGCGCAGTTTCGCAATCAGGCGCGCGGTGTATTCCTGCAAGTCCCGATCAGGGAAGTTCGCCTCCACCTGATGCACCAGCTCCTTGGATGCGGCCAGCGCCTGCGGGCCGCTGTTGAGCAGGTGCCCCGCAATTTCGTCAACCTTCGCGTCCAGATCCGGCTCCGGCAATACTTCGTGCACCACATTCAGTTCCAGAGCGGTTTGGGCTGACATGACCTCCGTGGTGAGAAAATAGCGCCGCGCCGCCCGCGGCCCCATGGCGCGAACCACATAAGGGCTGATAGCGGCGGGAGCGAGCCCCAGACGCGCCTCGCTCAGGCAGAACCGAGCCGTGTCGCTGGCCAGGGCGATATCGCAGCAGCAGATCAAACCCAGCGCGCCCCCGAAGGCCGCGCCCTGAACCCGGGCCACAGTCGGCTTGCCAAGCCGATCCAGCGTCAGCATCAACTCCGCGAGCTGACGGGCATCGCTGAGGTTCTCCGCCTCACTCATCTGCGCTGTGCGCTTCATCCATTCCAGATCCGCGCCTGCGGAAAAATGCTTGCCGTTTGCCGCCAGAACCACCACCCGAACCCCGTGATCCGACTGCGCCTTCTTAAGCGCATCGGTCAGTTGCGCAATAACCCCGTCATCAAAAGCATTGCTTTTATCCGGTCGGTTCAGAGTGATGCGGGCGATGCCTCGCTCATCCACTGTGTAACCTACAAACTCATTGCTCATATCCAGCTCCTGGACCCTGAGTGAACTTAGGGGCGCTGAAAAAAACGCCCGCATCTTCATTCGGAACAGCTACATCCGGAACACGCCAAACTTCGTGTCCGGGATTTCCGCGTTCAGAGCGGCAGACAGACCCAGTGCGAGAACCGTACGCGTCTGCGCCGGATCGATAATGCCGTCGTCCCACAACCGGGCGCTGGCGTACACCGGCTGCGATTGCCGTTCGAACTGGTCGATGATAGGCTGCTTGAACGCCTTCGCTTCCTCCTCGCTCCACTCAACCCCTTTGCGTGCCAGACCCGCTTCGCGCACCTGGGCCATCACCCCGGCTGCCTGCTCACCGCCCATCACCGCAATCCGGGCATTGGGCCACATCCACAGAAAGCGCGGATTATAAGCGCGGCCGCACATACCGTAATTACCGGCCCCAAAGCTGCCCCCGATAATCACCGTCAGCTTGGGAACCTCGGCACAGGCAACTGCCGTCACCAGCTTTGCCCCGTGCTTGGCAATGCCTTCGTGCTCCGCCTTGCGGCCCACCATGAAGCCCGTAATATTTTGCAGGAAAAGCAGGGGAATCTTGCGCTGGCAGCACAGCTCGATAAAGTGCGCGCCTTTCTGGGCGGACTCGGAAAACAGAATCCCGTTATTCGCCAGAATACCCACAGGCATGCCATGAATGTGCGCAAAGCCGCAGACCAGGGTGTTGCCATAACTGGCCTTGAACTCGTCCAGCTCCGAGCCGTCCACAATGCGCGCAATGATCTCCCGCACGTCGTAGGGTGTACGCAAATCCGTGGGCAGCACCCCGTAAATCTCCTCCGGCGCGAAAAGCGGATCGCGAGGATTTTTCAATGCAATCTGATCCAGAGACTTCCTCCAGTTCAGATTGCGAATACAGGTACGCGCCTTCTCCAGCGCTTCCTCTTCATTGTGCGCATAATGATCTGCAACCCCGGAAATTCCGCAGTGCACATCCGCTCCGCCCAACTCCTCCGCGGTAACAGTCTCTCCGGTGGCCGCCTTCACCAGCGGCGGCCCTGCCAGAAAAATCGAACTCTGCTCCCGAACCATGATGCTCTCATCAGCCATGGCCGGAACGTAGGCGCCGCCTGCAGTACACAGGCCCATCACCACCGCAATCTGCGGAATGCCCTTCGCGGACATCTGCGCCTGGCGATAAAAGATATGGCCAAAGTCCTCCTTGTCCGGAAACACCTCGTCCTGCTGAGGCAGGTTCGCGCCTCCCGAATCCACCAGATAGATACAGGGCAGGCGGTTTTCCTCCGCAATGGTCTGCGCGCGAATGTGCTTCTTCACCGTCAGCGGATAGTAAGTACCGCCCTTTACAGTGGAATCGTTGGCGAGCACCATGCACTCCACACCTTCCACCCGCCCGATCCCCGCAATCACGCCCGCTGCGGGAACCACGTCTTCGTAAACCTCCTCAGCGGCTAGCGGCGCAATCTCCAGAAAGGCCGAACCCGGATCCAGCAGCCGGTTGGCACGCTCGCGCGGCAACAGCTTACCTTTGGACCGGTGCCGCTCCTGCGCGGCATCGCCACCGCCTTTGTGGATTTTTCCGAGTTGTTCCCGCAGCTCATTCATCAGACCACGATGGAATTCATCGCGCTCACGAAACTCGGGGCTGTTGGTCTGAACTTTGGTTCTCAGAATCGTCATATTGATTCCAGCTCGTCTTTTAGGATCTGTTGAGGTTTGTCGTTAGCCGACTGCAGCGTCGTCTAGGACTTACAAGGCGTAACCTGCAATTTCATTCACCTCGGCGTTAGGTTGCACTCCGATGGAGTCCGCCGGGTGGGGGAGGTGTTTCAAAACCCTCACGGCAGGGAAGCCGTGAGGGAGGTACGACCGCCATGGATGGCGGAAGTGCAGATCTTGCAGGAGCAAAAATCTGCCCGGGATGTATTCACCGCGATTTTGAAACACCTTCCCCGCCTGGTGGACGGATTCAAGACCCCAAAGGGTCTTACCAAATGTTCGCCAAAAATCCTATTGGGTTTCTTTGAACAATTCCCGACCGATCAACATTCTGCGGATTTCCTGAGTCCCCGCGCCGATCTCATACAGCTTCGCATCGCGCAACAGGCGGCCCGTGTCAAAATCATTGATATAACCATTGCCCCCCAGAATCTGAATCGCCTCCAGGGCCAGCCGCGTCGCACGCTCCGACGAATACAGAATCACCCCGGCCGCATCCTTCCGCGTCGTTTCCCCGCGATCGCAAGCCGCAGCAACCGCATAAAGATAAGCGCGACTCGCATTCAACTCCGTATACATATCCGCAAGCTTCGCCTGAATCAGCTGAAACTCACCAATAGGCTGATCGAACTGAGTGCGCTCATGAACATACGGAACCACAATATCCAGACAGGCCTGCATAATCCCCGTTGGACCGCCGGACAATACCACGCGCTCATAATCCAGCCCGGACATCAAAACCTTAACACCCTCATTCTCCCGGCCCAGAATATTCTCCGCGGGAACCTCCACATTCTCGAAAATAAGCTCGCAAGTGTTCGACCCGCGCATCCCCAGCTTGTCCAGTTTTGGACCGCGGGAAAAGCCCGTCCAGTCCCGCTCCACAATAAACGCCGTAATACCGTGGGGGCCTTTGCTCGTGTCCGTTTTTGCATAAATCACATAGGTGTGCGCATCCGGCCCGTTGGTAATCCACATCTTGTTACCGTTCAGAATGTAACGATCGCCCTGTTTTTCCGCGCGCAGCTTCATGCTCACCACATCCGAGCCCGCGTTGGGCTCACTCATGGCCAGTGCGCCAATATGCTCCCCGCTCACCAGCTTCGGCAGATAGCGGGCCCGTTGTTCTTCATTGCCATTGCGGAAAATCTGGTTCACACAAAGATTGGAATGGGCCCCATAACTGAGGCCGATGGATGCGGACGCGCGGCTGATCTCCTCCATGGCCACAACATGAGCCAGATAACCCATGTCGCTGCCGCCATATTCCTCGCTGACCGTCATACCCAGGAGACCCATCTCACCAAGCTTCGGCCACAACTCATTGGGGAATTGATTATCCCGATCCGTTCGGGCGGCAAGTGGAGCAATCTCCTTGAGCGCGAAGCTGCGCACCTGGTCACGGAGCATGTCGATGGTTTCGCCCAGGTTGAAATTGAGAGAGCGGTACTGGCTATTCATCGCGAGAGCCTCTTGTAATGTGGCATTGACGGATTGGGCCGGCGAGTGGCTGGCCGGGGCCTTTGGCCCATAATCTACCCAAAGTTGACGTTAACGTAAAGGTAAGCTGACATTCGAACCGGCAACCCGTAAGAAAGGAGGGTTCATCAGAGACTGATTAGCGGGCTTTCTGGTTCATTGCGTCGACACAGCGCCGGGCGGCTTCGTCCAGCTCGGTGCGCATGGCCTTGATGTCCGCCAGCTGCCGGTCGAGCATGGCCTGGCGTTGCTGGATCTTGTCCAGCAGGGCCTGAAGCTGCTTGCGGTTGCCGGTGGCGGGGTCGTACATCTCGATGAGTTCGCGGGATTCAGCCAGACTCAGGCCCAGACGCTTGCCCCGCAAAATAAGCTTCAGGCGGACCCGGTCCTGCTCCCGGTACACCCGGGTTTGCCCCTCGCGCCGGGGTTGAAGGAGGCCGGCCTCCTCGTAGAAGCGGATGGTCCGGGTGGTCACACCGAATTCTTCGGCCAGATCGCGGATGGAGAAGGTCTTGTGTCCGGTTGCGCTCACGAGAGGGTCCTGAGGTTTACGTTTACGTAAACTTTACCGGGGATGCGGGCGGGGAACAAGGCTGGATTGCCGCGCACAGCCCGTACCGAACCCTGGTGTTGGGTTACGCTGCGCTAACCCAACCTACGCATGCCGGATAAAGACACGCCAATGCGAGCTCTGTACCCGTAGGTTGGGTTGGGCCGCCAGGCCGTAACCCAACAGCTCTGTTCATAGCGGAGCTGAACCCCTTTGTTGGGTTACGCTGCGCTAACCCAACCTACTCGCGTCGAATAAAACACGCCAATGCGAGCTCTGCCCCGTAGGTTGGGTTAGGCCGCCAGGCCGTAACCCAACAGCTCGTGGGTTTCAACTGCCAGACTGCAACTCCAACTCCTCCCATCGGGCGTAGAGAACCTCCAACTCGCTCTGCAGGGCGGCCAGTTCCTTGAACGTTGTGTCCATTGCGGTCTGGTCCTGCTGGTAAAAGCCCGGGTCGGCGATCTTTCCCTCCAGCTCTGCGACAGCTGTTTCTTTTTGCTCGATCTGTTGGGGCAGTTGTTCCAGTTCCCGTTGCAGCTTGTAGGAGAGCTTTTTGGGCGCCGGCGCGGGCTTTGGCTTCTCCACCGGGTTCCGGGGCTTGCCCGCTTTTTCGGCCTTGCCCGGCTCCGGGCGCTGGCGCAGCCAGTCCTCATAGCCGCCAACGTATTCATTCACGACACCGTCGCCCTCGAAGGCGAAGGTGCTGGTGACTACGTTGTCGATGAAGCTTCGATCGTGGCTGACCAGCAGCAGGGTGCCGCTGAACTCCACGAGGATTTCCTCCAGCAGTTCCAGGGTTTCCAGGTCCAGGTCGTTGGTGGGTTCGTCCAGGACCAGGACGTTGGCGGGCTTGCTGAACAGGTGGGCCAGGATGAGCCGGTTCTGCTCTCCGCCGGAAAGGGATTTTACCGGCTGTCGGGTGCGGTCGGGGGTAAAGAGGAAGTCCTGGAGGTAGCTGATGACGTGCCTCTGCTTGCCGTTGATGGTGATGAATTCCCGGCCTTCGGCAATGTTGTCGATGACGCTCTGCTCGGGGTCGAGGGCGCTGCGCAGTTGATCGAAATAGGCGACTTCCACCTTTGTGCCCAGTTTCAGCTTGCCGCTGTCGGGCGGCAGTTCCCCCAGTAGGATTTTGAGCAGGGTGGTCTTGCCCGCGCCGTTGGGGCCGATCACGCCGATTTTGTCACCGCGCATAATGGTGGTGGAAAAATCCCGGATCACCGGCCGTCCCTCGTAGGATTTGGCGATGTGTTCGGCTTCGACGACGATCTTGCCGGAGCGCTGCCCTTGCTCCACTTCGATGTTGGCGCTGCCTTGCCGCTCCCTGCGCTGGCTTCGTTCCTCGCGCATCTTTTTGAGGGCGCGCACGCGGCCTTCGTTGCGGGTGCGGCGCGCTTTGATTCCCTGACGAATCCAGGCTTCTTCCTTGGCGAGCTTTTTGTCGAACTCGGCATTGGCGGTTTCTTCGGCGGCCAGTTGCTGCTCACGAAATTGCAGGAAGCCGCGGTAGTCCCCATGCCAGTGGCGCAATTGCCCGCGGTCGAGTTCGAGAATTTCGTTGGCCACGGCTTGCAGGAAGCTGCGGTCGTGGGTGATGAGGATGATGGCGCCGCGGTATTCGCGCAGGAAGTTTTCCAGCCATTCGATGGCGGCGATGTCCAGGTGGTTGGTGGGTTCGTCAAGCAGCAGCAGTTCGGGTTGTCCCACGAGGGCGCGGGCCAGGGCGGCGCGCCGTCGCCAGCCGCCGGACAGTTCGGCCAGGCGGGTATCGGCGTCCAGGTCCAGGCGGCTCAGGACGGTTTCCACTTGCTGTTGCAGGGTCCATCCGTCGAGGGCGTCGAGTTTTTGCTGAACCTGGCTGAGTGCGTCCATGGAGGCGCTGTCGCCGGATTGGGTAAGGCGGTGGAATTCCTTGAGAGCCGCGCCGGCTTCACCCAGCCCTTGGGCCGCGAAGTCGTAGATGCTTTCGTCGCGGGCTTCGGGGAGGTCCTGGGACAGGTAGCTGACCCGGACGCCGGGGCGGCGCCAGACTTCTCCGTCGTCGGCGTGGACTTCGCCGGCCAGTAGTTTCAGGAAGGTGGATTTGCCGGCGCCATTTCTGCCCAGCAGGCCGAAGCGTTCGCCGGCGCGCACGGCCAGTTGAACTTTGTCGAGCAGGATTTGGGGGCCGAAGGCGAGTTGGACGTCGGTGAGGCGGTACAGTGGCATAGGAAGCAGGGCGTATGTTTCAAAGGGAGGGTGTTGTACCGGTTTGGGGTTGGGTTGTCCAGTTGATTGGTGCGGGGGGTTATTTGGGAGTTGTTTACCCGTTCGCCGGGAGGGGCAAGGCCTTTCAAAAACGCGTGAATATGTCCCTATAGCTCCCGCGCGGCATCCATGCCGCGAGGGTTTTGAAAGGCCTTGCCCCTCCCGGCGAACTCTTATCGGAGTGGATTCGCTCATGGGGTCGGGTGGTGGTGGGACTGGAATGCCGGGGTTGAACTTCTGTTTGGTGAGCGGAAGGGTTCTTAATCCGTTCGCCGGGAAGGGGAAGGCCTTTCAAAAACGCATGAATATGTCCCTATAGCTCCCGCGCGGCATCCATGGCGCGAGGGTTTTGAAAGGCCTTCCCCCTCCCGGCGAACTCGCATCGGAGTGGAATTCTGGCTTGTCGGGTGGATTGAGCTCTGGGGCGGCTGCAGGCATTATCGTTGTGTTTCCAATCTGGAGGTGAGCAGTTATGCAGATGAGTGCGGAATTGAGTTTCTATCCGTTGAAGGACGATTACCTGGATGTGATTCGTGCCACGGTCAAGAAGCTCAACAGTTACCCGGACGTTAAAGTTCGGACGTTTCCAACGGCTACCATTCTGGTGGGTGATTTCGAGCGGGTAATGGAGGTCATCAAGGATGTGGTGGCCTGGAGTTATTCGGAGTACGGCAAGGGTGTGTTTGTTGCCAAGCTCCTGCCTGGCCATGTGGCGGATTAGTGCAGCGCACGGTTGTATTGATTGGAGCCGGGCACGCGCACCTGTATGTGGCGGCGCGGGCGGCGGATTTCCGGCGCCGGGGTTGCCGGCTGGTGCTGGTTGATCCGGGGATGTTCTGGTATTCCGGTCTGGCGACGGGGATGTTGGGCGGCATGTATGACGCTGCCGATGATCAGGTGGATCCGAAGGCGCTGGTGGAGGCCGGCGGTGGTGAGTTTATCCGGGACCGGGTCGTGGCGGTGGATGTGGGTGTGCGCCGGGTTCGTCTGGCCAGCGGCGCTGAGTTGGGGTATGACTTTCTTTCGCTCAATGCGGGCAGCATTGTTGATCGCGGCTCGTTGCCGGGTGCGGAGGAGGATAGGACGGTCTGGGCCATTAAACCGATCGAGAACCTCTGGCGGCTGCGTCAGGATCTGGAATCCGCGGTGGCCAATGGTGAGGCGCCGAGGATTGCCGTGTTGGGCGGGGGCCCCTCGGGCTGTGAGGTGGCGGCAAATTTGCTGGCGCTGTCGGTGCGGCTGGAGCAGCAAGCGGGAGCGGACCAGGGCGCGCGGCGAGAGCGTGCGCTGAAGGTTACGTTGGTGAGCGGTAGCGGGACGCTGTTAGCGGGGGCTCCGAAGAGGGCGTCCGATTATATGGAGCGCCGCTTGCGCCGGCGCGGGTTGGAGGTGCGCTGCGCCACTCGGGTGGTGAGGCGTGACGGGGCTGCACTTGTGACGGACACGGGCGAGAAGATCCCGGCTGATTGGGTGATTCTGGCAACCGGCCTGAAAGCCAATCCCCTTGTGACAACACTGGGCCTGCCGGCGGATGGGAGCAGCGGCCTGCGCGTCAATGGGTTTCTGCATTCACCGGCTGATGCCCGGGTGTTCGCGGCGGGGGATTGCGCGAGCATGGAGGGGCATGATTTGCCCAAGCTCGGGGTGTTCGGCGTGCGCCAGGCCCAGTATGTTCATCGCAATCTGCTGGCCGGTCTGGATGGCGAGGCTCTGCGAGTTTATAGGCCCCAGCAGCGCTACCTTTCCATTCTCAATCTGGGAGATGGCACCGGTCTTTCCACTTGGGGCGGACTCTGGTGGGGCGGGCGCGTCCCCCTGATTTTGAAGAATCATCTGGATCGGCGTTTTCTGCGCCAGTATCGCTCCTGAAGCTTATCCGGCTCCAAAAACCTCTCTCCTCTTCGATGGTCTCACAAGGGGCGGCGCCTGGCCCAACCCAAGCAGAAGGACCGCTCTGATGCATTGCCCACTGTCGAACCCGCAGCACGAATGGAGATGAAGTATGGACTGTCCCGTCTGCAAGAACCGGGAGCTGATGATGACCGAACGGCAGGGTATCGAGATCGATTACTGCCCTCAATGTCGCGGCGTTTGGCTGGATCGCGGCGAATTGGACAAGATCATAGAGCGAAGTCAATCCGAGGCGTCGCCTGCCCCGCCACAATCCCAAGGCGGTCCCGCCGTCGGTGGCGATTACTCACACGGTTACAGCGAGCCCTCTCCAAGCCACCGGAAGAAAAAGCGCAAGAGTATATTGTCGGAGATTTTCGATTTCTGAGTGGAAGTGGTTCGAAGGCGTTGTGAAAGGATGTGGAGCGGGCGGATCAGTCAGGCGAAGCGCGGGCAGATGTGTGGTCAACCAGGCGACCACACATCGGAACACGGGTCGGATTACTGGCGTTTGCCCGTAAAGGGCGCGCCGCCCATGCCGGCCACATCCACGTTGCCGCTGACAGAGTCGCCGTTCTGGGTGCCGGTGTAGGTGAGGGCAAAATCCTGACCTTGCATGGACAGGTTGGCCACCAAAGTGAACTCATCGCCGTCCACGGTGCCGGAAATGTCCGAGGAGCCCAGTGAGCCTTCATAGGTGCCGCTGACCTTGTCGCCGTCCTGGGTAAGGGTCATTGTGGGAGTAGAAGCGCCCTGGGGAGAGTCGACGTTAAGTACCCAGGTCCCGCTCAGGTCCGCCGCGAGGCTGGCGCCGCTCAGCAGCATGGCAAAACAGAATAGGGTGGCTTGCTTGGTGATTCCTTGCATTGTTCAATCCTCAATGGTGTACAGGAGCGGCGATTGTAAATGTCGGTACCCGCTCGGCACAATCTACAGGAGTCACCTTTTTTGTGATGAACCGTTAATCCCGTGTGCGGTAACCCTCCATTCGAGCAAAGTCCGGATTTCATGTAAAGGAAAGCAAAGGAGAGAGCATGGAACAATCCTGTCGTGGCCTGATTGTGCTGTTGAGCGGTATTGCGGCAGTGCTGAGTGGTTGCACTGGTGTGGGCATCGGGTCCCCGTCGCCGGAGGAGATGATCCAGCGTCACATTCAGGCAGCCTACGGTGACGAAGGATTGGATGCGCAATCTTCAATCACCATGGAAGGGCGCCTGGTGATCGAAGAGTTCGATGTAGACGCGCCCGTTGTCATGAAGATGGAAGCGCCCGACAAGCGATCCTTCGCGTCGGACGTGATGGGGCAGAAAGTGATTCGCAGCTGTGCGGAAGGACGCTGCTGGACGCGTGAGTTGAATGCGGAACTGCAGTCGCTGGGCGGCGCCCAGTTGGAGTTCATGCAGGAATTGTCGGACTTCAAGCGGCTGGAAAATCTGCGCCGCTATTACCGACACATGGAAGCGGGCGGTACCGCGGAATTCAATGGCAAGCAGGCCAATGTTCTGCGTCTGGTCCGTCACAACGGCCTGCAGGACACCTGGTACTTCGATCGAGAAAGCGGTCTCTGGCTGGGTGGCACCTGGCGCTTGCCCCGGGAGATGGGCGGCCTGCAGGTGACGCAATACTTTGAAGAGTACAAGGAATTCGACGGAATCAGGTTGGCCACCGAGGTGACAGAAGTTACCCCGGAGCAAACCAGCCGGGTGATCATCGAAGAAGTCAGCTTCGATGATATTCCGGACCGGGAGTTTTACCTGGCGCGGTGATTCCGGCCTTCACGACGATCTGCGCTGCAGATAAACCCCGCATTCCATGTGATCCGTATAGGGGAACTGGTCGAACAGGGCCGCTCGCTTGATCCGGTGGGTTTTGTTCAGCGTTTTCAGGTTATCCGCAAGGGTGTGCGGATTGCAGGAAACGTAGAGAATATTTGCGAAACCCTGCACCATGGCCAGGGTCTTCGGATCGAGGCCGGCCCGGGGCGGGTCCACGAACACGGTTTGAAAATCGTACTCGGGCAGGTTCACGTGCTGCATCCGGCGAAATGGCCTCACTCCCGCGATTGCTTCGGACACCTCTTCGGCCGACATGCGCGCGAATGCGATGTTGTGTATATCATTCGCTTCACAATTATGTTCCGCCACCCGGGTCAGGGGCTTGGAGATTTCGGTGGCCAGCACCTTGTCGAAGTGGAGCGCGAGGGGCAGGGTAAAATTACCGTTGCCGCAATACAGTTCCAGCAGACTGCCCATGCTGCCTTCCACCGCTGCACTGGCCCAGTTCAGCATCTGCTCGCACACTTTGCCATTGGGCTGGGAGAAGCAGCCCTCCAGTTGCCGGTAGCGAAACTCGCGG
Organism: Gilvimarinus sp. F26214L; assembly: GCF_054401055.1. NCBI lineage: Bacteria > Pseudomonadati > Pseudomonadota > Gammaproteobacteria > Cellvibrionales > Cellvibrionaceae > Gilvimarinus > Gilvimarinus sp. F26214L. The sequence continues at coordinate 239,470 of NZ_JBTIYG010000004.1, read as the reverse complement.
CCGCGCACGGTAAATACCTCGGTCACATAGTCGCGGCTGAGTACCTCCTTCTGCTTGCGGCTGCGCCCGATGACAAAAATCCCCAATGCCGCTTCAAGGGCCCTGGCCGCCTCGATCCACGGATCGGTGAGCGGTTTGTGGTAGACCAGCGTCACCAGCAGTTCACCGTGCAGGGTGGACAGAAATTCCACCTGGAACAGTTTGCGGCGCAGGATTTCGGCCCCTTGCAGGCGCTCCAACAGTGACGGCATCACCTCAGTGATCCGCCTGGAGGCAACGGGAAAGTCGTCGACGAAGGTCGGTGGTTCACCGGCTCCCTTGTCGAAGACCGCATAATGAGACCGGTCCCCCTCGTGCCAGATCTTGAATTCGGCGCGAACGCGATAATGCAGGGGCGGTGAATCAAAGACTTCCACCGGCGGCATCTCGAAGGGCTTCAGCAAGTCTGCAAAAGCCTGCTCTTTCCGGGCCAGTTGCGCGGCGTAGTGATTCGGGTCGGGTTTGATGGCAATCATGTAGGGCTGCGTTGCTATATGGAATGGGGTCGGGTTCAGGCGAGTCGGGTAGGTGAGCCTTCCCGGAGGCTGTCGCCTTCGGTCAGGGGCAGGCTGATGGTGAAGACGGTACCCCGGCCTTCGGTGGAGTCCACTTCGATCTGGCCACTGTGGTGTTCGGTTACGATGAAGTAGGACACGGACAATCCGAGCCCCGTGCCTTTTCCCACCTCCTTGGTGGTATAGAAGGGCTCGAATATATGGCGGCGGGTGGCTTCCGACATACCGGGCCCGTTGTCCTCCACCTGGATCTTGACCATGCCGTTTTCCCTGAAGGCGCGCAGTGTAATGGACGGCGGGCCCTTGTCGCCATCGCTTTTCACGAATGCCTGGGCCGCATTGCGCAGAATGTTCAGGATCACCTGCTGAATCTCTGCCGGGGAGCAGGGCACCCGCGGCAGGTCCGGCTGAAACTCCTTGAAGATTCGCACCGGTTTGCCCCCCTGGGCAGTGCGCAGGTCAAAGCTCTGGTGGGAGAGCTCCAGACTTTGTTCCAGCAGTTCCACCAGCTCCACCAATTCGTGCCCGCGGCTGTTGCTGCGGGAAAATTCCAGCATGTTGGTGACAATGCTCGCGGAGCGCTCGCCCGCTTCCTTGATGCTGTCGATGAACTGGTAGATGCCCCGGGCCTGCAAATACGCCTGCAACTGCTCCGTGCTGATGCCTACCTTTTTGGCCGCTTCCACATTGGCGGGAAGCTCGGGAGAGGTGCGGCGATAGACGTTCTGCACTGCATGAAGGATGGCGCTGAGGGGGTTGTTGATCTCGTGAGCCATTCCCGCCGCCAGCTCGCCGAGGGACATCATCTTCTCGTTCTGGATCATCATGTTCTCAAAGCGCACCCGCATGGTGACGTCGTCGATGCGGATCACTGCGCCGGTCATGTCCTCGGCCATGAGCGGATAAATCACCAGGTCGGTGTATCCCACCTGTCCGCCAAACTCGTGGCGAATGGCTTCCTTGGCCTGGGCCACTCCCTGATCAATGGCGTTGCGGATCATCTCCATGTCCACGTTCAGGTCCGGCGAGACATCGTTGAGGTTCCTGCCAATGGCCTTGTCGGCGGAGATGTCCGTGGCTCCCTCTGCGGCCGAGTTCCAGTGCGTGATGGTGCCTTCCCGGGTGACGCCGATCAGCACAGAGGGCATGGAGTCCACCACGCTCTGCAGGTAATTCTGGGTCTCCTGCAGTCGCTCTTCCGTAAGCTCATGCCGGGCAATTTCCTCGTACAACTGGTTGTTGATAGTACGCAGCCGATTGGTGCGCTCGATGACACGCTCTTCGAGCGCTCGCTGGGAGCGTTTGAGATTTTCCTTGGCATGCTTGTAGCGAATGCGACTGTGCTGGAGACCGATGATCAGCGCGGTTTGCAGCACAAGCAAAGCCACAATGATGCCGAGCAGGTAGTTGCGTTCGTCCTCTTCCAGGGGCTCCTGCTGAGCCAGCGCTGGCTCTTCTGCGCCGGGCCGGGGGGATTGCGCCAACGCCGCCGGCACCGAAAGAGTCAGGGCCAGCACGGCGAAGGCGAGGGCCGGAGCGTGGCGAAGCCGCGCGATTCGGCGGCTTCCATCGGGCGTTGCGGACTCGGCTGTGCTGGGCATGCGGCTCCGTCGGGGGTTGGGGGTGAGCCGCCATTGTAGCGACTCCCGGCGGGCAAGTATTGCCATGCAAAACTTTCCGCGACGTCCCTGCGGCGAAAAATTGATCGGCTCGATAGGGTGCTTTCAAACTTGAGCAAAAACGTTTGACATGCCTAAACTTTTGGGTAGAATGCGCAGCTCTTCACCGGGGGTGGTTAGCTCAGTTGGGAGAGCGACGGCCTTACAAGCCGTAGGTCGCAGGTTCGATCCCTGCACCACCCACCAAAGATTGCCCGCAATGTTGCCTCTGGCAGGATTCGCGCAATTTTCAGCGGACCGGTAGTTCAGCTGGTTAGAATGCCGGCCTGTCACGCCGGAGGTCGCGGGTTCGAGTCCCGTCCGGTCCGCCATTTTCTTCAATGACCAATTGGTTGGAGTGGTCATTTCTTGTCCGACCTGGACGCAGCCGCTACGGGGCAGTCCAACTCCTACGGGGCAAGTCAGCACTTTCTTTCTGTTATATCGGACGCTCGAAGTACATTTCTTCCGAGTACACCCCTTCGCTCCTGATGAACTCGTCAACGGTCGGCGCGCGCTGCGCAGATACTTAGCCGCTTCGGCTCGCCGGCATCGCCTCGATCCGCTCGGGATTTCCTTGGCTCCAGTTCGAAGGCGCGCACTACCGTTTATAGGCAGGCGCATGTTTGTGGTCCTCAAAAGCCCGGATCGCCGGCTGGGGGACTGCGTGACGATACCCAGGGCCAGCCTGTGAGTCGGCCATCCAGAATCACATCACCACAAAGCGAAGCAGATGATACTCGTCCCAACAGGTCGTGGGAGGTCTCGCGCGCGATAGTTGAGTGCGACGAGTCCTCCGGTAGGAGGCGATCCTTGGAACCAAGGCCGTACTGTGGACTCAGTAAAAAATGGTCGCGGTTGTGCTTGCGCGGTTTGCATTCGTGTTGGACCTGCAAACGAGGGTGGCCCTCAGTGGCTGGTTGGTGGTGACAGTTCGAGTTCGCCGAGTGCTAATCGTCACAAAACTCGCAAATTTAGACGCCAAGGACTCCGATTACAGGCTTGTGGTCGAGCGTGCGCCAGCCCAACTACTATACTTTTTCGCATTCTCAACACGTCGTATCTCTGACTAGGACAGATTGCATAATGAAGTATGTAGCAACTATTGTTTCTCTGGCGCTGGGAATTTCAGCGCCTGCATTCAGCCAGACTATTTTCTCCGATTCTTTTGAGTCGGGTGACATGGGGGCTAATAATTCCGGCGTCTTCGACTGGCATGATTCGGTTCGGACCTTCCTGGTCAAACGGGACTCGCAGATGGGAGATCTGATCGTTTACGACAAAACAGGTAAAGTTGAACAGCAAAAGGGTTTCGACCGCGAGTGGCAAGCGAAAGACGGCGACATCTCGATGATGTTTCACTATCCAGCGGGAGAGTTCTGGTCCGAACAGCGATTCAGCCTCTCGCGCCCATATCCCGAACTGTGGATCCGATTCTGGCTAAAGGTCCCGATCAATTTCAAACATTCTTCTAACTCTCCCACCAATAACAAGCTATTTGCTCTGTGGATGGACCAATACTCCGCAAAAGGTGCGGGGCCCACGGCCTTCTGGACATTCTGGCATGACGGCGCCAGTGGCAGTAAGCTCGCCTATCATTACAGTCCGGGAGGGTACAAAACCGCGAACGCGCCCAAGGAACTCAAGTCCTTCATTCGTTATCCCGAAGACCAGGGACGATGGATGCAGATTGTAATGCGCGTAAAAGCCGCGAGTGGCGCATCGAGGAATGATGGCATCATGCAATTCTACAGGAGGTGGGAGAACGAGTCGTCATTCACACTGATACATGACCACCGGCAAGCGGATATCGCCATCCCGACAAGCGGCCCGGCCGGCTGGAAAGCGGGATATTTTCTGGGTTGGAGTAACCCGGCGTACGCCGAAGATACGGACTGGTTGATGGACGACGTAGTACTCTCCACAACAAGCCTGCTGGATGTTGAAGGACCCGAGCCCGAGCCGGAACCCGAACCTGCTCCACAGCCCGGCGACCCGGGAGAATGTGTGTCGTCCCAGGTTCCCACAGTCTTCATGCCGCTATACTGACGGTTGGGATGTTAATCACACCCCTGCTGCCGATCTCGCGAAGGGATTTGCAGTAGGTACAACATCCCCGGACCTGAAGACCGCTAACGCGGAAAACGGAACAAAGAAAAAATAGAAGAGTCCGAGATTCGAGTTCGAACGTTGCCAGTCGTCAACTCCCGAACGTTACAGACGACATGAATCATGCAAATCCAAGGAAGGATTACTGAACAAGGGGTGAGTGCATGGTCGACCTTTCCGTTGTGATACCCGCCTATAACGAATCCGAAGATCTCCCGAACCTAGTCAACAGCATCAAGAGCAACCTGAAGATCAACTTCGAGATAGTTGTTGTTGATAATGGCTCCAACGATGGTACTGGGGAGATTGCCAGACAACTCGGTTGTCAGGTTGTGCAATCGCCCAATCCGATGTATCCCTCTCAGGCGCGAAACATCGGCGCGAGATCCAGTAGATCTCCGGTTCTGGCCTTTCTCGACGCCGACGTGATCGTGACACCACAGTGGGCCCGGGAGGTCGAACGAGTTATCTGCGATGACAACTTTCTGCGCGGATCGTCCGTGATGGGCGAAAGTTGCCGAATTCCAGATCGCCCTTCTTGGATTGAAAAGTATTGGTTCCAACCATTAGCTCGGCAAGGTCGCAAATTTTTGAACGGAGCTAATATGATTATCTCCAGGTCCGCTTTTGATGCGATCGGCGGGTTTAATCCGCATCTCGAAACCGGTGAAGACGTTGATTTTTCAGAGCGGGCTATGCAGGAGGGTGTAAGCGTCGATTTGAATCCAGAGCTTGTTGTTTACCATGAAGGATTTCCAAAAAATTTGAGAAGCTTCTTCCGGCGTGAACGCTGGCACGGACTGGGAGATTTCACGAGTTGGACATACTTTTTGCGATCGAAGGTTGCGCAGATCACCGCACTTGTTGGTTGCTGTTACTTGGCGATTCTAATCCTGCTTCCCTTCGCTTGGTATGATCCATGGGACGGTTTTCGAGTCATGAGCGCCGCATGCGCTGCTGCCATTCTTGCGCTTTGCAGTTTGGCAAGTTTGGCGAAATTTTGGAAAGCGGGAATCGTCTCCTGTGCTGCCGGGGTGGTCCTTTATTTTGTTTATTTCAACGCAAGACTTGTATCAATGTTCGACGCTTGGCGAAGCGATACCAGGGCCGGTTGTTCCGACGTTGAGGTTTCGCTCCGGGCCGACGAATCGGTGCCTGTCTTCCCGCGCGAGGATAGCGTCACTTTGGTAGCTGGTCACTCAGTTGCGGGGGCGTTATCGGTCGAAGAGGCATCTGGAGATGCAGAGCACAGATAACTCTGCGTGATACAAATTCGCGGAATATGCATGGGAGTTATTCCGCGATACGGTTTCCCCAAACCCCTCAGTTCAATGAACTGGCGCCGGCTCCAGTCCCGACCCATCCGTTAGATTTTGAGCAGCGACTTTCCGGATGATTGCTTCCAGGCCGCTAACTTGCTGGTCGACCGCGAACTCTCGTACCGCCCGCTGTCGTGCTTTCCGGGACATGCGTGCCCTCAGGTCTTTGTCAACCAGCAAGGTGTGTATCCTGTCGGCCGCATCCCGGTGATTGCCAGGAGGGTAAAGGAATCCTGTTTCGGGGGATATCACTTCTCGGAGACCGTCCAGATCAGAAACAACGAGTGGCAGTCCGGTTGCCGCCATTTCAATGGAAGACATTGGGAACGAATCCCATACGGTAGAGGCAATATAACCGACTGTGCAGGATTTCAAAATATGAGGAATATCGCTACGGTAGCCGCCGAAGGTGATGTGGGCGGCCGCTTTAGAATCCTTATATAGAGGCTCAAAATGCTTCTCTTCCCCCTCCTTGTTTCCAACGATGAGGAAGTGAATGTCACGATGTCCCATGTGCTCTATCATGTGGACGGCACATCGAATGATAACGTCCACTCCTTTGCGTTCTTCCATATGCCCTGAGAAAAAGATGATTCTTCTGTTTTGGGGTATTTGGAATCGTTGGTGCGCATACCAGCTTTGCTGAGAGGAAGGGCTGAATCTTTGAACGTCAATACCGGTTCGAACGACGCTGGTGGCCGCTTCAGGGATGCCCTGGCCGTGGGTGGCAGTTCGACGCATCCCTTCCGATTGAAAAATAAAATGGTCCGGTCGATCCCTGCATAAGCGAACGTACATCTTCTTCATTGCCAGTTTCAGACCGTGATTTATGCTACTCATGGGAGCCCCGAGATAAGAAATGATCGTGTGTACGCCGCCACGGCGCAAATATCGATGCGAGAGTCGGTTCACCGGTTGATCGAAACCAAATGCAATCTGAATATTGTTCTCACGGACGTAAGTTTCTATGTGGCTTAGATACTCCCGGGAGCGGGAGCGAGCATCAAATTCTATGATATTTGTCAGCTCCTTCGGAAGAGTGGGAGAGAGCCCGTTCCTGAGCGTCGGATATGCGAAATGGATATTTTCATTTGAACCTGCGATTCGCTTAGCGACCTGATAGAACGTGATCTCATGGCTTGCAGCAGCATATCCAGGATTTGACTCGCAATGGAAGAACACTAGTATCCCAGGCAAGTTGAGGGCTCCTTCTTAGGTGGTTTTGCATGGCGGGTGTGGCGGTCGCTTCGGGTTAGTCTTCAAAGTTCCCATTAAGTTCTTCGTCGAGCCGCACTTCGATCGCGGCCGCCGTTGACCGACGCGATACGTGTCGAAGTTCGATGCAGGATCTTGGGTGAGAAGGCTCTCACCGTGCTGCCGATGCACCATCACTTGGAAACAACAATCAGCACGGCAACCAGGATGCCCGCGCCGAGGGCGCACAGGCTGTAACGCCGATGTTCCTGCTCCGCCTGTGGCAATAAATGGGTGGCGCCCACGTAAACCAGCATGCCGGCGGACAGTGAGAGCAGAATGCCGAGTAAGGGCTGATCGATGCGGCTGATGAAAGGCCAGGAGACGAGCATGCCCAGCGGGGTGGAAATCGAGGCGGCAACAATCGCAAGGACCAGCGCCGTTTTCTTTCTGAAGCCCCCGCGCAGCAACAGCATGTAGGTAATGATCCCCTCGGGAAATTCGTGCAGCACCATGCCGGTGGCGGCCAGGGCGCCGGTAAAGATGTCCACCGAGAAGGTGATCGAGTAAACGAAGCCGTCGATGAACGAATGGAAGGCGATTCCGATCATGGGGACCAGGCCGATGCCGTAGTCTGAATCGGGATCGCGTTCGCAGACGAAGGTGGTCACAAAGCGATTGAAAAGGTGCATCAGCAGGAAGCCGGTGAGGAGGAAAACGGGCGAGCGTGAGCTCAGCTGAAAGGATTTGGGGATGATGTGGAGGAAGGAGACGGAAATCAGCACGCCCGCAGCGAAGCAGACAAAATAGATACTGTACTTGCGGCCCCAGGCTTCAAAGTGGCGGATCGTGTAGATCCCGCTGCCCGTGACGAGCGCCGCCAGCAAGCTGGCGCCGAACGTTGTCCAGAATACAGTCTCCATGGGCCTTCCTTCAAAGGCTCTCCCGTCGGGTTTGCCGCCGCTCTGCTCTGACGGCGACAAAGGCTCCTCGACCGTAACCGCTGCTCAAGCATTCAATCTCGTTTGTTTGCTCCAGCGGTTTGACCAGAGTCTGGACCCACCGGAGTTCGCCGAAGCCGGCGTCGTGGAGCAGTTGCTTCACTTCCGCAGCGGCGAAAAAATTCGAATCACGGTAGAACACATTCTCAGCCTGATGAGCCAGATAGTGTTGACCCAGGTCGCTGTTGCGATCGATGAACCCCACGACCAGTACCCCGCGGTCTTTGAGCACTCGTCGGGCTTCACTCAGCATGGCAGCGGCGTCGTCAACGAAACAGATGGTGGTCACGCACAAAGCCCGCTCGAACACACTGTCGGGGAAAGGCAGTGCTTCGGCCACTGCCTGCACAGTGCTGATGCCCCGCTGATCCGCATAGCGCAGCACGGCATGGGCCGGGTCGATACCCACCTGCACTCCGAGCGGGGCGGCGAAGCGCCCGGTTCCGACTCCGATGGACAAGCCGGGGCCGTGCCAGGGCAGTTGGGCGCGAACCGCCAGCAGCTCCGAGTGATAGGCCGGGTCGTTGCGCACGAACCAGTCGTCGTAATGCTGGTGATGTGACTCAAACGGTGCGCTTCTGGGCATGGTGACCACCTGCAGGCCTGCACGTGATTGTGGCCGGGTTCTCCGGTGTGCCGCGTACACCAAATAGTTCCTGGGTATCGCTGCCTCGGTCACACCCGGGTTGATGCGGGACAGGCTCAAACCCAATGTGCACGATCAGGGCCGACAGGTGGGTGCGGGCGGCGATCGGTGCAGAGCTGGGGTGCCAACAGCCCGTGGAGGTGGCGATTATCCCGGGTACACGCGGTCGTGGAGCTCCGTGGTTCGTCGCCGCACGTAATCCATCAGGGCCTGCATCACCGGCGTCGGGTGTTTGGCCGAAGGGTGGACGGTGCACCAGGAGCGGCGCAGGGGGAACCCGTTCAGTTCCGGGACGGCGAGGTCGCCCAGCCGCAGCTCCGGGTTGATGCAGACCCGGGGCAGAACAGCGACGCCCAGCCCTGCGAGCACGCCGTGTTTGATTGCGGTATTTGAGCCCAGCTCCATGCAGGGGTTCAGGCTGAGCCGATGGCGGGAGCACCAGTCTTCCAGGGCGTAGCGGGTGCCCGAACCCGGTTCACGAATGAGCAGACGCGCCTGGAAGAATTCCTCGGCGCTCAGGTCCTTTCGATCCAGGAGGGGGTCGTCGGATCGCACCACCGGCACCAGGAGGTTGTCGAGAAACGGAATGATGTTCAGGGCCCGGGATTCCGGGACCATGCCCATGATCACCAGGTCGTCCTGGTTTGCGGTGAGGCGCTCCAGTGCCTGGGCCCGATTGACCACCTGCAGGCGCACGTTGACCTTGGGGTATTCCTGCAGAAAGCCTTCCAGCAGGTAGGGCACCACATACTGGGCTGTACTCACGGCCGCCAGGCGCAGCTCTCCCCGGACCTGGCCCTGCAACTCCGCTAACTCCATCTGCAAGCGTTCCAGGTCCGCGAACATGGAATTCACGGTCCGCAGCAGTTGCTCGCCGGCGGAAGTGGTGTAGAGCTGCTTGCCCACATACTCGAATACCGGTTGGCCCAGAGAGTGCTCGAGCTGGCGAATCTGGGCGCTCACCGCGGGCTGGGTCAGGCCCAGCTCCCGGGCTGCGTTGCTGTAACTCTTGAGCTCGTGGACGGTCCGAAAGATCTGCAATTGCCGGAAGGACAGGCGATTCAGTAACTGAGTAAAGGTGTATGGCACAGAAAAACGACTCCAATCGGGCAGGGCTGTCACGGGTTTCAACCGCCTATAAGTTTAAGCTTATAGCTGAAACAAAGAATATCAATTTTTTTCCGAGCTCAGCCTGCTCTATTGTGCGCTGATCGGTCGATTTCAGGACTCAGATGAATCGGCCTCACACGCTGGTCACGGGGACGGACGTTCAAGGCTGGCAGTGGCGAGCCCGCTCACAAGGCGAGGCGTCGCCCTGGCAGATTGGGGTTCGCGGAATTTCCGGGCTAAGGAGAATAATGATGTTGAAGAAAGTGCTGATCGCGAACCGCGGCGAAATTGCGGTGCGGATCGTTCGGGCCTGTGCCGAAATGAATATCCGCTCCGTGGCCGTATTCACGGAACCTGATCGCCACGCCCTCCACGTAAAGCGGGCGGACGAAGCCTACGGGCTCGGCGAGGACCCTCTCGGGGGATATCTGGACCCCCGTCGGCTGGTGAGCCTGGCCGTAGAGACTGGCTGCGACGCCATCCACCCAGGCTACGGATTCCTTTCTGAAAATGCCGAGTTCGCGCGCATATGCGCGGAGCGGGGCATCACCTTTATCGGCCCATCTGCCGAAGTCATCGCCCGAATGGGGGACAAGACCGCCGCGCGATCCAGCATGATCGCTGCAGGGGTCCCGGTCACGCCCGGTTCCGAAGGCAATCTGGCCGATCTCGACGAAGCACTCGAGGTGGCGGGGCGGATTGGCTATCCGGTGATGCTGAAGGCCACCTCCGGTGGCGGCGGGCGAGGCATTCGTCGCTGCGACAGCCCCGCCGAGTTGCGGGCCCAGTACCCGCGGGTGATTTCCGAAGCCAGCAAGGCCTTCGGTTCGGCCGAAGTCTTTCTCGAAAAATGCATCGTTGACCCCAAGCACATCGAAGTGCAGATCCTGGCGGACAGCCAGGGCAACGCCATCCACCTTTACGAGCGCGATTGCTCCATCCAGCGCCGCAACCAGAAACTCATCGAAATTGCCCCAAGCCCTCAGTTGACGCCGGAGCAGCGCAACTACGTGGGCGAACTGGCCGTACGCGCCGCCCAGGCCGTGGGCTATGAAAATTCCGGCACCGTGGAATTTCTGCTCAGCGGCAACGATGTGTACTTTATGGAAATGAACACGCGGGTGCAGGTGGAACACACCATCTCCGAGGAGATCACCGGGGTGGACATTGTGCGCGAGCAGATGCGCATTGCCGCCGGGCTGCCCTTAAGCTTCCGCCAGGAGGACATCAGCCATCGGGGCTTCGCCCTCCAGTTCCGCATCAATGCGGAGGACCCGAAGAACGACTTCCTGCCCAGCTTCGGGCGCATCACCCGCTACTACGCACCGGGCGGTCCGGGGGTGCGCACCGACACGGCCATCTTTACCGGTTACACCATTCCTCCGTACTTTGACTCCATGTGCCTGAAACTGGTGGTGTGGGCGCTGACCTGGGAAGAAGCCCTCGACCGCGGCGCGCGGGCACTCTCGGACATGCGCGTGCAGGGGGTAAAAACCACCGCCCGCTACTATCAGGAGATCCTGCAGGACGGGGATTTTCGCAGCGGTGAGTTCAACACCAGCTTCGTGCCGAACCACCCGCAGTTACTGAACTATTCCGACAAACGGGATCCCAGCGATATTGCGCTGGCGATTGCCACTGCCATCGCGGCCCATGCCGGGCTTTAAGGTTGCGAGAGGAAAATAATCACATGAGCAAAATCAAAATCACCGAGGTAATTCTCCGTGACGCCCACCAGTCCCTCATTGCCACCCGGATGCGCACGGAAGACATGCTGCCCATCTGCGACAAACTGGATAAGGTGGGCTTCTGGTCCCTGGAAGTGTGGGGCGGCGCTACCTTTGACGCCTGTGTGCGCTTCCTGAAGGAAGATCCCTGGGAGAGGCTGCGCCAGTTGCGCGAGGCCCTGCCCAACACCCGCCTGCAAATGCTTTTGCGTGGCCAGAACCTGTTGGGCTATCGCCATTACGCGGACGACGTGGTGGAAGCCTTTGTGGCCAAGGCCGCGGAAAACGGCATTGATGTATTCCGGGTCTTCGACGCTCTCAATGATCTGCGCAACCTGGAGACCGCCATCGGCGCGGTTAAAAAATCCGGCAAGCACGCCCAGGGGACCATCTGCTATACCACCAGTCCGGTGCATACGGAGGAACTCTTCGTCGGCCAGGCCCAGGCTCTGAAAGACATGGGCGCCGACTCCATTGCCATTAAGGACATGGCCGGTTTGCTGACGCCCTATGCGACCTATGACCTGGTCAAGGCGATCAAGGGCGCTGTGGATCTGCCGGTGTTCATTCACAGCCACGCCACCTCCGGTCTGGCCGCCCAGTGCCAGTTGAAGGCCATCGAAGCGGGCGCCGAGCACATTGATACGGCCATCTCGGCATTCGCCTGGGGCACCAGCCATCCGGCCACCGAATCCCAGGTGGCGGCCTTGCGCGGCACCCAGTGGGACCCGGGTTTGGATTTGGAACTGTTGGGTGAGATTGCCGATTACTTCCGGGAAGTCCGCGGCAAGTACCACCAGTTCGAGAGCGAATTCACCCGCGAAGACGTGTCGGTGCAGATCAACCAGGTACCGGGTGGCATGATGTCCAACCTGGCCAACCAGCTCAAAGAGCAAAATGCGCTGGGACGCATCCGCGATGTGTTCGCGGAAATTCCCCACGTGCGCAAGGACCTGGGTTACCCGCCTCTGGTCACACCCACCTCACAGATTGTGGGCACCCAGGCCGTACTCAACGTGTTGACGGGAGAGCGCTACAAGACCATCACCAACGAGGTGAAACGCTATCTTCAGGGCGGATACGGGCAGCCGCCCGCGCCGGTGGACGCCAAACTGCGCACTGAAGCGATCGGCATCGGCGAGCTGATTGACGGTCGGCCGGCAGACCAGCTCAGCCCGGAGATGGAGCGCCTGCGCAAGGAGATCGGCGCCGTCGCCAAGAGCGATGAGGACGTGCTGACCTTCGCCATGTTTCAGGACATCGGTCGCCAGTTTCTGGAAGAGCGCGAGGCCGGAACCCTGCAGCCCGAGTCCCTGATACCGGTGGCCCAGAACCGCCGTGCCAGCGACGAGGGGGTGGCCACGGAGTTCCGCATCGACGTTCACGGAGAGACCTATCAGGTGGCCATCACCGGCGTGGGTGGCAAGGACCGTGGCAAGCGCCACTTTTACATGACCCTGGACGGCATGCCGGAAGAGGTGGTGTTCGAGCCCTTGAACGCCTACGTGCGTGGCGAAGGCGGCGACGGTCGCCCGCAGGCCAGCGCACCGGGCCATGTAACCACCGGGATGCCGGGCAACATCGTGGATGTGCTGGTGGCCGTTGGTGACACCGTCGAAGCGGGCCAGCCGGTGTTGATTACCGAGGCCATGAAAATGGAGACGGAGATTCAGGCGCCGGTTACCGGTCAGGTTGCCGCGGTGCATGTTGCCAAAGGCGACCGGGTGAACCCGGGTGAAGTTCTGGTGGAAATCCAGGAGTAAAGCGCCGACTTCGCCGATAAAGGCCATGGACGGCCTGGCTCATTCCCCGCCGGAGTGTCGCCCGAACGCGCCATTACGGACAGTCAGTTCCCGAACGCGGGAGCTGCTTTGCGGTCCGCATAGGGTATCAATCTGATCGGCAACCGGCGGCAGAGATGTATCCATGAGATTACGAACTTCAGTAGCGGTGGTGCTCCTGCTGTTGCTCGGCCTTTTTGTCGCTCTCTCAGCATCTCTGATTCAGACAGCCAACCTTCTCGACAAAAGCGCGGGAGAGCTTGTCACCGCCGGAGAAAGTATTCGCCTCGCGGAGACCTTCAAATCCCGGTTGCTCGCCGATAATCGCGACGCCTTCCTTTATTCCCTGATGCAGGACCCCGAGCGGCTTGTTTCGCTTCAGGTTCAGCGCAATCAGATTGTTCAGCGACTGGAAACGTTGCGTCTTTTGAACGCCACGAAAGAAGAAGTGGACATCCTGGATGCGCTGGGCCAGCAGATGGCCAGTTACTTCGCGGAACAGGAACAACTGCGTACCGCTGACATTCCTCCATTGGAGAAATACAGTCAGATCAGCGCTCGCGTGGACGAAACGATAGTCGTCGTTGAACAGCTCATTGACCTCAATCGCAGCCAGCTGGGTGAGCTCATGGCTCAGATCGAGGACCGGAACCGCCTCACCGATCAGGTTGCCGTGGGGCTGCTGGGTGTGACCGGGCTGATTCTGCTGGGGGTGATTTATGGCGTTACCGTGTATGCAGCACGCCCGCTCGCCCGGTTGAGTTCGACGGTTCGGCGCTACGCGACCGGTGACAGCGCCGCCCGCTCGCCCATCAGTGGTCTGTATGAGATCCGCGAGATTGGGCGCAGTTTCAACCATATGGCGGATCGGCTGGAGGAACGGCGCCAGGAGCAAGTGCAGTTTATTGCTTCTATCGCTCATGACCTGCGCAATCCCCTGCATTCCATATCCCTGGTCTCGGAACTTCTGGTTCACAAAAGCACTGAGGAGGATCGGGAACTCCCCAGCCTCGTGCTGCGGCAGGTGAAGCATCTGGACAAGCTGGTCCAGGACCTGCTGGAATCGAGCCGAATCGAGGCGGGCCAGATGGACTTGCAGTTGGCCCGCGAAGATCTGTGTCCGCTGCTGAAGGATGTGGTGGATCTGCATCAAGGGACGTCCCAAGCACACACCTTCGTCCTGGAGCTTCCCGACGAGCCACTTTTTTGCCGCTGCGACCTGGGCCGGGTCAGCCAGGTGCTCAACAACCTGCTCTCCAACGCCATCAAATATTCGCCCACCGGGGGCTCCGTGCGCGTCGCCGCTGCCGGCGACGAGGAAGCAGTCAGGGTGGTTATCAGTGATCAGGGGGTGGGCATCCCCAGTGAGGACATTGAGAAAATTTTCAAACCTTTTTACCGGACTGCCATAACCAAGGGCACAATCCCCGGTATCGGCCTGGGCCTTTCCGCCAGTCGCCGTATCATCGAAGCACACGGTGGCCGGCTCTGGGTGGAAAGTACCCCAGGCAACGGCTCAACGTTTCACATCGAACTGCCCCGTGAGCCCGCGGATTCCTGAGCTTTCGCGCTTGCCGAACCTGCGGCATCCGGCGGGTGCTTTCATCCGGTTGTCATGAAAGACGGTCAAGCTGCGCCTGTGCCAAATGGATGGCATAGGGCTTGCACTTCTGTGGCTGTCGGTATGACCTCGCCCCGGGTTTGGCCCCGGGTGAGATCTTTCGAAACCCTCGCTTCAGGATGATGCGGGGAGGCCACAAGGAGGTGCGGCTCTTGGGCCGGCAGCTTTGCCGTGGCGGATAGGCTCCTTGCCGTCGGCTATGGCGTCTTCGAAAGGTCTCACCCGGGGCCAAACTATGTCGAGCTTCATTCATTCCCGCTGCCCGGACGTGGAGCGGCGGATAACGGGAAAACAAATTCAAAGGAGAAGTTCATGCAGGATTACATTGAAGAAGTACTGGACGCACAGGATTACGACTACGAGGACGACGAGACCCTCGACGAGTGGATCGAAGTCTGATCACTTGGCCGGGCGCCGCACAATTCGATCCCGGCAATACCTTCCCCCATCCTCGCCGGCCCTCCGGGCTCCGGCGGGAGATTCTTCCTCTCGCTGTCCCCAAATTCTCCGACTCAGTCTTTCGTCGAGTGGCTCCGGTTCACTGCTGTGCAGATGTGCCAGCGTCGAGTGAGACCGGACGCACAAACTGGCGACCGGATCACGGTGGCTGGCGCGTCAGTGGTCAATAATAACCCTATAGAATGATCAAGGGGGCCCGCAGGTGCAGGGTCCGGGGGCGCTTTCATGTTCAAATCCGACGCTGAATATTCCGAGGCGGTGCTCTTTGTCGAGCACAATCGCGTCAACCGCGAGATGCTGTACTCGGAATTTGAAGCCGTTCTGGATGGCGTTGTCCCCATTCCCGATCTGGCCGGCCGCAGTGCCCAGGCCGTTTACCTGCGAGTGAACGGAAAGCTCCAGATCATTGCCGCGGTCTTCTTCCGCATCAGCTTCGATTCCGACGGTCAGGCAGACAAGCGCTGGAACGTGCCCATTGAACAGTTTGCCGACAACTCTGGCCGGGGCCCGGATCTGGGGGGTGGTCCCATTCGTCTGGCCTGCCGCAGCCAGTGTTCCATTGCCTGGCATCAGCAGAATCTCTGGGATCCGGACATGACGCCGGGCAACAACGACTTCATCCTGCTGAAGAAAGCCATCAAGGCCAATCGCCTCAACCTGCGGGTCCAGGCTCCGGCCGAAACCGAAGAACCGCCAACGCTGGCGAAACCGGAGAAATCTGCGGCGCCTTCAAAAGCAGATACCCGGGAGATCGAAGCGCGACTTTCGCAACAGCTGCGCCGCAAGTTCGAGCAAGAGTTCCGGGACCACATGGCCGGCCTGCTCAAGGAACAGCGGCTGCGCATTCTCACCCTCAACAGCAAACGGCAGCAGGAAGTCCAGCAACTTCAACTCAATCACCAGCAACGCCTCCAGGAGTACCGCCAGCAACTGGACAAGCGCCAGCAGGAGCTGGAACTGCAGCGTCGTCGCAACAAGGAGCTGAAAGAAACAATCGAAGGGCAGGCCAAAAAGATCGAGGGCCTGCGAGAGTACTTCGAGCACAAGCTCAAATCCGCCCACCTGGACGAAAGTACCCAGTTGCGCACCATGCGGGAAAACTTCGAGACCGAGGTTCAGGCCAAGGTGGCGGCGGCCACCCTGGAGATCAAGGAAAAGCTCCAACTCCGCGAAGTTGAGCTCATGTATCGCGGGGAGCAGGAGGCCAGCCTGGAGCGGGAGATTCGCCGGCTCCGTGAGGAAAACCAGCACCTGCTGAACAACAGCAACGGGCAGTTGCTGGAGAAGCTGGAGCAAGCAGGCGTAAACTTCGTGGCCTACCATCCCGGAGCGGGGCACCTGACGGTGCCGCTGGCGGACATGGCGGCCTACCTGGAAGATCCCACCGGCTACGCGGCGGCCAAATGCGGTGTCAGCACCCATCAGTACAAGGACTGGCTGGACCACTACCGGCAGCCCAAATGCCGGGCCATCAAGGACGGTGGTGAAGTCTGCGCGGAGACGATTGACCGGGTACCGTCACCCGGCCAGTTCCACGCCGGCGAGCACGACCGCTGTGAACGCCACCGAAGTGCGCCCGCCCGGGCGTATGCGACCTTTGGCAAGAATGCGGCGGTTTGATTTCTGAGCGAGTTCCCTTCCCACGCGGGGCGCCGGCGAATGGCGTCTGTGGATGATCCTCACAGCAGAGAGAACCGGGGAACAGGAGATGCCGAAGCTGGCACCAAATCTGCTATTTTTGCTGAGATACAGCTTGGGGCAACAACAAAAACGGGCGAAATGCCCAAGGGGCGGGCGGCGGCGATTATGGGCCGCCGCCGCGATTAACCAAAATGGGCGACACACTGACATTTTGCGTCACATTCCGGGCAACCCCGTCTTCTCGGGGCACCGGAACTGATTGGCAGGGCATTTGGGGCGATGCGCAAGAAGCGGACAGAAGTAATCATGACGGACTCGGCACTGAGAGCAAGTTACAGCCGATTGGGCGTCAACGACGCCTATGACGGACGCGAACGCCGCGAAATCCTCGGTGACAAGGCCATGTTGGCGGCCTCGCGCAGCGATCAGGAACTCAGCGTGGATCTGCGGCTGGCCCAGACCCTCAGCCCCTTGAAATCCGTTACCGAGAGCCACCTGGCGGAACTGATTCGCAACAGCTCGGTGGAGCTCGTTTTTCGCGGCCAGCCCCTGTTTGAAGCGGGCAGCTACGATCGCCAGCACATCTACCTTTTGCACGGAGACCTGGAACTTGTGGACTCCCATGGATCCCGCACCATTGTGAGCGGCAGTGATACCCTCAAGGCACTGGCCCATGAGCAGCCGCGGCCGTGTCGGGCGGTGGCACTGACCGACTGTGGCGTCCTGCGGGTGGATTCGGAATACCTGGACAAGATGCTCACCTGGAGCCAGGTAGCTGAATACATGCTGCTGGATATCGCCTATCAGCGGGATCTGGACGAGGACGCGGAATGGATGATGACCATCCTCAAGTCGAACCTCTTCCACAAGGTGCCCCCGATCAACGCCCAGATCATCTTTGACCGCCTGAACACGTTGGTTGTGGAGGCTGGCGAGGCCGTTCTGCGCCAGGGCGAGATCGGTGACAACTGCTACTTCATCAAGACCGGCGAGGCCGAGGTCCGCCAGTCGCCCGATGGCATGACCCCTCCGGTGCCCATCGCCGAGATCGGCCCCGGCCGCTGTTTTGGCGAGGACGCGCTGGTCAATGAAACCGTGCGCAACGCCTCGGTCATCATGAAAACCGATGGGGTTCTGATGTACATTTCCAAGCGGGATTTTCTCAAGCTCCTCAAGGAACCGCGGGTTCAACTGGCCGATGCCCACGAAGTGCGCGCTCTGCTGGACGAGGGCGCCATCAGCATCGACGTGCGCACCGAGGAGGAGTACGAGGCCGAGCATCTGGACCGCGCCATCAACCTCCCGCTCAATCTGCTGCGTATCAAAACCCGCCTGTTGAGCAAGGACGTCCAGTATGTGATCTACTGCGACACCGGCCGGCGCAGCCGGGCCGCCGCCCACCTGCTGACCCGCGCCGGCTACAAGGCCGTCGCCCTGGACGCCGGCCTCAAGGGCCTGCGCCCCGCCCAGGGCGTGAATCTGTCGCTGGATAATGCAAGCTTCTTACTGAAGGACGGGATGGTTGTCCGGGAGTCGTGAGGCCAGGCATTCCTTCCATTGGACGCCACACCCCGCCCAAACGCTATAATGCTCCCCCTTTTCTCAAGCGGAGCCAGCGTCCATGGCAGAATTCAACTCCATCGGCATTATCGGCCGTCTGGACAGTGAACAGGCCGTATACAGCCTGCGTCGCCTGATCCGCTATCTGGAGTCCCGCCAGGTGAAGCTCCTCCTCGAAGAGCGCACCGCCACCGTCCTTCCGGGGAACACCCAGGAAGTCGTCGACCGTGAAGAACTGGGCCGCCAGTGCGATCTGGTGATGGTGGTGGGCGGCGACGGCAGCATGCTGGGCGCCGCGGGGGCTCTGGCCCGTTACAACGTGCCCCTGCTGGGGGTGAACCAGGGGCGGCTGGGCTTTCTCACGGACATCACTCCCGATGAGATCGAGCGCCGGGTGGGGGAGGTGCTGGAAGGCAAGTACCTGATGGAGACCCGCTTCATGCTGGGCATGGCGGCGATCCGCGACGGCAAAACCATCGGCGGCGGTGAGGCCCTCAATGACGTGGTCATGCATCCCGGCCAGTTCATCCGGATGATCGAATTCGAGCTCTACATTGATGACCAGTTCGTCTACACCCAGCGGTCCGACGGGCTGATCATCTCCACCCCGACGGGCTCCACTGCCTACGCCCTCAGCGCCGGTGGCCCGCTGGTCCACCCGCGGATGGACGCCATTGTTCTGGTTCCCATGAATCCCCACACACTGAGCAGCCGTTCTATCGTGGTGGACGGCAGCAGCGAGATCAAGTTGGTGGTGGGGGAGCACAACACCGCCTTTCCGCACATTACCTGTGATGGCCACAACCATGTGGTGAGTGAACCCGGTGACGAGATTCATGTCCATAAGCATCCCTGGAAGTTACAGCTGATTCATCCGCTCAACCATAATTTCTACGAAACCTGCAGGTCCAAGCTGGGCTGGCAGAGTCATATCACCAAACAGGTCAAGTCTTGACGAAATATCGCGACGTTTACGGGCAGGAGTGGCTGGAAGTTGAGCGTCTGCCCCAGGCGCTCGACCTGTCCCTCATCAGCCGGGCGCTCACTGAGCGCCGCATTCCTCATCGGATCACCGAAGAAGGGGCCGAGCAGGTGGTGTGGGCGGCCCGAGAAGAGGATCGGCGGGGGCTCATGGATCTGCTCGAGGCCTGGCAGCGGGGCGACGTGGAAATTCGCGAACTTGCCGATGCCGATGCCGATACCGCCGCTGCGGCGGCGCCAGCGGCCCGGGGCAGCGGCTGGAGTGACCAGGCCGCACTGATTCTCCGTTTGTTGCCGGTCACCAGTCTTCTGCTTGTCCTGAGTGTTCTGGGCTATCTGGTGGTGTTCGCCGACGCACGCCTGCAGATCGGTCACTGGTTCACCATCGTGGACATCGGCCTGCACCGCGGCGCTGCCCGGGTGGGGGACATCGATGGGAGTGAAATCTGGCGGGTGTGGACCCCCATGTTCCTCCACTTCGACCTGATCCACATTGCATTCAATGCCCTGTTCCTGTGGGTGTTTGGAGCGCGTATCGAACGGGTGATGGGCAGTGGCCGCTTCCTGCTGTTTGTTCTCGCGGCTGGCGCGATCGCCAACCTGGGCCAGCTCATGTGGGAGAGCAACCCCCGTTTTGGCGGCATGTCCGGCGTGAACTACGGCTTTATCGGTTATATTTGGCTGCGGCAATTGCTTGCGCCCCACCCGATGCTGGTGTTTCCCAAGGCGCTGATCCCCATGCTCCTGCTGATGCTGCTCCTGGGCACCGTCGGCGCGCTCGACGTCTTCATCGAAGGCCGCGTCGCCAACGCCGCCCACGTGACCGGCCTGATGGTGGGCATATCCTGGGGATTGCTGGCCGGACTGGCGAACGGAAGACGGCGGGGCGCCGATGAACATGATCCGTGAAGAGAGAAAACCGTGGGACTTGAGGTGAACGACACCGTGCCATCCGCCGACCCTGCCTCTCCGCCCCGTCCCCACAACAACGCGAGGACCCCGTGAATTTCGAAGAACTGAGCCAAAACCTGGACCCGGACGTTTACCAGCGCCTGAAGACCGCCATTGAACTGGGCAAGTGGCCCAATGGCGAGGTGCTGAGCCCACACCAGAAAGAGATCACCATGCAGGCCATCATTGCCTATGAAGTGAAGAACCTGCCGCCGGAAGAGCGCACCGGCTACATCCACGCGGCTGACAAGACCGCCTGCGGTCACGACGACGGCGACGAGGATGCCCAAGCGCCAGTGCGCTGGACGTGATCCGATCATTCCGAAAAAAATTGACGAGGTACTCCAATGAAAGACGCGACTCCTGCGGCCATTCGGCTTGAGGATTACCAGGTTCCTGCCTTTCTGATCGAGCGCACCGAACTGCGCATCGAGCTGGGCGACGATTTCACCACGGTCCACTCAAGCCTGAGCATGCGACGCAACCCGGATTCGAAGCACGGCCCGGGTTCGAAGGAGGGCAGTGAACTGGTGCTGGACGGCTGCAACCTCGAGTTGCAGCACATCGCGCTCGATGGCGAACCCCTGGCCAAGAGCAGCTATGAGATTACCGAAGAGCATCTGCGTGTGCGGGACGTTCCGGAGGAGTTCACCCTGAGCACAGTGGTGCGCATCCGGCCCCAGGACAACACCACCCTCGAGGGCCTGTATAAATCCCGCACCATGTATTGCACCCAGTGCGAGGCGGAGGGCTTTCGCAACATTACCTGGTACCTGGATCGCCCCGACGTCATGAGCGAATTCACGACCACTCTGGTGGCGGACAAGGCCCGCTATCCGGTGCTCCTGTCCAACGGCAACCCGGTGGACAGCGGAGAGCTGGAAGGTGGGCTTCACTACCAGACCTGGCATGACCCGTTCAAAAAACCGGCCTACCTGTTTGCGGCGGTAGCGGGTGATCTGGCGGTGGTTGAGGACAAGTTCGTCACCCGCTCCGGTCGCGATGTGCAGATCAGGATCTTTGTGGAAGAAAAGGATCTGGACAAATGCGATCACGCCCTGCGCTCTCTGAAGAACGCCATGCGCTGGGACGAGAAGGTATACGGTCGCGAGTACGACCTGGACATCTTCATGATTGTCGCCGTCGACGACTTCAACATGGGGGCCATGGAGAACAAGGGGCTGAATATCTTCAACACCTCCTGTGTGCTGGCCAAGCCCGACATCACCACCGATGCTGCCTTCCAGCGGGTGGAGGGCGTGGTGGCCCACGAATATTTCCACAACTGGTCCGGTAACCGGGTCACCTGTCGTGACTGGTTTCAGCTCAGCCTCAAAGAAGGCTTCACGGTTTTCCGGGACGCGGAGTTTTCCGCCGACATGGGCTCGCCCACGGTCAAGCGGGTGGAGGATGTAGGCATTCTGCGCACCGCGCAATTTGCGGAGGACGCGGGGCCCATGGCGCACCCGGTACAGCCCAGCGCCTACATCGAAATCTCGAACTTCTACACCCTGACCATTTACGAGAAGGGCGCGGAAGTGGTGCGGATGATCCACAACCTGCTGGGCCCCGATCTGTTCCGCAAAGGCAGCGATCTTTACTTCGATCGCCACGACGGGCAGGCCGTCACCATCAACGAATTCGTCAAGGCCATGGAGGATGCCTCCGGTCGCGACCTGAGTCAGTTCCGGTACTGGTACACTCAGGCCGGAACGCCGCTGCTGAAGGTCACGGACCATTACGACGCCGCCCAGCAGACCTATTCCCTGACCATCCGCCAATGCCTGCCGGAAACCCCGGACAAACAGCCCAAACTGCCGCTGCATATTCCCGTGACCGTCGGCCTGCTGGGCAGCGAAGGGGAGCTGCCGGTGGAGCTGCAAGGGGAGACCGCTGTTCCCGGAACGGAAAAGGTACTGGAGCTGCGGGAAGAGGAGCAAACTTTCACCTTCCTCGACGTAACGGAAAAACCCGTTCCCTCCTTGCTGCGCAGTTTTTCCGCGCCTGTGCGCCTCGAATACGATTACTCGCGGGATGACTTGATGCGGCTGATGCAGCTCGACAGCGACGGCTTCTGTCGCTGGGACGCCAGCCAACTGCTGGGCACACAAGTGATCCGCGACTTGATGAAACACTACCCGGACGTGAGTGCCGCACCAGTGGACGAGCGTTTGATCGACGCCCTGGCGGCCCTGCTGGCGGACGACACACTCGACCCGGCGATGGTAGCCCTGATGCTGCGCCTGCCCAGCGAAGCCTATCTGAGCGAGATCTCGGAGCGGGTGGACGTGGACGCGATACATCAGAGTCGCGATCGGGTGCGACGGGTGATTGCAGAGCGTCTGCAGGACGAACTGAGGGCAACCTATGACCGGTTGAACGTAGAGCAATCCTACGAGCCCAGTGCCGGACAGATTGCCCGCCGCAGCCTGAAGAATGCGGTCCTCGGCTACCTCTCACTGCTGGACGACGAAGCGGAGCTGGCCCGCTGCCTCGCACAGTACCGCAATGCCAACAACATGACGGACCGGCTTGCGGCGCTGTTGGCCGTGGTTAACAGCGCCCACCCGGTGGCCCCCGAACGGGCGGAAGAGGCGCTGGCGGATTTCTACCAGCGCTTCCAGAACGAGCCCCTGGCGGTCGATCAGTGGCTGTCGGTGCAGGCGAGCTGTCAGAAGCCGGATGCTCTGGATCGCGTCACCTCATTGTTGAAGCACCCCAGCTTCCATCTCACCAATCCCAACAAGGTGCGTTCGCTGATCGGGGTGTTCTGCAATCAGAACCTGGTGAACTTCCATCGGCCCGATGGCGCGGGCTATGGATTTCTGGGCGATCAGGTGCGGGTGCTCAACTCGGTGAACCCCCAGATTGCCGCGCGTCTGCTCACTCCCCTCACGCGCTGGCGCAAGTACGATTCGACTCGTCAGGAACTGATGAAGAAGGAGCTCACCCGGTTGCGGGACATGACCGACCTGTCCAAGGACGTGTTCGAGGTGGTCAGCAAGAGCCTCGCGGACTGAGGCCGGCGCTTCCCAGCGTTCCGGCAAGCGCTATCAGACCGTTTGATCAAGGGCGCCGGGCGCCCTTGCAGCATGGATGCGGCACTTTCGCAGCAACGAAGGGACTCGCCGATCCGATGTGGAATCATGGGAACAGATCCAGAGTTATTTCAGGCTCTCTTTGAGGCGTCGCCTTCCTGCTATCTGGTACTCCTGCCGGACTGGTCCATTGTTGCCGTCAATGACGCTTACCTCCAGGCGACCATGACCCACCGGGACAGGATTCTTGGCCTGGGGGTCTTTGATGCCTTCCCGGACAACCCGGACGATCCGAACTCCAGCGGCGTGAATGATCTGCGCGCCTCGCTCGAGTGGGTGTTGGCCCATCGCCAGCCTCATTCCATGCCAGTGACTAAGTACGACATCCCAAAGCCGGACCCGCGCGACGGATTCGAGGAACGTTACTGGAAGGTGCTCAATACTCCGGTGCAGGATGCCCAGGGGGAAGTCGCCTACATCATTCATCGTGTCGAGGACGTGACCGAACAGCAGCACCTTGAGGCAACCATCGAAGAGCAGGCGCGGCTGCTGGATCATGCCACCGTGTTTGCCCGCACCCTGGACGGAGAGGTCATCTTCTGGAATGCCGGCAGCGCGAAAACCTTCGGCTACAGCCGCGAGGAGGCAAAGGGCAAGCTCAGCTTTCAACTGCTGGACACCCGCTTCCCCATGGAGCGGGAAAAGATCGAAGCGCATTTGAGAGAACACGGCGAATGGATCGGCGAGGTTCAACACAGGAGCCGCGAAGGCCGCCTTATCGATGTGTGGACCCACTGGATTATTCATCCGGCGGACGATCGTCGGCACGATGTTGTGATCGAAGTGCACACGGATATTTCCGAGCGCAAGCGGCTGGAGAGGGAGCTCAAGGAACGAACCCGCGAGTTGGAGCGTATCGGGCGAAGCAAGGACGAGTTTATCGCCATTCTCAGTCATGAATTGCGCAACCCGCTTGCCCCGATTCGCAATACGGTCCCTTTGCTACGCAAGCAGGTGGGCGAGAACGAGGTCCTCGGCGAAATCGCCAGCATGCTCGAACGGCCAGTGGCCCAACTCACCCGGCTGGTGGACGACCTGCTGGACGTGTCGCGGGTCAACAGCGGGCAGGTGACCCTGAACCGCGACACTGTTGACCTTGTTGCACCGGTGCGACATGCGGCTGAACTTGCCCGCGGGGAAGTTCGCAAACGGGAGCAAACACTTGTTCTGGAATTGCCCGGATCGGCCCTGTGGGTGAATGCCGATAGCATTCGCATGGAGCAGGTGGTGCTCAACCTGCTGACCAATGCGTCCAAGTATTCAGGCGCAGGTGACGAGATACGCCTGACCGTGACCCGGGAGCAGGATTGGGGGTTGATCTCGGTAAAGGACAACGGAGTCGGCATCAGTGAGGAATTGCTGCCCTGTGTTTTCGAACTCTTCGCCCGGGGTGAGGACACGAACTACACAGACGATGGCCTCGGCATCGGGCTGGCGCTGGTTCGCCAGATCGTGGAGCTCCACGGAGGTCAGGTGGAGGCCCGCAGTGAAGGGCGCGACCATGGAAGCGAGTTTCTGGTTCGCCTGCCATTGACGGCGAAGCCGGCAAAACACGAGGTCAGGGATTCGCCGCCCGGCGCTGAAACCCGCCACCGATGTATTCTGATTGTGGACGACAACCAGGACGCGGCGGACAGCCTGGCCATGCTCCTCACCCTCCACGGGCATGAGGTCCACACGGCTTACGACGGCGCAACGGGGATTGCGAAGGCGGTGGAACAGCAGCCGGATGTGATCATTCTGGACCTCGGAATGCCGGTGATGGACGGCTATGAGGTCGCCGCACGGCTGCAACAGCGGCTCAACATGGAACAAAGGGTCCTGATAGCGGCAACGGGTTATGGACAGGACAAGGACCGGGACCGCACCCGCAAGGCGGGATTCGATCACCACCTCACCAAGCCGATCAGCCCGGATGCACTGCTCAATCTGCTGGAGGAGTCGTTCCCGGAATAACGAAAGTTTCCGGAATGAGGAAAGGGGAGGGGCCGAACATCCATGTTCGGCCTGGCAGAAGCGACGCTAGTGGATGTTGGTAATGTCCACGATCAACTTGAGCTGCTGACCGGGGTGGATGTAATCCTGCTTCTCCAGGGAATTCCAAGCTGCGATATCCTTTACGGACAGGTTGAACTTGCTGGCGATCAGGGCCAGTGAGTCACCGCGCCGCACCCGGTAGGCCAACTCCCGGGTCAGCCGATCCTGGTGGGCCACCTGGCGGTTCACCGCCGTGGGCTCGGTGGACCATATCACCAGGTTCTGTCCCACCTTGAGCGGATCGTTGGGGGCCATGCCATTCCAACTGGCGAGCTTGCCGACGCTGACGCCATGGCGGCGGGCGATCTCCCAGAAACTGTCCCCGCGGCGGACCGTGTAGCTGATCTTCTGGCCCTTGGCCCGCTCACCGATGCGCTCCTGCTTGCTGGCCAGGCGCTGCTCGGCGCTCAGCGCGTAAAAATCAGCGGCATTGCTGGCGGTCGGTATGAGCAGACTCTGCCCCTGTCGGATGAGGCTTCCGTTGATGCGGTTCACGTCGCGCAAGGTGTCCACAGTGGTATTGAAGCGTCGCGCAATCACCGCCAGCGAGTCACCCGGGCGCACCTCATAGGTGTGCCAGGCCAGTCGTTCCTCCAGCGGATACTGCTTCAGGTTTTCCACAAATGTGGTTGTGCGATCCACCGGTATGAGCAGACGATGGGGGCCGCTCGGATCCGTCGCCCAGCGGTTGAAGGCGGGGTTGAGAAGATACAGGTCCTCGATCTCCATATCGGCCAGTTCCGCGGCCTTGGCCAGATCGATCTGCGAGTCCACATCCACCACGTCGTAAAAGGGCTCATTGGGGATGTGGTTCAAGGTGATGTTGTACTTCTCGGGTTCCGCCACCAGTTGTGAGAGGGCCAGCAACTGGGGAACGTAGGCTTCCGTCTCGCGCGGCAGCCTCAGGGACCAGAAATCCGTCGGCTTGCCGGCCCGCTTGTTGCGCCGAATTGCCTTGCGCAGGTTGCCCTGGCCCGTGTTGTAGGCGGCCAGAGCCAGCAGCCAGTCCCCATCGAAGTAGCCGTGCAGGGTGCTCAGGTAGTCCAGGGCGGCGTCCGTGGAGGCTTCGATATCCCGGCGCCCGTCATACCACCAATTCTGCTTGAGGCCGTAGTGCAGGCCCGTCGATGGAATGAACTGCCACATACCCGATGCGCGCCCGTGGGAGTAGGCAAAGGGATCGAAAGCACTTTCCACCACCGGCAGCAGCGCAAGCTCCATGGGCAGCCCGCGCTGCTCAATCTTCTCGGCGATTGCATACATGTAGCGGGTGGCCCGCTCGGACACGCGCTTCATGTAGGTCGGGTTGCGGGCGTACCACTGGCGGTGACTGGTGATGCGCTCATTGTCGCTGAATTGCAACTGAAACCCTGATCGCAGTCGCTGCCACACATCCGCGTAATCCGGCGTTGGATAGGCAGCGTAGGTTTCAGGGTCCACGACGCAATTGGGGTCGAAGTCCTGCCCCGCGAGGAATTCACTTTCATCGCGTGTGTCGGGCAGAGGATTCGCGTCGATGAGAGCCATGGGCTCTCGATTGACCAGAGAATTGAACTGACTGCAGCCGTAGAGTGGCAAACTGAGGATCAAGAAAATTACCGCTTTTCTCAGCATAGTTTTGGTCGCTATTTCGCAGGTTTTCAACTCACAGGTCGCGTTGTCCACCGGCTTTTGGCAAAAAACTTCCGGATTGTAGGTTCGCGCCTGCACCGGGTCAATAAATGGAGTTGGCGCCACTGTCCTGATTATAGACGGGGGTCACTGCATGGCCGGACAATGGCCAACAAAAAGAACAAAAAAGGAACGGCCTTACCAACGTCGGGAGACGTCGGCGAGCATCGAACGGAAAAAACGTCCGCAACGATGCTCAGGCTTCTTCAAAGTTGTAGATGCAGGGGAGGAATAGCAAATTACAGACCAGCTTCAGGTTGGTCATCTGTGATCACAGGATCTTGCACCGCAAGCGATTAACAGCGTCAGAAACTGTCCTTCCATTCCCGCACAGCTCCCAGTACTTCCGGGCCTCCGGACAGGGTGCGACCGAAATGCGCCTCGGTGGTCTGCCTGATTGCGTCCGTATCACAGCGCAGAAATGGATTGGTAGATTTTTCCAGACCCAGTGTGGAAGGTACAGTCGGCTCCGAGCGCTCCCGTTTTGCGCGCTCCGCCGCAATGCGTTTTTGCAATTCGTCGTTGCCGCCATCCACCGCGTCCGCAAAGGCCAGGTTGGCCAGTGTGTATTCATGGGCGCAATACACCCGTGTGGCGTCGGGCAGGGCGGCAAGTTTGCTCAGGGAGTTGTACATCTGTTCCGCCGTACCCTCGAACAGGCGGCCGCAGCCCCCGGCAAACAGGGTGTCGCCGCAGAACAGGGTGGGCGGCTCGGTGGTGGGGCAGAAATAAACAATGTGGTCCAGAGTGTGTCCCGGCACCTCCATCACCTGGAAGGCCAGCCCCTCCTGCAGTTCCGCCCTGTCCCCTTCCGCCAGGGGGCGGGTGACCTGTGGCACGCTGCCCCCGGAAGGACCATAGACCGGCAGGTCGCGGTCCTGCAGCAGCCGGTCGATGCCGCCGGTGTGATCCGGATGGTGGTGGGTGATGAGAATGCCGGCCAGATCGAGCCCATGCTCCGCCAAAGCGGCCTCCACGGGCCGCGCATCGCCCGGATCCACCACATAGGCCCGCGTGTCGCCGGGGCGATGGAAAACCCACAGATAGTTGTCGCGAAAGGCGGGTACGGGAATGACGTGGAGTTCAGTGCTGGTCATGTGGCCTTCCTGTTGTTGATTGGGGTGATGGATCGCGCGCGGTGACCGCTGCGGTTGTTGCCGGGGAAGGGAACCATGATAATAGCCTCGCCGCGGACTGTCGAAGGGACCCGGCGGCCAGCTCTGGCGCATTCAGCGAGGCGATTTTGATCAAGGACAATCTCAGCAAACTCCGTGACTGGTCCCAACGCCATTTCGGCGTCAAACCGTTGACGGAATCCACGGCGCCGCTGGAGCAGTGGTGGGAAGGCCCGGTGGGCAAGGCTGTCCTGGCCGAAGAGCAGCCTCTCATCGACCGCAGCCTGCGGGACATATACGGCTTCCATCTGATGCAACTGGCGGTCAGCCGCAAACTGGATCTGACCGGCGCCAGCACCATCAACCACCGCTTTGCCCTGTCGCCGGCGCGCGGCCTGGGGGCGGGGCAGGCCGCCGCGCTCTATACGGGGCAGGCGGACCTGGAGCGGATTCCACTGGGCTCCGAGACCATCGATCTGGCGATCCTGCACCATGTGCTGGACTTCAGTCAGCACCCGCACCAGCTGCTGCGCGAAACGGCCCGTGTGGTCATCCCCAGAGGTTATGTGCTCATCGTGGGGTTCAATCCGTTCAGCTGGTTTGGATTGTTCCGACAGTTTGGCCGCGTGTTCAGTAACAAGCCCCAATGGCGCCACCACGCCCTGCGGCTGGGGCGGGTGGTGGACTGGTTGCGGCTGCTGGATTTCGAACCGGTATCGATCCACCACGGCTTCTACCGCTGGCCCATTGCCCATCCCAAGCTGATGGAACGGACCCTCTGGATCGAACGTCTCGCCCGGGCGACACAGTTGCCCGTGGGAGGCTTTTACTTCATTCTGGCCCGCAAGGACGTGGTGGGCATGATTCCAATCAAGCCCACCTGGAAGAAGTTCAACCCCATTGAGACCCTGGTGGGCGCTCAGCCCAGTTCCCGGGTTGTTGATCCTGTTCGCCGTCCCCACCTGAAGGCAGCGGAACGGCGCTTGTCCGGCGATCACCCACACACTCAAACCAGGAAACAACATTGAAAGAAGTGGAAATTTTTACCGATGGCGCCTGCCGCGGAAACCCGGGGCCCGGCGGCTGGGGCGCCTTGATGCGCTACAACGGCCAGGAGAAATCAATCTACGGCGGCGAGCCCGCCACCACCAACAACCGCATGGAGCTCACCGCCGCCATCAAGGCCCTGGCGACCCTTAAGGAACCCTGCAAGGTCAGCCTGACCACCGATTCGGAGTATCTGCGCAAGGGAATTACCGAGTGGCTGGCCAACTGGAAGCGCAACGGCTGGCGTACCGCCGCCAAAAAACCGGTGAAGAACGATGATCTCTGGAAGGCTCTGGACGCGGAAGCCCAACGCCACCAGGTGGAGTGGCACTGGGTGAAGGGGCACGGCGGGCACCGGGAAAACGAAATTGCCGATATGCTGGCCAACCAGGGTGCTGACGAACTGTAGTCTGGCCGTCCGGCTCTGCTATTCTTGCCACTCTTGCAACTCCTGGCTTCCGCAAGCTGCCAGACGCCGGAGCTGACGGGGAAGAACCAACCAACGGGGAAATCGTGCGCCAAATCGTACTGGATACAGAAACCACGGGCCTGGAACCAAGCCAGGGCCATCGCATTATCGAGATCGGCTGCGTGGAGATCGTCGGCCGCAAACTGACCGGCAACCACTACCACCAGTACATCCGCCCGGATCGGGAGATTGACGAAGGAGCCATCGAGGTTCACGGCATCACCAACGAATTCCTCGCCGACAAACCCACCTTCGATCAGGTGGCCGACGATTTTCTCGCCTTCATCAGCGGGGCGGAGCTGGTCATCCACAACGCGCCCTTCGACGTGGGGTTTATCGACGCCGAGCTCGCGCGCCTGTCCCCGAAACGGGTCGTGGCGAATCTGTGCTCGGTGCTGGACACCCTGGTCATGGCCCGCGAGAAGCACCCGGGGCAGAAGAACAGCCTGGATGCGCTCTGCAAACGCTACGGGGTGGACAACTCCCAGCGGGACCTGCACGGCGCCTTGCTGGATGCGGAGATCCTGGCGGACGTCTACCTGCTCATGACCGGTGGCCAGACAGCCCTGAGCCTGGGAGGCAGCTCCGGCGAAGCATCAGCCGGGGGCACCACCATTCGCCGCCTGAGCGCCGACCGGCCACCCCTGCCCGTGATCGCCGCCACGGCGGAGGAACTGCAGGCACACAGGGACAAACTCGCCGCAATCGAGAAGGCTGCTGGCGGGCCGAGCCTGTGGCAACAACTTGAGTTGAGAGAGGGAGAGGGCGCTTCCGCGCGGGAGGCGGCGGAAGCCCTGGATTGAGGGGACGTGCGGGGCTTGCAGGCCCGGCGCGGCTGCTGGGAGACAGCGCCGCGACAAGACCGAACGCCGCTTCTACTCCGCGCTGGCCACCGGCTGCCCCGAAGGTTTCAATACAGTGTGAAGCACCCGGTCGTATTCGAAATACACCACGAAATCCTCATAGATCCAGCTGGAAATGGGCGGATCACCCACCGCTTCCCGCCAGTTCACCGGTTTGCCGAAGAAATCCTCCACCTGATCCTGGCTCATGCCCGTGACCGGGCGCTTCATGGTCCACTTCTGCTCGGCTTGCTGACCCACCGGCACCTGCACCGATTCCGCGCTGCTCTGGGCCGCCCCGCCCAACAGGGTCGCCGCCAGCAGCGCCGTGCCCAGCATCGATACGGTGTGCTTTGCTTTTTTCATTCGTCTTTTCTCCGTGCTGCGCCCGCCGGTCCGGTAATGCGCATAAAATCGAGAACTTATCGGCTGCCCTGTGACAGGATTCACCTTCACCGGCCAGCCTGGGGTATCTGGTAGCGTAGACTAGCACGCCGGGAATTGCAGGTGGAAGTCGAGCCTTGTCAGACCCGGCGCCGGACATATTCATCCGGTCTGGCCGATTGTCGAAAAATGCTTTTTCACCGGCCTGCTAGTATAGTAGCCCGCTTCGAGCGTGGCTCCCGGCGTGCAAAGCCGGTAGCTGGAATCACCTAATCGTCCCGGCGCGAGCACCGACAGATGTCATCCGTCCCCGTCTTCATCGGCCTACGCTATACCCGCGCGAAACGACGCAACCAGTTCATCTCCTTTGTTTCAGGCTTCTCCCTTCTGGGCATGACACTGGGGGTGATGGCCCTGATCATCGTGCTCTCCGTGCTCAATGGCTTCGACCGGGAACTGAAAGGCCGCATCCTCAGCGTCATCCCCCACGGCTTCGTCAGCGCCGAACGGCCCATCACCCGGTGGCCCGCCCTGGCCGAACAAGTGGCCACCGTTCCCGGCGTGGTCGCCGGAGCGCCCTACATCAGCGGGTTCGGCATGGCCAGCCTCGGGGACAGCAGCGAAATGGTCCAGATCCAGGGCATCCTCCCCGAAGCGGAGCGCATGGTATCCGTCGTCGACCAGCACATGCTTCAGGGCGAACTGTCCAACCTCCAGCCCGGGGAGTGGGGCATCGTCGTGGGCCGCATCCTGGCAAGATTTCTCAACGCCCGCGTCGGCGACCAGATCACCATCCTCACCCCGCGGGTGAGCACCACGCCCATCGGCCCCGTCCTCATGCCCCGCCGGTTCAAAATCGTTGGCATCTTCGAAGTAGGCGCCGACGTGGACAAGACCCTCGCCATGATCCACATCGACAGCGCCCAAAAGCTGTTCCGCTATCGGGACAGCGTGGAAGGCCTGCACCTCAAGGTGCGCGACATCTACGCAGCCGGCCCCATCATGTCCCGAGTGGCGGACCAACTGGGGGGCGACTACCAGGTGCGGGACTGGAGCCAGACCCAGGGCAGCCTCTTCCAGGCGGTGAAGATGGAAAAAATTCTCATCATGCTCATGCTCATGATCATCGTCGCCATCGCCGCCTTCAACATCGTCAGCAGTCTCGTCCTCATGGTGGCCGACAAGCGCAGCGACATCGCCGTCCTCCGCACCCTGGGCCTCACCGCCCGGCAAATCATGGCCATCTTCGTTGTTCAGGGCAGCACCGTGGGCCTGTTCGGCATCCTGCTCGGCGTCGTTCTCGGCGTGCTGGGTGCATTCTATGTGGGCGACGTGGTCAGCTTCCTCGAAGGCGCCTTTGGCCAGAAGATTTTCGACCCCGGTGTGTACTACATCAGCGAGTTGCCCTCCCACTGGATGCTGAGCGACACACTCATTGTGGTGAGCGTCGCCATCGTCATGAGCCTCCTCGCCACATTGCCGCCAGCCATCAGAGCGGCGAGAATTGCCCCGGCCGAGGCCCTCCGGTATGAATGAGAACCACGGATGGTTTTCAGTGACGCCCGCGCGGCCCGCATGCATGCAGCTGCTTAGGTCGATATAAGAGCCAAAGTCTACATACAGCTCCAGAAGTAGTTTACCGCTGGGGGGAAGGCCATTCGAAACCCTCGCGGGAGGGACCCCGCGAGGGAGCTACAGGGAAGTATTCACGCGTTTTCGAATGGCCTTCCCCCCAGTGGTAAACGGCCGAGTGGCACCCAAACATGCGATCAACTAAGCCTTAAGCACAACGACGCAGGAACAAACACAAAAGGTTTCCATGACAGACAGCAACCAAGACGTAGTCCTGCACTGCGAAGATTTATCCAAAACCTACGCCCAGGGTCCCCTGCGCGTCGAGGTTCTCAAATCCGTACAGCTCTCCATCAACAAGGGCGAAACCATCGCCATAGTCGGCGCGTCCGGCTCCGGCAAATCCACCTTGCTCAACCTGCTGGGCGGATTGGACCTTCCCACCGAAGGGCGCGTCGTACTCAATGGTCAGGACATGTTCGCCCTCAGCGAAAACGCCCGTGGCCGATTACGCAACCACGAAATGGGCTTCGTCTACCAGTTCCACCACCTGCTGCCCGAATTCACCGCCCTCGAAAACGTCGCCATGCCCCTGCTCATCGGCAAAGTCAAAAAGAAAGCCGCCTACCACCAGGCGCGGGAAGCACTCGGCAAAGTCGGACTCGCCGAACGGGTCGAGCACAAACCCTCCG
This sequence comes from Gilvimarinus sp. F26214L, assembly GCF_054401055.1. NCBI lineage: Bacteria > Pseudomonadati > Pseudomonadota > Gammaproteobacteria > Cellvibrionales > Cellvibrionaceae > Gilvimarinus > Gilvimarinus sp. F26214L. The sequence continues at coordinate 206,231 of NZ_JBTIYG010000004.1, read as the reverse complement.
AACTTTCCGGTGGTGAGCGCCAGCGCGTCGCCATTGCCCGGGCGCTGGTCACACGACCCAGCTGCGTCCTCATGGACGAACCCACCGGCAACCTCGACCGCAAGGCCGCCGAAGCCGTGCAGGCACTCATGATGGAACTGAACCGGGAACTGCAAACCAGCTTCGTCATCGTCACCCACGACGAACGGCTCGCCCAGAAAATGCAGCGGGTCCTGCTGCTCGAAGACGGCGCCCTCAAACCCTACAACGCCGAAGCCGCCTGATATGCTCAGCTTCTTCATCGGACTGCGTTACACCGCCTCGCGCCGGCACAGCCAGCTGGTCTCCTTCATCTCCAGCATCTCCATCGCCGGCCTCGTGATCAGCGTTGCCCTGCTGGTGGTGGTGCTCTCGGTCATGAACGGATTCGACAAGGAACTGCGCGAGCGGATACTCGCCATCCTTCCCCAGGCCGCCATCCAGCATATGGAGGGTGTGGAGAACTGGTCGGAGGTGCGCGACTGGGTCGCGGGGCAGGACGGCGTGGAAGCAGCCGCACCCTTCGTGCAGGTGGCGGGAATGGCCGAGTATCGCCGGGAAATTGCCCCACTGATCGTGAACGGCCTGGACCCGCAGCTCGAAAAGGACGTGTCCGCCATCGAAGACTTCCTGCCGCCGGAGCTGCTCACCGTGCTGCAGGACCCGGCCAACAACGGAGCCATCATCCTCGGCAGCGGGCTGGCCGACAAACTCAAGGTCAGTCGCGGCGACAGACTCAAGATCATCGTGCCCCAGGGCAGCGGCGGGGAACTGAACCCGCGGGTGGCCGGTGTGCGCGTCGCGGGCATCATCAACACCGGCACCGAAGTGGACCAAAGCATGGCCCTCAGCAACCTGGCCACCGCCCAGGACCTCGCCGGCCTGGGTTCGGCCGTCACCGGCATCAAACTGAAAGTGGAAGACCTGTTCCGGGTGGAGTCCATCGTCTACCCGATTGTGCGCTCGCTGCCCTATGGATACACCAGCACCACCTGGGTCCGCAGCAAGGGCAACCTCTATCAGGCCATCCAAATGTCCAAAAATCTGGTGGGACTGCTGCTGTTTCTGATCATCGGCATTGCCGCCTTCAACCTGGTGTCCACGCTGGTCATGGTCACCGTGGACAAGCAGAGCGACATCGCCATTCTGCGAACGCTCGGAGCCAGCACTCAGAGAATCATGGCCGTGTTCATGGTGCAGGGGAGTGTGATTGGACTGGTGGGGACCGGGTTGGGCCTGGTGCTCGGCCTGCTGCTGGCGTTCGCAGTTCAGGACCTGGTGCAGTGGGTCGAAGCGTTATTCAATTTCCAGTTTCTGCAATCGGACGTTTACCCCATCAGCTTCGTGCCGTCCGAGGTCCGCCCGATGGACCTACTGTCCATCAGCGGCGTGGCACTCTTTCTGAGCTTTTTTGCGACCCTCTATCCCGCCTGGCGGGCCAGCCGCGTCAAGCCGGCAGAAGCGCTCCGCTTCGAGGTCTGAGTCCGGATTCGCCGGATTCGGGTTGGGTTCCGGCGCGGGCTCAGGTGACTGCTGGTGCTGAGCCGAACCGGGGGCGGGCTGCTCCCGACTGGCCCGCTCGCTGCGCCGGCGCTCCCAGCTGCGCATCACCGTCCAGTACCAGAAGCCCTGCATCGCCAGATAGCCCAGACCACCCAGCACGATCCCCGACAGCACCGACCCGGTCAGCAGGGGCTTCCAGATGCGGTGAAGTTCCGTTTGCAGCCACTCCCAGGACCACTCGGGATGGAGGCTCACCCGCGGCATGTCCAGAATCCATCGTCCCAATTCATAGGTGCTGTAGAACAGCGGCGCATAGGTAAAGGGGTTGCTGATCCAGCTCAGCAGTAAAGCCAGCGGCAGGTTGCCGCGCAGGAAAATGGACAGCAGCGCTGCCAGGGGCATCTGTCCCACGATGGGCAGAAAGGCCACGAATACGCCCACGAATACCGCGGTTGAAACCGAGTGCCGGTTGAGGTGGAAAAGGTTGGGGTCGTGCAGCACTTCCCCGAAGGCCTTCAGCGCCGGGTTGCGCTTGACTGACGAGTGGTCGGGAACCCAGCGTTTGATGAGTTTTCTGGCCATATAAACTTCGGTGCCATTTTCGAGAGGGCGCCATTATGCCGCCTTCGGGTGATGATCTCCACGCGCTGCCTGTCTTTCTTCCGGGTGTCGGCAGTCCCGCTTTATACGACGACAGTTTTGACGCTCTGCTGTTGCAACCGTAGAATTCTTTGGCGCTTGCGCCATCCTGAGCAGCGGCCCCTGCCGAGTGTTAGCCGCTTGGAGCTCAAAGGCCCGTAAACGCAAGCCCGAGCAACACGCAAGGCCAAGTTGTATCGAGGCCCAGGGACGAACCGATGATCAACATTCTGGCCGCCGGCGCAGGACTGCTGGCAATCTCGTGGCTGCCCCGATTGCCGGAGCTGTCACTCCCCGCCTGGCTGGGCCTCGGCACCGCCATCATTCCCATGCTCTTCCACCCCCGCCTGCGGGTGTTCGCTTGCTTCCTCCTGGGCGCGAGCTGGGCCGTTGTAAGCGGCCAGCACATCCTGAACGAGCAGCTGCCTGTGGAGCTGGAGGGCGAGGACCTCATCCTGCGGGGCGTAATCAGCGACCTGCCGGAACGGCGCGGCGACTTTCAGCGCATCCAGTTCGCGGTCAGTGAGTACCTGAACATCAAGCCGGAATTTGCCCAGGAGCAAAACCTGCCGCGGCGGGTGCTTCTGTCCTGGTACGGTGACGAGGATCTGCGGGTGGCCGAGGAGTGGACCTTGCGGGTAAAACTTAGTCGACCCCGCGGGTTCGTCAACCTCGGCGGTTTCGATTATCACCGCTGGCTGCTGAGCCGAGGGGTGGGGGCAACCGGCTATGTGCGGGCATCCACCCTCAACCGGCTGCACGGCATCGCCCCCGGCTACGGTCTGCAAAAACAGCGGGAGCAGGTGCGCGACCGGCTCACCAGTGCTTTCCAGCCCTCCACCAACGCCTTACTGGTGGCGCTGGCGGTGGGCGACAGCTCCCTGATCGACAGCGAGCAATGGGATCTTCTGCGGCGCACGGGAACCAGCCACCTGATGGCCATCTCTGGCTTGCATGTGGGATTGGTGGCGGTGCTGGGGTTCTGGCTGGGCCACGCCGTTCGGGCTTTGCTGTCCATGGCTCGCACCCGCCTCGCGCTCATCTATTACCTCCCGGGGGTGCTGTCCTGTCTGTGCGCCGTGTTCTATGCGGCCATGGCGGGTTTTTCACTGCCTACCCAGCGGGCTCTGATAATGGTCCTGCTGGCAAATCTGGCCATTCTCACAGGGCGCGTCGGGAGTTCGGCCCGGGCACTGGCCTGGGCCTTTCTGCTGGTCTTGCTGATCGATCCGCTGTCCGGTTACGAGATGGGCTTCTGGCTGTCCTTCGGTGCGGTGGCCTTCCTGCTGTTTCATTTTCAGAATCGTCACCGGGCTTGGGAGGAGGGCGGCAGGCTGCGTCGGGCCCTGACGTTCGGGCGCGCCCAGTGGGTAGTCTCCCTGGGCCTGGTGCTGCCACTTCTGGCGCTCAATCAGCCGGTCAGTCTGCTGTCGCCGCTGGCCAACCTGTTCGCCATTCCCCTGGTCTCTTCCGTGGTCGTGGGTCCGTTGCTCGCAGGTGTGTTACTGCAAAGCCTGGGCTTCGAACAAGGCGCGGCGTTGGTCGCTGTCGCGGCGCACTGCCTGAGCTTTTGTATGAGCGGGTTGGATTGGCTCAACTACAGCTTCGCCAATTCGGGGTGGTCACCGGAAGGGGGCGCGGTTACCGGGCCGGCTCTGGTGGCCGGGCTTACCGGTATCGTTCTTTTGTTGGCGCCAAGGGCTCTGCCCGCGCGCTGGTTGAGTCTGCCCTTGCTGTTACCGCTGCTGGTCCCCGGTGCGCAACCACAGCCCCCGCTGAGGCTCAGCGTGCTGGATGTGGGGCAGGGACTGGCGACCGTGGTCCGTACCGAAAACCATACGCTGGTGTACGACACCGGCCCCGCCTACAGCGAGCGGTTCAATGCGGGAGAGGCCATCCTGGGGCCCTATCTGCGCTCCCGGGGCGTTCGCCACCTGGACCGTCTCATCGTCAGCCATGGGGACGGCGACCACGCGGGTGGAACAGGGCCCTTGCTGGAACAGGTGGACAGCGGTCAGCTCTGGGTGGGTGAGGAACTGCCGCTGGATCTGGGGAGCGCACCCCCGCAGCGCCTGTGTGAGCGCAGTGAGCACTGGACCTGGGACGGTGTGGACTTTTCTCTGATTGAACCCCCGAATCCCGGCGCCGACGGCAACGACCGCTCCTGCATCCTGGGGGTGGAGTACGGCGGGCAGCGGATCCTCATCACCGGCGACATCGGCAGCGCAGTGGAGCGGGACCTGCTGGGTGCAGGAATGCTGCCGCGCCGGGTCACGGTTCTGGTTGCGCCGCATCACGGCAGCCTGACTTCCTCGTCCGCTGAATTCGTGCGCTGGGTGCGGCCTGCTCACGTGGTATACAGCGCTGCCTATCGCAGCCGCTACGGCCATCCTCACCCCGAGGTTCAGGCTCGTTACGCCGGGGTGGGGAGCCGGGCCCACAACACGGCCCAGGCGGGCCAGTTGGATTTTGTCTGGAATCATGAAGGGAAACTGACCGTACAGGCCCTCCGGGAGGTCAGGCGCCGCTACTGGTTTGATGGGCCCTGAGGGGCGCGGCTCCCCGGATATAGGGGAAGTTTTTTTGAGAAGCAGGGACCCCATGGCGCCAAAAGTTCTGTGCTAAAGTGTGGCCGCCTGGCCCCAGGCTGCGGGTACCGGCTCATGGGCTATAATTCGCCGCATCATAATTTTGCATAAATCGATGAGTTCCACTTCGAGGAGAGATCCGTGTTAGAGATTGTTGTCGCCGGTGGTTGGCTGATGGTGCCGATTATTCTGTGCTCCATTGCCGTCGTTGCCATTGCGGTGGAGCGGTACTGGACCCTCAACCCCGCCAAGATTGCCCCGCGTCATCTGCTGGCCGAGGTGTGGGGCTGGCTGAAGAAGAATCAACTGGACGGCAACAAGATTCGCGAGCTCAAATCCTCATCGGAACTGGGCAAGATACTGGCGGCCGGGTTGAGTAATTCCCGCCACGGCCGTGACGTGATGAAGGACAGCATCGAGGAAGCAGCCAGCCAGGTGATCCACGATCTGGAACGTTATCTGGGCGCCATGGGCACCATTGCCGCAGTGGCCCCCCTGCTCGGTCTGCTCGGAACGGTGTTGGGCATGATCAAGGTGTTCACCAACATCATGCTGGAAGGCACCGGCAACGCGGGCGTTCTGGCCGGTGGCATCAGTGAGGCGCTGATCACCACGGCCGCCGGTCTGTCCGTTGCCATTCCCGCGATGATTCTGCACCGGTTTTTCCAGCGTCGGGTGGACTCCCTGATCGTCACCATGGAGCAGGACGCAGTCAAACTGGTGGATGCGCTCCACAGTGATCGGCGCGTCGACGTCAAAGCTTCGTAGTTCGGGCAGAGAGAGATTCCCTTGAAATTCCGTCGTAACGTCCGCACCGAAGACAGCGTCAACCTCACGCCCCTGATCGACGTGGTGTTCCTGCTGCTGATTTTCTTCATGGTGTCCACCACCTTCACCAAGGAAACCCATCTGGACATCAATCTCCCGGAAGCGACCGGCGAGCCGGTGCCCCAGGAGAGCGAGCAGATCGAGGTGCTGATCAATACGGAAGGCGGGTTCGCCGTGAACGGCCAAAGCCTGATCAACAAGCAACTCAATACCCTCAAAGCCGCCATCGACAAGACCGCCGGCGGCGACAACCAGCGGCCGCTGATCATTACCGCCGACGCCAACACGCCGCACCAGGCCGTGGTGACCGCGATGGATGCGGCCGCGCAACTGGGCTTCCTGAATCTGAGCATCACCACCCGCAATCCGGCCCAGGATCAATAACGCTACCGTGGCCGACTCACGCACACTGCTGGCAAGCTGGTACGGTGGACGGCACCGCTGGCTTGCCACTTTGCTGCTGCCACTGTCCTGGCTGTTCCGCCTGCTGATCACACTGCGGCGCTATTACTACCACCGCATCGCGCCCAGTGCATCCCTGCCGGTCCCCGTGGTTGCGGTGGGCAACATCAACGTGGGCGGCGCGGGTAAAACTCCTTTGCTGATCGCTCTGGCCCGTGCGTTGCGCCAGCGCGGCTTTCGGCCGGGGGTGGTGAGCCGCGGCTATGGAAGCAGGGCGCCGCATTATCCCTTTCTGGTAAGCGCAGGCAGCCCTGTTGAGCAGGCCGGCGATGAACCGCTGATGATTGCCCGCCGCAGCGGCTGTCCGGTGATGATCGACGCGGACCGCCTCGCGGCCGCTCGAGCGTTGATCGCAGGGAATCACTGCAACGTAATCCTCAGCGACGATGGCCTGCAACACTATCGACTGCCGCGGGATCTGGAGATCGTGGTGGTGGATGGTCAGCGCGGTGTGGGCAACGGTCACCTCTTGCCCGCCGGTCCCTTGCGCGAGCCCCTGAGCCGATTGCAGGAGGTGGATTGGCTGGTGATCAATGGGGACGGTGGTGCGGCCATTGCGGGCCACGGAAAACCCGCGCAACGAATGCGCCTGCTCCCCGATGCGTGGCAGGCCGTACATGGTATTGGAACCGCACCGGTGGAGCAGCCGCCCTGGTCTTCCGGGCGTGTTCACGCGCTGGCCGGAATCGGCAACCCGGCCCGTTTTTTTCAAACCCTACGGGACCTTGGCCTCGACGTTATCGAGCACGGCTTTCCCGATCACCATCCATTCCAGGTGGCGGATCTGCGCTTTGACGATGATCTGCCCGTAGTGATGACGGAAAAGGACGCGGTGAAATGTCAGGCGGTGCTGGAAAGCGCCAAGGATGTGCCCACGGCCACACTGGAGAACTACTGGTATCTCACCGTGCACGCACAGCTTGAAGAAGAATTCTACGACGCTGTGGCCGACGCGATCCACGCCTCGCGCCGGCATTCCGTCTGAGTACGGCTCAGACGCCCAGCTCCGCCAGGGCAGGGAAGTAGGCCGCCAGCGCCGTTGCGCCCACGGGTTTTTGCAGGTAGGCCTCAAAGCCCGCTTTTTCCAGTTTGTCCTTCTGACCTTCCAGGTCCTGACCGGACAGGGCGATGAGCCGGCGCTGGTCGGCGCCGGGAAGTTTTGCCAATCGCTGGGCCACCTCGTAACCGTCCATGTCGGGCAGCGTGAGATCCAATAGCACCACGGCCGGTTCGAACTCCCGCGCCTGGCGAATTCCTTCCTCACCGCTGGCGGCCAGTCGGCACTCGTAACCCGATATCTCCAGCAACTCGGTTACGGCCTCGCCCGCATCCCGGTTGTCTTCGATAATCAACACTCTGGCGGATTCCTCGATGCTGACGCGGCCATGCCCGGAAAGCTGAGAGTTGAGAATCGACAGCAGCTTTTCCATGGTCACGGGCTTGGAAAGATAATCGTTGCATCCGGCCTGCAGGCAGCGCTCCCGATCGTTGGTCATGGCTGCCGCGGTCAGGGCAATCACCGGCTTGTCGAAACCTTTGCTGCGCAGGCGTCGCACGGCGGTATAGCCATCCACCACCGGCATCATGGTATCCATCAAAACCACGTCCACCGGCTCACCACGCTCTTTACACTCCTCGATCCGCTCCAGCGCTTCGGCGCCGTTGATCGCGGTGCTGACTTTTGCGCCGGCTCTGCTCAGCATCTGTGCGATGAGCGTGAGCACGTCGTCGATGTCGTCAACCACCAGAATATGCACGCCCTGCAACTGGCCCGAGTTCACATCCGGCGCGGTGTGTTCGTGAGTCAATGCTTCGATGGTGTCGATCCGGACATACTCCTCGTCCTCCGTCGAGCCGATGGGCAGATCCAGGGTAAAGGTGCTGCCTTTTTCTGGGGAGCTGTCAACGGCGAGCGAACCGCCCAGGAGCTGCGTAATCCGGCGGGAGATGGTCAGGCCCAGCCCCGTGCCGCCATAATTCTTGGCGATGGAGGAATCCACCTGCTCGAAGGGATCGAAAATTTTCTCCAGCAGTTCCGGCTGGATGCCGATTCCCGTATCAATGACCTTGAACTGCAGGGAGGTGTTGTTCCTCGGTCCCTGCACGGCCAGTTGCAGACGCACCGAGCCCTGCTGGGTGAACTTGATGGCGTTGGAGATCAGGTTGGTGAGCACCTGTTTCAGTCGGCCCATGTCTGTGCACACCGAGGCAGGCACTGCATCCTCCACCTGCATTTCAAAGGTCAGGCCTTTCTCCTGCGCGCGCAGATGGACGATGGAGAGCAGTTCCGCCAGCATGGTCTTGATGGGGAAGGCCTGCTTGTTGATCTCGATCCGATCCGCTTCCACCTTGGAGAGGTCCAGCACGTCGTTGATGATTTCCAGCAGGTTGTGGCCGTTGGTCTTGATCTTGTGCAGGTAACTGTCCGAGTGTCCGTCCCGGTTCAGATCCATGTGCAGCAGATCCGCATATCCCAGAATGGCTGTTAGCGGGGTGCGGATTTCGTGGCTCATATTCGCAAGGAACGCACTCTTGGCCTGGTTTGATGCGTCCGCCGCCCGCTTGGCCGCCTGCAGGCGGGCCTCGTTGTGCTTCTCATGACTCACGTCCATGGTAATACCGGCGAGACGCGGGCTGCCGTGCAGGTCCACGAAGCGACCCCAGTTGCGAACCCAGCGTTCGCGATCACCGTCCCGCACCCGGTATTCGATGACAAAACCCTGTTGCTGCTCGATGGAGTGCTTCCAGGTATTTTCAACGAGGGCGCGATCTTCCGCGTGTATGGATCTGAGGTGACTGTCCAGCGCTTCCCGCCGCAGGTCCAGTGCGTCGCCGGCTTCGGCCCGCGGCTGGTAGTGAATGATTTCCCCGGCGCTCAGATCGATCCAGGCGCTGCTCAGTTCGGCAGAGGTCAGCGCCAGGCGCAGCCACTCCTCGCGGTCGCGGATGGCCAGGGACTGCTGCCGGATCTCATCCAGGGTTTGCTTCTGCTGGATGGCGGACCAGAGTGCGTTGGCCATGGCCTGAATGAAGTTGATGTCTTCCTGGGTGAAGGTCAGGCGCCGGTCCGTGTGTACGCCCAGCACACCCCAGGGGCGTTCGTAGGGCCCTATGATCACACTCATCCCGCTGCGCACATTGTGCCGGGTGAGGAACTCCGGCCCCTGGAAGCGCGACTCCGATTGCAGGTCATCGACGATGACGGGCATGCGGCTGGCCAGGGTAAACCCGCCCTGGGAACCCTGGTCCGTTGGGAGGTGGGCCGAACGAACCAGTCCATCCTGCCAGCCCACGCCGGCGCGCAGGAACAGCTGTTCCTCTTCAAGCTCGAGAATCTTGCACATATCCACGCCCACCGCCTCGGCCGACCATCGCGCCGCCCGGTCGAGCAGGGCATCCAGATCCGGTTCGGTCAGCGCCTCCTGACCGAACTTCGCAACCAGGGCCTGCTGCTTCTCCCGGATCTTCAGGCGGTTCATGGTTTCGTGCATCTCGGTGATGTCGGTGAAGGTCAGGACCACCCCTTCGATGCGATTGGTCAGCGTGCGATACAGGGTAATGCGGCGCAGGTAGAAGCGCCCCTGACCATCGGTCACCTGAGTTTCGATGGGGCTCAGGGATTCCAGCACTTTGCGGGAGTCGCGAATCAGGTCCTTGTCCCGGAAGTTCATGGCCAGGTCGGCCAGTGGCCGGCCGATATCGCTGTCGATGACGTGAATGATCTTGTGGGCCGCGGGAGTGAACCGGCGGATGCGCAGGTTCGTGTCCAGGAAGATTGTTGCAATGTCGGTGCTCGAGAGAAGGTTGGACAGGTCGTTGTTGACCGATTCGAGTTCCTCGACCTTGTCTTCGAGCTGATTGTTGACCGTGTTCAGCTCCTCGTTCAGGGACTGAAGTTCTTCCCGCGAGGTTTCCAGTTCTTCGTTGGAGGACTGGAGCTCCTCGTTCATGGACATGATTTCTTCGTTGGAAGCCTTCAGTTCCTCATTCGAAGTTTCCAACTGCTCGATGGTGCTCTGCAAATCCTGGCGGGTTACAAAGAGCTCGTACTCGAGCTGGGACGAGAGGCTCGCCTCTGCATCGTCCGGCGCAACTTCCGGAACTTCCCGCTCGGTGTCCTCCTGCTCCTGAAAGGTCACGAGGTACAGAGATTCACTGGAGCTGGTCTTCCTGATGGGAACGGCGCTGACGTTGAGGGAGACTCTTTCGTCGTTGCTCTTGCGCACGTGCCGCGCCAGCGAGGAGCCTTTGACTCCTGTTCGTCGCGCTTTCTGTACGGCAGCCCGGATCTTGGTCTTCAGCCCCGCGGCGGCAATGGCGCACACGTCGTTGGTGGGTTCGCCCTCCACCTCGTACAGGTAGGGGCTGGTCTCGCCCTGAAAGTAAAGTACTTCATAGTTGTTGTTGATCAACACCGCCGGCGGTGCATAGTTGGCCAGCAATGCGGTGCGGGTGGTTTCGGCCGCGGAGAAAAGTGTACCGGACAGCGCCGTATTGGTGTCCGGCCGGCTGAGTTGTCCGGCCGCTGTTTTGTTGAAGGAATAGGTTCGCTGTTCGGTAATCTGACGTCCCTGGTTTGCCGCCGGGTTTTTGCGGAAGATGCGGTTCTGCTTGGACAGGGGAGTGTACAGACCGGCATGGCGGGCCGTGGATTCGGAGCTGCCCAGAAACAGGTATCCGTCCGAGTTGAGCGAGAAATGAAACAGTTGCAGAAGCTTGTCCTGCATGCTGTTTTCGAGATAGATCAGCAAATTCCTGCAGCAAACCAAATCCAGTTTGCTGAAGGGTGGGTCCGCGATCAGGTTCTGCACGGCAAAGGTCACCGATTCGCGCAGGGACTTCTTGACCGCATACCCGCCGTCGTCCTCATCGAAGTAGCGGTGCAGGTATTCTTCGGGGATTTCATTCGCCACGTTGGCGCTGTAGCGGCCGGCCCGTGCCCGGCTCACAGCATCTTCGTCGATGTCGGTGGCGAATATCTGGGCATTGAAATTGATCTTCTGCCGGGCGAACTCCTCGCTGAGCAGAATCGCCAAGGAGTAGGCCTCTTCGCCCGTGCTGCAGCCCGGCATCCAGATGCGGATCGGTTCACTGCCGCTCTGGCTGCGCACCAGCGGTTCCAGCACCATGTTCTGCAATTCCAGAAAGGCCTCACGGTCCCGGAAGAATGCCGTTACCCCGATGAGCATGTCCTTGAAAAGCTGGAAGGCTTCGTGGTCGTCGGATTTCAGCAACTCCACATAGGAACTTGCATCGGTTTCATTGCGCAAACCCATGCGACGCTGGATCCGGCGGGACAGGGTCGGCTTCTTGTACTCGCGGAAGTCATAGCCTGAACGCAGATGGAGGGCTTCGATGATGTTCTGCAGGTTCTTTTCTCCAAGGCCGACAATGGACCTCTCCTGAGCCCGCTGAATCAGGTGGGGCTGGCGGGCGAAATCCGCCAGTTTTTCCGTCAGTTCCGGCACGGGCAGAACATAGTCGGCCAGACCGGTGCCCGATGCGCTGCGGGGCATTCCCTTGTAACTGGCCGTCTGCGGGCTTTCCACCAGCACCAGGCCGCCCGCTTCCTTGATCGCCTTGATGCCGCGCGTACCATCGGACCCGGTCCCGGAAAGAATGACGCCCACGGCGCGCTCGCTTGCGTCGTCAGCGAGGGAAATAAAAAATTCATCAACGGGCAACTGGAGTCCGTGACGGGTGGCCTGGGGCCGGCTGATGTGCAGATGTCCATCGCTGATGGACATGATGCTGTCCGGCGGGATCATGTACACCTGGTTGCGCTCCACGGGCATTCCATCCGCGGCTTCCTGCACTCCCATTCGGGTGTGCTCGCGCAGCAGGTCCACCATGATGCTTTTGTGGCTGGGTGATAAATGCTGAATGAAGACCAGAGCCATACCCGTATCGTCAGGCAGGGAGCGCAGCAGTTGACTGAAGGCGTCGAGCCCTCCCGCGGATGCGCCGACGCCTACGATCAGGCGGGGAGTGTCGGAATCCTGTCTGGGACTGGCGGGATCCGATTGCTGACTATCGTGTGACATGAAAACTGGCCCTGACTGAAGCATACTGCCGACACAGTGGCGGAGACGGCTTGTCGGTGGCAGTGTTCCGCTTTTAACGGGTTGATACCGCACCGTTCGGGACTGCTTCTCCCGTTTACAAGACCGCACCACCGGGCGACGGGATCGCCGTCGCCGGCTGTTCGATCGAAATGGATTTGAGTTCCAACCAGCTGAAGATTTCGTCCTTGAGCCCGTCCGAGCGGCTACCCCTGTGCGGTGCATCACAAAAGCACTTCGCTAGTGAGGCGACGACTGGCACAATAGGCAAATTTTGGTTGGAAAGAAGAGCTAGCTGCCAAGTTTGTGGCGCATACTACTGTAGCCTCCAGACCTATGCAAGCGAACCACAGGTGCTCCGAGAGGCGCCATTAAAGCTCCATGATTTACGCGCCAACCCCCCAACTTTATCGAGTTTATGAGGTCAGTGCTGCTCAGAATGAATACAGTTTTCTCCGTTGTAATTCCCGCCCGCTACGCCTCCACGCGCCTGCCCGGCAAAATGCTCGCACCCATCGGGGGCAAGCCCATGATTCAGCATGTGTATGAGCGCGCGCTGCAAAGTGCCGCAGAGCGGGTCGCCATCGCCACTGATGACCAACGTATTGTGGACGCAGTAACGGCCTTTGGTGGTACCGCCTACCTCACCCGGGAGGATCACCAGTCCGGCACCGATCGCCTGCAGGAGGCCGCCACTTTGATGGGCCTGAGCGATGACGCAATTGTGGTCAATGTGCAAGGGGACGAGCCGCTCATCCCGCCTCGGGTCATCGACCAGGTTGCCGGGAATCTGGCGCGCGATGCGCAGTCCAGTGTTGCGACTTTGTGTGAGGCCATCCCGGATGCCGCCACCTTCCGCGACCCCAATGCGGTCAAAGTGGTCAGGGACAACAACAATCGCGCACTGTATTTCAGTCGCGCGCCCATTCCCTGGCCGCGGGATCAGTTCGCGGCGGATGCGGAGGGGAGTGAGACACCGCCGGCGGCCTACCGTCATATCGGCATCTATGCCTACCGGGTCAAGCTGCTGCACGACTTTGTAACCTGGCCCATGGCTCCCCTGGAAAACATCGAAAAACTCGAACAGCTGCGCGTGCTGTGGCAGGGCCGGCGCATCCATGTGGATGAAGCCAGCGCGACAGTGCCTGGCGGCGTGGACACGGCGGCGGATCTGGAGCGGGTGCGCAGCTTGATGACAGAGAATCACGGAGTATAAACAGCAATGATCAACGTTTTATTTGTATGCCTGGGCAACATTTGCCGATCCCCCACCGCTCACAGCGTCTTCCGGCACGCGGTGCGGGAGGCGGAGCTGACAGATCGTATCTTCATCGATTCGGCGGGAACCGGGGACTGGCACATCGGCCGTGCGCCGGACAGCCGCGCGCTGGCGGCGGCGACTACCCGCGGTTATGCCATGGATGATCTGATCGCACGGCAGGTTCACCCGCGGGACTTCGAGCAGTTTCACTACGTGCTGGCCATGGACAAGCAGAATCTGGGCAACCTCCAGAGCATGAAGCCGCCGCAGTATAGTGGCCATCTGGGGTTGTTCCTCGAATTCTCCGAGCGTTTCGATGTGGAGGAGGTGCCGGACCCTTATTACGGTGGCGACCAGGGTTTTGAGCATGTACTGGATATGGTGGAAGATGCGAGCCACGGCCTGCTCCGCCACATTCGCCAACAGTTGTAGAGCATCGTTGCCATGACTCTGGTGCCCCGGCGCAACGTCTCCCTGCAAGGCTTCAACACTCTGGCGGTTCCCTGCACAGCAGCGCGATATGTTGCGATTGCGGGTCTACAGCAGCTGCGCGAGGCCCTGCTGTTGGCCCATCGTGAACACTGTCCGCTTCTGGTGCTGGGCGGCGGCAGCAACGTGGTGTTGCCCGAAACCTTCCGCGGCCTGGTTTTACATATGGCCATCAAGGGCTTCGAGCTCATCGCGCAAGGCCCCCAGAGCGTGCTTGTGCGAGCCGGGGCAGGGGAGGTGTGGCAGGACCTGGTGGACTACAGCCTGGAGCGCGACTACTTCGGCCTGGAGAACCTCTCGCTCATTCCCGGCACTGTCGGCGCAGCGCCCATACAGAATATTGGTGCTTATGGGGTGGAGCTGGACAGTGTCTTCCACAGCCTCGAGGCCATCGATCGCTGTTCGGGTGAGCCCGTTACATTCAATCGGGCGGACTGCGACTTCCGCTACCGGGACAGCGCTTTCAAGAACGCGTTGAAAGATCGCTACGTCATTACCCACGTGACTTTCAAATTGCTGAGGGAACCAAGACTGAACCTGAGTTACACGCCCTTGCGCGAAGCCTTGGAGGAAGTTCCTGAGCAGCAGCTCAACGCCCGCATGGTGAGCGAAGCCGTGTGCGCGATCCGCCGCAGCAAATTGCCGGACCCGGCGACCATTCCCAACGCTGGCAGCTTTTTCAAGAATCCCATCGTGGACGCAGAGACCTTTGCCACGCTGAAGGCCACTCACCCGGACGTGGTTAGCTATCCGGCGGGGGAGGGCAAGGTGAAAATTGCCGCGGGCTGGTTGCTGGACAGGGCCGGTTGGCGCGGGCACAGCGACGCGGGCCTGGGCATGCACATCAACCAGGCTCTGGTGCTCGTCAACCCGGGCCGCCGTTCAGGTCAGGCGGTGCTGACCTATGCCGCCAGGCTCCAGCAGGATATTGAAGAGCGCTTCGGCATTCGCCTGGAACGAGAGCCGGTAGCCTATTAACAGGCGGTTTTACCTCATGCCGAACCCGGTACCCTTTCAGTCAATCACGACTGATCCATTGTTCCCGACGGAGGATCAATCCATCGTCATGGAGGGCGGTGAGCTCCTGTTGATCAGAGGCTGGCTCGACACCAACGAGAGTTCGAAGCTGTTCAGCTCCCTGCGCCGCACCATCGCCTGGGAGCAGTCCACCATCCGCATCGCCGGGCGACCGGTGCAGATTCCGCGCTTGAACGCCTGGTATGGTGACCCCGGCTGCGGTTATCGCTACTCCGGCACCGACTTCGAACCTCACCCCTGGACCCCGGAGCTGCAAACCCTTCGCGAGCGGGTACAGACCACCCTGGCGAAAATCTGCCCGGGCTTCCACATCAATAGCGCGCTGCTGAACCTTTATCGGGACGGGGCGGACAGTGTGGGCTGGCACAGCGACAACGAGCCGGAACTGGGGCCGCGTCCGCAAATTGCCTCGGTTTCCCTGGGCGGCAGTCGTCGCTTCGTATTCAAACATCGCCGGGACAAGGGGCTCAAGCATGAGTTGCTGCTTGAATCCGGCTCCCTGTTGCTGATGCTCGGCGACACCCAGCGCAACTGGGTTCACGCCCTGCCAAAAACCCGCAAGCCGGTTCAAGAGCGAATTAATATCACTCTCAGGCAAATCATCGGGCCGGTTAAACGGGAGCGCTAACCGGCCGGGGCACACGTGCTGAACGCCAAATAACCACGCCTTGCGAAAGGGCGCTAATGAAATGATTTAAATGCCACCCTGGACGGCGCCTCAGGAATTGTCGCTATGCTTTCCCCGCCAGCGGTGATACATTTTCCCGGCTCGTGTGACAACCATGCAGACTGGCGGGATGCCACTCTGCGGTTAGCGATAACAGCAGGAAGGGATGCGATAAGAAGAACACTTCGTCCTGCCGGTCTGCGCGGGACAACGGGGAACGTAATGACCATCAAGATCTTAGTTGTGGACGATCACGATCTCGTCCGCATGGGCATCGCCCGGATGCTGGAAGACGTCGATAACTTCGAAGTCATCGGCGACGCCAAAACCGGGGAACAAGCACTCCAAATCTGCCGCAAAAACAAACCCGACGTCGTCCTGATGGACGTAAAAATGCCTGGCATGGGCGGTGTGGAGGCCACGCGCAAGCTGCTCGCCATCGACCCGCAGATCAAAGTCGTTGCCGTCACGGCCTACGATGACGATCTCTATCCGGAGCGGCTGATCAAGGCGGGCGCCCTCGGCTATGTGACCAAGGGCGCGGAAGTGGATGAGATGATCGCCGCCATTAACAGCGTGATGAAGGGCGTCCATTACATGAGCACCTCCATCGCCCAGCAACTGGCCCTCAAGAAGTTCAGCGGCAAAACCGGGGACAATCCCTTTGACAGCCTCTCCGAGCGGGAGCTGCAAACAGCCGTGATGATCGTCAACGGCAGCAAGGTACAGGAGATCGCCGACACCTTCTGCGTCAGCCCCAAAACCGTTAACAGCTACCGCTACCGCATTTTCGAGAAACTCAGCATCCACAGTGACGTTGAGCTGGCGCTCCTGGCAGTTCGCCACAACCTCCTCGATCTGGACGCCATCGCCAGCCGCTGATGTCGCAAAACCGTTGGGTTACGGCCTCCGGCCTAACCCAACCTACGCGCCACGCGACGCCACCCCACCTCCCGAACCGTCATCAACCGTAGGTTGGGTTAGCGCAGCGTAACCCAACAACCCACCGTAGGTTGGGTTAGCGCAGCGTAACCCAACATGTCCCACCCCGAACACACTTTCCACCCCGAGCACACTCCCGCCCCGTTGGCCCCTGGCCCCCCCGTGGTATCATTGGCACTCCATCGCAACCCCGATTCCTGATGTCCCCTGAAGAAACCCGATTCGATCCCAAGCGCTTCCTGCCGAACCTGAGCACAAACCCCGGCGTGTACCAGATGTACGACGCCAACGGGAAAGTGCTGTACGTAGGCAAAGCCAAAAACCTCAAGAACCGGGTCTCCAGCTATTTCCGCAATTCCGGGCTGGCGCCCAAAACCGAGGCCCTGGTCAAGCGCATCCACAACGTTCAGGTCACCGTGACCCAGAGCGAGATGGAAGCGCTCATCCTCGAACAGAACCTCATCAAATCCCAGCGCCCGCCCTACAACATTCTGCTGCGGGACGATAAATCCTATCCGTACATCTTCCTCAGCAGCGGCGAGGACTACCCGCGCATCGCCATGCACCGGGGCGCTAAAAAGCGCAAAGGCCAGTACTTTGGCCCATACCCCGGCGTTGGCGCCGTGCGCGACAGCATGAACTTCCTGCAGAAGACCTTTCGGGTGCGCCAATGCGAGGACAGCGTGTTCCGCAATCGCAGCCGCCCCTGCCTGCAGTACCAGATCAACCGCTGCACCGCCCCCTGCGTCAACCTTATTTCCCCCGAGGACTACGCCGAGGACGTGCGCCATACGGAGATGTTTCTCACCGGCCGCAACACCGAGCTGACCCGCGAACTGGCGAACCAGATGGAAGCGGCGGCCGAGGCCCAGGACTACGAGCGCGCCGCTGTGCTGCGGGACCAGATCTCCGCCCTGCGCAGCATCCAGGCCCAGCAGTTTGCGGAGGCGGACAGCGGTGAACTGGACGTAATGGCCCTGGCCCGGCAGGGGGACAGCATTTGCGTCCACGTGCTCTACGTGCGCCAGGGCCGCATCCTGGGCAGCCGCAGCTACTATTATCAAGAGAAGCTGCCCCAGAGCGACGGCGAATTCCTGGCGGACTTCATGCCCCAGTTTTACCTGGGCGCCCGCACCCGGGAGATTCCGCCCCAGATCGTGGTCAGTGCACCCATAGAAGAGCATGAGAAGGGCCTGCTTCAGGATGCGCTGAAGACTCGCCGCAATCGCAACGTGAGCATCGCCAGCCAGGTGCGCGGCGCCCGCCAGAAGTGGCTGGAGCTGGCGGAGCGGGCCGCGCGGGAAAACCTGGGCGCCCACGAGCAGAGCCAGCAAAGCATGCAGCGCCGCTTCGAGGCCCTGCGGGACGTGCTGGACCTTGATGAAACCCCCGGGCGGCTGGAGTGCTTTGATATCAGCCACAGCAGCGGGGAGGAGACCGTCGCGTCCTGCGTGGTATTTGACCAGGGCGGCCCGGTCAGCTCCGACTACCGGCGTTTCAACATCAAGGGAGTGACTCCGGGCGACGACTATGCCGCCATGGAACAGGCCATCAGCCGCCGCTACACCCGCATCCAGAAAGGGGAGGGCGTACTGCCGGACATCCTCCTGATCGACGGAGGCAAGGGCCAGCTCAACGCGGCAAAAAAGGTTCTGGCGGAATTGGGCGTCAACGACCTGCGCCTGCTGGGGGTGGCCAAAGGCACCACCCGCAAGGCCGGTTTCGAAACCCTGTTCCTGGACGATGCGGGCAACGCCCGGGTCATCCCCGGCGACTCGCCGGCCTTGCACCTGATTCAGGCGGTGCGGGATGAAAGCCACCGTTTTGCCATTACCGGCCACAAGAACCGCCGCGACAAGAAACGCCGCACCTCCCTGCTGGAGGACATCCCCGGCGTGGGTGCCAAACGTCGGCGGGAATTGCTCCGCCACTTCGGCGGCATGCAGGAGGTTCGCAAGGCCAGTGTCGACGAATTGGCCAAAGTTCCGTCGATCAGCAAAAAGATCGCCGAGGATATTTACAGCAGTCTCCACAATTAGTAACTTGCGGCGCTTTGTTTGCGCCAGCTCAAGCGCGAATTGACGCGCGACGAATTCACAGCAGTAGAAGCACTCGCGAGGTAGCCAGGACCGCATGAAAGCACCACCCATGACAATAGCCACACAGCTGACCCTGGTGCGCATCGCCTTCATCCCACTGCTGGCGCTGGTGTTCTATCTGCCCTACAAGTGGCACTACATCGCGTCCGCCGCCGTCTTCAGCCTGGCTGCCATCACCGACTGGGCGGACGGTTACATCGCCCGCAAATACAACCAGAGCACCGCCTTCGGCGCCTTCCTCGACCCGGTCGCCGACAAGCTCATCGTCATGGTGGCTCTGGTGCTGCTGGTGGAAGCCCACGAAACCGCCTGGTTTGCCCTCCCGGCCGCCGTCATTATCGGCCGGGAAATCGTCGTTTCCGCCCTGCGGGAATGGATGGCCGAACTGGGCAAACGCGCCTCCGTGGCCGTCTCCAATCTGGGCAAGGTTAAAACCACCTTCCAGATGACCGCCATCATCGTCTTGCTCATGTTCCCGCCGGTACCCGGTTCATTTTTCACCACCGTCGGCTACATCTGCCTCTACGTGGCCGCCGCACTCACGCTCTGGTCCATGATCATCTACCTCAAAGCCGCCTGGCCCTACCTCAGCCACCACGGTGAGCAGGAAGAGGACGTCCGCGAAAAACTCGGCGAACCCGGGCCCGCCAACCCGAGCCCGACGGAGGAGGGGAGCGAGAGAGAATCCAGCGGTAGCTGATTCCCTCAACTCGAAGGAGCCGGAAACAGGAAAGGCCGGAGCTTTGTAGCTCCGGCCTTTGTCGTCTCTGAGTTGACGTTACGCAAGCGCATGGATGCGCGAGTCACCTGAACCGATACGGTTCAAGTCCCTGCAGAGGTTTTGCGCAGCGAGGTGGCAATGGCCAGATTTAGGCGGGTTATACAAGATGGTGCCCGGGGCCGGACAAATCCGTCTGGAACGGATTTGGACAGCCGCTTTCCGGCTGGTCCGCAGGGCCGAGCGCAAGGATGCGCGAGTCACCTGAACCGATACGGTTCAAGTCCCTGCGGAGGTTTTGCGCAGCGAGGTGGTAATGGCTAGATCTGGGCGGGTTATACAAGATGGTGCCCGGGGCCGGACAAATCCGTCGGGAACGGATTTGGACAGCCGTTTTCCGGCTGGTCCGAAGGACCGAGCGCATGGATGCGCGAGTCACCTGAACCGATACGGTTCAAGTCCCTGCCGAGGTTTTGCGCAGCGAGGTGGCAATGGCCAGATTTGGGCGGGTTATACAAGATGGTGCCCGGGGCCGGACTTGAACCGGCACGGCCGCAATGGCCGGGGGATTTTAAGTCCCCTGTGTCTACCAATTTCACCACCCGGGCGGGGGGTGCTTAAGCCAGGGGCTGAGGACAAGGCAGCGCCTGGGCGCTGCCTTTCGATATGGAGGCTAGGGTCGGAATCGAACCGGCGTACACGGAGTTGCAGTCCGCTGCATAACCACTCTGCCACCTAGCCATAAAACTTTGTTTCTGTGCTTCCGTTCACGCCGGTTCGAGACCGGCCCTTTTTACCCAAGGGGACAGGGAGTTGCAGTCCGCTGCATAACCACTCTGCCACCTAGCCATAAAACTTTGTCTCTGTGCTTCCGTTCACGCCGGTTCGAGACCGGCTCTTTTTACCCAACGGGACAGGGAGTTGCAGTCCGCTGCATAACCACTCTGCCACCAGGCCTCTGCAAAGAGCGCGGCATTTTATCGAAACGTGGGGGAAAATCCTAGGGTTTTCTGGCGCTTGGACTCGGATTCGCGATGATGCCGGAGCTGACGAAGAAATGTTCCGAAGCGCTTGATTACGGTGATATCAATGATATCATTGAGCGCATGTTTGTGGAGGTGACCCAATGGCGAACCTAATTGTGCGTAATGTTGACGACAAAATAGCTCTCGCGTTAAAGCAGCGTGCCGCTCAGCACGGGGTCAGCGCAGAGGCTGAGCATCGCCGAATCCTCGAAGAGGCGCTGGTGCGCCCCTCCAAGAAAACGTTCTTGGAAGTGCTCAGCCAAATGCCTGACGTCGGCAACGACAAGGACTTTACTCGCGTACAGGATCGCGGCGCTCCCGACGTGTTTGAGGACTAGGCCCGAGGATGAACAATCAAGGATGAAAACAAATGTACCTGTTCGACACCAATATAGTCAGCGAGCTACGCAAATCGAATCGCGCAAACGCGGGTGTAATTTCCTTTATAGACCAAGCGAGAGAAAAGGACATCCCGAGCTATATTAGCGCCGTAACAATCGGTGAACTGCGTCGCGGAGTCGATCTGATTAATTATAGGGGCGATTACACTCAAGCCAGTTTGCTGGAAGATTGGCTCTCAACTTTGCTTGAACAGTACGCAGACCATATTCTCGACTTTGGCAGGGAAGAGGCGCTGGTATGGGGCCGTCTACGCGTCCCGTACCCGGAAAACGCGCTGGACAAACAGATCGCAGCCACAGCGCTCGTGTATGGTCTTACGTTGATAACCCGCAACATTCGGGATTTCGCCGGGACCGGGATCGAAATAATCAATCCTTTTTCCTAGGGGCAATCTCTCTGCGATGCATTGTTGCCGTCCCTTTCGTACTCTGAACCCTACCGGTCATCCACTAGCCGAACAACGGCAACCGCATAGCACACCGCTTCTCACCAGGCAGACCGTTCGCAATTTCACGATCAAGGATCGCCTGCAAATCCGCCGGAATTTCCCCCCCGCCCAGCATCCGGAATCCAACACTTTCGTAAAAGGGCTGATTCCAGCGGAGATCCCGGAACGTGGTCAGGGTGACGGCGAGGCATCCCTGAGATCGGGCTGATTCCACGGCCTCGCCGAGCAAGGCTCGGCCGATCCCGCGCCCCTGGCATTCGTGCAGCACGGCAAGCTCCCAGATATGCAGCCGATCGCCGATCCTCTCCGCACTCAAAAAACCAATGGGTGCGTCCCCTTCGTCAACCGCCACCCAGGAATTGCCGCCGGCAATGAGTTCCAGGTGGCGATCCAGGGGCTGAACATCATCCTCGGCGATCCAGGCGAGATCGGGAATCGTCAAGAAGGCCTTGCCGGCCGAGCGCTCAATGTCCGGCAAAAGGCTTGCATCGGCGGCTGCGGCTTTCCTGACGATAATCATGGTGGGTCTCCCCCTATGCAGACGGCTGCGATTCAGGCTGCGGGCGGCGAATACCAAGCCACCATAGCCCACCCAGTGTGATCGTTGCCATCGCGGCCGAATAGCTGATCAACGGCCAGGCGGTGTCTCCATTCAAGGTGACGATAAACGCCGTTCCAACCACGCCAACAACGATGCTCTGAATACAGAAGTGCAGGGCCACGGCCGTACCCGCAACATCTGAAAACTCCTGCAATGCGCCATTGGCTGTTACCGAAGTGGTGAAGACGATCCCGACTGCGATCAACCACATGGGCGGAATGAAAGACCAGAACGACGGCTCAAAATAAAATTGCCCCAGCGATAACGAGCCCGCACCCAGGAGCAACAGCACCATCCCCCGGGCAGCGCTGCCGGCGACGCCCCATCGCGCCACGAACCGGTTTGCGACGCGCGCTGTTCCGATCATCACCGCCGCAACCGTGGCGAAGGCCAGGCTAAAGCCGAATTCCGAGAACCCGGCGCCGTCGATCAGAATCCGCGGCGCCGTGGAGAAGAACACGAAGAACGAACCCATGGCCGCTCCGAACCCCAGCGTATAAGCCCAGAAGGGCAGGCTGCCCAAAATGGAACCCAAGGCAAGTCCGCTACGGCTCCGTGCTTTGGGTCGCGTCTCCGGCCAGCCTGGCAGCGCGATCAGCAGCATGATCAGCGCAGGTATGCCGAGGGCAATGAAGACGGCACGCCAATCGAAGGTTTGCAAAAGCACCGCACCGGCAATGGGGCCCAGCGCGGGGACAAAAGCCAGCATCGAATTCAGCAGACTGTAAACCACCGCATTCTCGGGCCGTGCGGCATAGACATCACGCACGGTCGCGAACAGGGCCACGAGCATTGCCGATGCGCCAACGGCCTGCACCAGGCGTAAGCCGACAAAGAGATTCGCCGACGCTGTGGCCGCGAGTGCGAACGATGCCGCTGAGAATATCAACGCACCGAGCAACAGCACCGGACGCCGCCCGATTCGATCCGACACCGGACCGAATACAACCTGCCCGACGCCGAGCATAATCATGTACAAGGTAAGTGTGAGTTGGACAACCGCCGGCGTCGTCCCGAGGATATCCGGCATCACCGGAACAACCGGCAGATAAATATCCATTCCAAGAGAAGCAAGCAGGTTGAAAGGTGCCAGAAGCATCAGCGCAACCGGCAGACTGTAAGTCCACAGGCGTGGATTGTGTGTAGACATGACGAAACATCCGTTCAAATGGAAGACATTTGACGGCTGTCTGAATCAGGGAGATTGGAGTCGAACAGACAGCCGCAACAACAAGGGAGAAAGTTGTTGCGGCTTATTGGTCTGATTTTTTGGAGCTCACGGCTGGTGTACCTTCGGGAATATCGAGCACGATTTGCGGCGAATCCTATCAGCCCGGCAAATGACGGACAAGTATCTCAGGGCCGTCCGCCGAGCCCCGTCACTGGTGAACGCCCACGTGCTTCAAAGTAATGGCCGCCACAATGGCCAATAAGGCAATGCCGGCGGCGGTCAGTATTGCTGCCGCATTGAAGCCCGCCATGAACGCGGCCTGGGCGTGGATAACAAGCCCGTCTGGCAGTCGATCACCAGCGGCAACCACAGCGGAAAGGCTTTCAGTCGCGACGATTTGTCGGTCTTGCTCCAGGGTTTCCGGCAGGTGATCGCTTATCCGATGGCGGTAAACAGCGCTGGCCAGACTGCCGAGCAGGGCAATGCCCACCGACGCGCCCAATTCCTGAACGGTTTCCGACATGGCCGAAGCGGACCCTGCTTTTTCCGCCGGTACCGAGCCCACAACCAGATCAGTGCCGAGCGCTGCAATCGTGCCCAGCCCCACATAAACAAAGGCAAACGCGGAGACGGCGGTGATTATGCCTTGGGGCTGGCTGCCCAGCTGAGCCAGCATGAGATAACCCACCACGGATAAACCCAGGCTCGTGGCGACCACATAGGCGGGCCGGATGCGTCGGGCCACCAGCGGGGCCGCAATGCCGGCAATGACCATGGCAAAAGCGGGAGGCCCCATCCAGAGTCCGGCTCTGAATGATGACAGCCCAGCCACCAATTGCAGATATTGCGCAACCAACAGCATCGTGCCACCGACACCAATCAGCCCCACGAGCAGCACAACCAACGCCGCGGAAAAGGCGCGGTTGTTGAACATCCGCACGTCCAGGAGCGGGTAAGCCAGGCGTTTTTGCCGCGCGATAAAAAACGCGGTACACGCGATCCCAATGGCGAAGGCTGCGAGCGCCTTCCATTCCGGCCCGTTCTTGGCGACGTGTTTTACTCCGAAGATGATGGGCAGCATTGCGAGCAGGGACAGCAATACGCTTGCAAGGTCAATGCGGCCGCTGTGGGGCACCCGATACTCGGGCAGCAGCGTTCTGGCACCCAGCAACGCTGCCGCCTCCCAAGTTGTCGAAAACGGATCATGGCGGCACACTTATAGGGTTACAATTTAAGTCATTATCCTATTACCTGGCGTAACATCTACCTGTAGTAATACCTACCCGGAGTAACTTTGTGACCAGCCGCACCCCGCATCGTCGGCATCGTGAACTGTCCGACTTTCTCACGTTTCACCGGCAAAAACTCAGCCCTGCCGACGTTGGCTTGCCGGTCGGCGGTCGGCGACGAACCCCGGGCTTACGGCGGGAGGAGGTGGCCGCGCTGGCGGGCGTGGGACTCACCTGGTACACCTGGTTCGAGCAGGGTCGGGATATCAGAGTGTCCGAGGACGTCGCCTTCCCGAATGGCGGGAGGACGCCTCGAAGCTCCTCAGTCAATTCCGTTGCAATCTCGCGGTTGCTCCGGAAGATCCCGCCATGCTCTCGCTGGTCGACGACTTGAAGGATCAATCGCCGGATTTCCGACAATGGTGGAGCCGGTCCGACCTTGACCGCTACGGTTATGGTATAGGCTCTTTTCTCGATACCAGCGCGAGGCGGATGGATTTTCGGCATGAAGTTCTGACCGTGGACGAACACCGCCATTTGCGAATGGTTATTTATTTCGCGACCGTGCCAAACACGGACTGATTAACGCCACGGTCGCCCTGGCCTTGGATATGGACGGCTACGAGGTTGCCCGGCGCCTGCGTCGGAATCCGCGAACGCATCCTGCCGTCCTTGCCGCACTCACCGGTTATGGCCAGACGAAAGACGTCAGCCGGGCGCAGGACGCGGGCTTTGACCGGCACTTTACCAAGCAGGTGGCGATCGAAGATTTGGAGAAGTTTATTGACGGTCTGAGCTAGGTCAGTGGGGGATCGAATGTAGCAATCACTTGAAGGGCGTGATAGCTTGAACAACTGTTGCGTAGGTTGAGGCCCGTTCCAAATCACCGTGAAGATTTTATTGATTGACGATCACGCCTTGTTTCGAGAAGGCTTAAAGGCACTTCTTCCGCGTCTTGATGACACCCTTCAATTGATCGAAGCCTCAAGTTGCGGCGGCGGGCTCGATGTACTCAGGGAGCAAGGTGACCTGAACCTGGCGTTATTGGATTTGGGCCTTGGCGATGGAAACGATCGCCTGTGCTGCTTACGACGGCTGCGCTCCGCGGATCCAACCTTACCGATTGTGATCATCTCGGCCCATGAATCAGCCGCAACCGTCAAAGCGGCGTTACGGGAGGGCGCGAGCGGTTATATCCTTAAGTCATCGCCCACGGCCGTGGTGTTTGAAGCCTTGCGGCAGGTTCTGGCGGGGGGAGTTTATTTTCCGCCTTCGCTTACAACGGACGACGGGGAAATGCCGGACAATCCCTTCACCCAGCGGCAACGGCAAGTGCTGGAGTTGATGGCGCGGGGAGAACCCAACAAAACCATTGCCAGGCATCTGGGCACAGCGGAAGGCACCGTGCGTATTCACGTCACGGCCATCATTAAAGCACTCGGCGCCGCCAATCGCACCGAGGCGGTCACCAAGGCCATTCGCTTGGGCTACGTCGCGGATTTTTCCGAAAGCTGATCGGGCAGGTCGATGACATTGTGAAGCGCGATGCGAAGCCGGGCTGGCTGCAGGGGCTTTCGCAAAACCGGCAGTCCCGCCTCTCTAATGCGTCGCAGAGGTTCCGCGGCGGTTTCACCGGTGATAAGGAACGCCTCGATCCTGCGGTTGAAGTGCGCGCGCAGCGCCTCCACCACGTAATCGCCGGTCTGCTGACCTTCCAGACGATAATCCACCAGCATCAGGTCCGGCTCCCAATCCCGTTCGCGATCATGAATGCAGGATTCCAGCGAACGATAAGCGGCCACCTTGCAGCCCCAGCGACTCAGCAACACCCCGATACTCTCGAGTATTGCCGGATCATCATCGATGACAAACAAACCCAGATCGGCGATAGAGATACACGGTTCCCCAATCGCTGATTCCCGCGCGTTCTGTTCCGCGGGACTTGCGCGAGGGAGCAAAACCCGAAACGCTGAACCTTTCTCCGGTTGCGAATTCATTTCGATACGGTGCCCAAGGTTTTCCGCAAGACCTTTGACAATCGACAGCCCAAGCCCCAGGCCGCCGAATGCTTCCTGATGCTGTCCGCCTTGGTAAAACTCCTGGAATATCCGCTGTTTTTCAGCATCTTTGATACCCCGGCCGTTATCAAGAACCTCAATCGCCAGATGCGTACCGCGCCGCCGGCACACCACGAGCACGGAACCCTTGTCGGTGTACTTAATGGCGTTGTCCAGCAGATTGCGCATGATCCGCTCCAGAAACTGGCGATCACTGCGTACCCAATAACGGCCGGCCCGCATCCGCAAACGAATGCCCCGTTGCGCGGCAAAGGGCGCAAGTTCCGCCTCCAATTGCCGAAACAGCGACGCCAGCGCCATCGGTTCGCATCGGGATTCCAGTGTGCCCGCCTCAATGCGGGAAACATCGAGCAGGCTATCGGTCAGTTTGGACAGGGCCCGCACCGAAGCGCCCATGCGCAGGCGCAACTGCTCGGCGCGTTCAGGAAGCTGTTCATCCTGCTGTGCCTCCACAAACATTCCGAGCGCATGAACAGGTTGCCGCAGGTCGTGACTCGCGGCCGCGAGGAACCGCGACTTGCTCAGGGCAGCTTCTTCGGCACGACGCGTCTGCCCGCGAAGTTCTTCCACCAGTTCGGCATTCTCGTACCGCAGTCGGATGGACTCCGTGACCATTCTGGCCAGATATCGTCCGTGGGCCAACTGAGTTAACAAATAGACAAAGGTCAGCGCGCTCACCCATGCCAGCACGGATTCCGGCCGCATCAGCATCCCCAAGGCGTAAGGGACCAGTACGGCGATGGAAAAGGCGGTGAAGGCCGGCGGATAAGGCGTTTGGGAAGCCAATCCACTGGCGATGGACCCGGCCACGAGAACAGTGATAAATACCAACTGGAACGGATCGCAGTAGGGCAGGAACAGAAATGCGCCGGTGCCGTAGAGCCCGCCCGATGCGAATGCGCCCATGATCGCGATAGGACGCCAGCGCAGTACATCGGCGTCGCTGCGCTCCCGGCTGAGAAAGCGCCGCGTGACCATTATCCGAACTACAACAAGCAACCAGATCGCGCTTACCCAGCCGACAATCAAGTGTTGCGGGATGCTGTTCCAGAGGGCAAATCCAGTTGCCAGTGAGATGCCCGCCGAGCCGCCTTGAGCGGGAATGACTTGCTTCAACAGTAACCTGATTTGCTCGGCGAGTTCTTGTTCTTGTATTCGTATTTGCGTTTCCAAGTTCGTTCACCGGCCACGAGCGATGTTGCTTCCAATTGGATGGTCGCAGTCTAGCCATGCACCCGGGGCAAGTAAATCGGCTCGACAACGTGTGTAGCAACCATCCGTTACCTCATTCAGCCACCCTCGACTATGCGGTTTGTCATATGGCGCTTGCCCGGGTCCCGCTATATCGTGACGGAGAATCCGAAATCCATCCGGAGCTTGCCCGACTGTGTCCATGCCTTCTTTCAAACTACATCCGCTTCGCCAGGCTGTTGCCATTTCGTCAACACGTCTATCCCATTGGCTGGCCCGCCCCAGCGCCGCGGTTCTCGGAGCTTTTGCTCCCCTGGTTCTTGCCAATCTCCCCACCGACGAGACCGAAGTGGGCAACGAGATTACCCACCCGTCCAGCGGCGAAACTCTGACCGTGGTGGAACTGCTCGACCTGGAAACCATGCCCATGCCGGTGGTGGTGGCGGAAGCCGGGGATGGTACTGAATACATCGTATTTGGCGAGCCGGAGGCGGTGCCCGCAACCATCGAGAATCCCGATCCGGATGTGCACGAGACCTTCACGATAACGGACGTCGTCATCAATGCCGATACTGGCCTCGTCGAGCAGTTCATTCTGGATGACGGGGACACCGATCCGCTCGATGTGGTGGTGGTGCCGGAGGATGTCACCTGGGTCGTTCCGGGCGATGACGGCGGGACGGGGAGCGACATTCCCGTGACCGTGCCCGACGGTAATGTCAACGTGGTCGCCGTCAAGAAAAAGGGCGGATCGGGCGGCAACGGCAGTGATGGTGGCGGTATCAGAATATGCTTCTGGAGCTGCTGGACCATCGGCTACGCCCCCACCAAGGGCAAGGACGGCAAACCGGGCCCGGATATCACCGAAACCGTCGCCGTCGACACCATCACCTCTATAACCGACGGCCTGCCCGGCATTACCGTGTCCAGCATCGGCGGTGATGGCGGCACGGGCGGAGATTCCTACGGAAACCTGAAAGCTGCCCGCGGCGGTTCCGGCGGTCGCGGTGGCAACGTGGTTGTGGACAGCACCGCGAACATCACCACCAGCGGTCTTGAAGCGCACGGAATATTCGCCCAAAGCCGCAGCGGCAAGGCCGGCAAAGGCGGAGACGGCAAATGGCTCGGTTCCGGCGGCGACGGTGGGACCCCCGGCTACGGCGGTACGGTCACCGTCACCAATCACGGCAACATCGCCACCCTTGGCGATGGCGCGGTGGGTATTCTCGCCCAAAGCACCGGCGGCGCGGCCGGCGATGGCGGCGATAGCTGGGGCCTTGTCGGCCAGGGCGGCAGCTCGTTGGCTGGGGGTCATGGCGGCGCAGTGACGGTCAACAACTACGGTGTCATCCAAACCGAGGGCTTCGCCGCGCACGGCATCGTTGCGCAAAGCATCGGCGGCACCGGTGGCAATGGCGGTGACGCGGGGGGGATTGTTTCCTTCGGCGGTGGCGGCTCGGCCGGAGGCGACGCCGGCACGGCCACGGTCAACCTGGGTGCGGAAGCCGGCATTTATACCCAGGGCGACCAGGCTCACGGACTTATGGCGCAAAGCATCGGCGGCGGTGGTGGTAGCGGCGGCACCGGCGGCGGTGTCGTGGCATTCGGCGGAACCGGCGAGGCCGGCGGTAATGGCAGCGCCGTATCGGTTAACAACGCCGCCGGCAGCGTGATTGTTACCGAAGGCGACGGCTCCGATGCCATTATCGCCCAGAGCATCGGCGGCGGTGGTGGTGATGGCGGCGCGGGCGGTGCCCTTGTGGCATTGGGCGGCGCGGGTTCGGCGGCTGGTTCCGGCGGTGAAGTCCAGGTCAACAGTGGGGCGGACCTGGCCACGTCCGGTGATGGTTCGCGCGGCATCTTCGCCCAAAGCGTTGGCGGTGGCGGCGGCTCGGCGCGCGGCTCCGGCGGTGTCGTGTCCTTGGGTGGCAGCGGCGGCAGTGGCGGTGACGGTGGCGAGGTGACAGTGGCCAACGAAGGTCAGGTTGTCACCGCTGGCACGGGCAGCGACGCGGTGATTGCCCAAAGCATTGGCGGCGGCGGCGGTTCCGGTGGCGGCGGTAACGGTCTTGCGGGCATCGGCGGGAGCGGAAGCAGTGGCGGTGCGGGCGGCGACGTCGCGCTTACCAACACTGGGACGATACACACGCAGGGGGATCGGTCCCGCGGGTTGTTCGCCCAGAGCGTCGGGGGTGGCGGCGGTTTCGGTGGCGATGGCGCCGGGGTGGCGGCCATTGGCGGTGCCGGCAGTGCCACCAGTGATGGCGGCAATGTCGCGCTGGAAAATCACGGTGCCATCTACACCGAGGGCGAGCGCAGCCATGGCATCCAGGCTCAGTCCGTCGGTGGCGGAGGTGGTGACGGCGGCACCGGCGGCGGAGTCTTCTTCGCGCTGGGCGGCAGCGGCGGTGGCGGCGGCGATGCCGGCGAAGTCGCGGTCACCAACGGCCATGACGTGGTCACCGAGGGTGATGGCGCGCGCGGTATCTTCGCCCAATCCGTGGGCGGCGGCGGGGGTAATGGCGGTGCCAGCTATTCCGGGTCCGCCTTTGCCGGGGTGGCTATTGGCGGTAGTGGTGGCGACGGTGGCAATGCCTCCAGCGCCTCCATCACCCTGGAAGATATTACCCGCGACGTGGACGGTGAACCGACCCTCGTCGCTCCGCGGATTCATACATACGGCGACGGTGCCGAAGGCATCCTGAGCCAAAGTGTCGGCGGAGGCGGCGGTAACGGCGGCCAGGCGGTGCAGGTATCACTCGGCGCCTTTGGCGCTGTGTCCGCCGCCGTGGGCGGTAGCGGCGGCAATGGCGGTAACGCCGATGCCGCCAGCCTCACGGGCGATGCCGCGGTGGTTACCCGCGGCGAGGACTCTGACGGCATCGTCGTGCAGTCCGTGGGCGGTGGCGGCGGTAGTGGTGGTGGCGCCATCGCGGTGGCCGGCGCCGCCGGTCCGGCCGCCGGTTCCTTCTCATTCGGCATGGGTGGAAGCGGCGGCGGTGGAGGCCACGGAGCTGCGGTTACCGTCGACGCCGGCGGCAGCATCCACACCGAAGGCGATTTATCGGACGCCTTCCTGGCCCAGTCCGTCGGCGGTGGCGGCGGCAAGGGCGGCTGGGTGTTGAACGCCAGTGTGGCGGCCAGCGAGGGCGGCAGTGTCGCGGCGGGCGTGGGCCTGGGCGGCAGTGGCGGCGATGGTGGCGATGGCGCTCAGGTGGATGTCATCTACTCCGGAGATATCATCACCGCCGGCGACAATGCCGACGCCTGGACGGCGCAGAGCGTCGGTGGCGGCGGTGGCCAGGGCGGTTTCAATCTCACGGGCGTTGCGGCGTCCAGTGCCGGCGCCAGTGGCAGCCTGGCCTTTGGCATGGGGGGCTCCGGTGGCGGCGGCGGAATCGGTGACGCGGTCACCGGCGCCCTTAGCGGCGATGTAACCACTGGTGGCGACGGCTCGGACGCAGTGCTGGCGCAGAGCATCGGCGGTGGCGGCGGTAGCGGCGGCATGAATATGTCCGGCAGTTTCAGCATGGGCAAATCCAGCGGCGCCGCCGCGATCGGCTTCGGCGGCTCCGGTGGCGACGGCGGCAACAGCGGCACGGTTGATCTCGGTTACACCGGGTCAGCCATCACCCTGGGCGACGATGCCAATGCGGTGGTGGCCCAGAGCGTCGGTGGCGGCGGCGGCCAGGGGGCCATGAATGTCTCCGGCAGCATTGCCGCCAGTAACGAAAGCGGCGGTGCGGTGGCCTTCGGCATGGGCGGCAGCGGCGGCGGTGGCGGCACCGCCAGCGCCGTCAGCAGCGATATTAGTGGATCCATCCATACCGAAGGCGCGCGGGCCAACGGCATAGTTACCCAGAGCGTGGGCGGTGGCGGCGGCAATGGCGGATTCAATATCTCCGCCGGGGTGTCCCTGTCCGGCAAGGCCGGCGGCAGTGTGGCGGTCGGGCTGGGCGGAGCCGGTGGTGACGGCGGCGATGGCGATCATGTGGACTCCACCATTGCGGCAGATGTCACCACCCTTGGTGACGGTTCCACTGCCGTGTTGACGCAAAGCGTCGGCGGTGGCGGCGGTAACGGCGGCTTCAACATTTCCGGTGGATTAAGCATGTCCAGCGAGAGCGGGGGCGCGGTGTCCCTGGGCGCGGGCGGCTTTGGGGGCGGTGGTGGTAATGCCGCTACCGCAAGCCTGGATCTGAGCGGGGATGTCCGGACCGCCGGCGATGACGCGGACGGGGTTGTCGTGCAAAGCATGGGCGGTGGTGGCGGCAACGGCGGCATGAACATCGCCGGCGCCGTCAGCCTCTCGTCGAAAAGCGGCGGCGCAGTAGCCGCCGGTCTCGGCGGCTTCGGCGGCGGAGGCGGCCACGCCAGTGATGCCAGCCTTTGGCTGGAGGGAGACACCATCACCAGCGGCGCCCGATCCGATGCAGTCACCGTGCAGAGCGTCGGCGGGGGCGGTGGCAAAGGCGGGCTCAACATCAGCGGCTCCCTGAGCCTTGCCAAGGACAGTGGTTATGGCGCATCCCTGGGGCTGGGTGGTTTTGGCGGCGCTGGCGGCGATGCGGGCAACGTGGTCGCCGACATTGTCGGTGACGTACTGGCCCTGGCCAGCAAAGCGCCGCGGTTTACCGTCGATGACGATGGCGGCATTGCCCAGCGCCATCTGGATGGCGGATCCCACGGCGTTCTGGCCCAGAGCGTGGGCGGTTCCGGCGGCAGCGGCGGCTTCAACGTCTCCGCCGGCGTCCAGCACGGCAACGGTGCCAGCCGCGGGCTGAATCTCGGTGTGGGCGGCTTTGGCGGCAGTGGGGGCGATGCCGGGCAGATAGACCTGAACATTGCCGGGAATGTGGCGGCCACCGGCGACTACAGCAACGCCGTGACCGCCCAAAGTATCGGCGGCGGTGGCGGCAATGGCGCCATCAGTGTCGCGGGCGGCATCACCGGGGATGGTCAGGTCAACGCCGGGATTGGCGGCTGGGGGGGCGATGGCGGCATCGCCCGGGACGTGACGGCCAGCGTGATCGGCGATCTGCTGACCGACGGTGCGGGTTCGCGCGCCCTGTTGGTGCAAAGCATCGGCGGCGGTGGCGGCGCCGGCGGCATGAATATCAGCGGCGGCATCAATGCCTCCTCCAGCAGCAAGACGCCTTCCCTGGCCTTCGGCATGGGCGGCGCCGGCGGCGACGGTGATCTGGCCGGCAACGTGGCAGCGAGCCAAACCGGCGACATCGCGGCGCGGGGCCGGGACAGCACCGCCGTTCTGGTGCAAAGCATCGGCGGCGGGGGCGGCAGCGGGGCCTTGAACGCCACGGGCAGCGGCGGGCCCGGCAAGGGCGTGTCGGTTGGCGTGGGCATTGGTGGTGACGGCGGGGAAGGCGCGGACGCAGGGCAGGTGTCCCTCATCAGCGACGGCAACATCGTGGCGGACGGCCGGCTCAGGGACGAAAACGGTGACCCCGTAGAGTCCGACCCTGACGGTACCGATTACTCCGCCCGCAGCACCGGCATCCTGGTGCAGAGCGTGGGCGGCGGTGGCGGTCACGGGGGCGTGAATATATCCGGCGTGGTGGCCACCAAAGGCAGCCCCTTGTCGGCGGCGGTGGGCGGAACCGGCGACGACGGTGGCGAGGCCGGCGCCGTGACCGTAGTTCGCGGCGCGAACGAGGCCGCGACCCTGGAGACCTTCGGCGATCAATCCAACGGCTTGATCGCCCAGAGCATCGGTGGTGGCGGCGGTAATGCCGGCATGAACTTCATGGTGTCCGGCAACCTGGCCAGCACTGAAAGCAGAAGCTATGAGGCCAACATCCTTATTGGCGGTGGCGGCGGCCAGGCTGGTGACGGCGCGGCCACGGTGGTGGACCACAGCGGCAACATTGTGACTCACGGGCGCCAGAGTACCGGCCTGCTGGCCCAAAGCATTGGCGGCGGTGGCGGCAATGCCGCCTTCAGTCTGGGTGTGGGCTACAACAAGAAGGCCTCCGGAATCAATGTGGCCATGGGCGGCCAGCCTGCCGATGGCGGCATAGGCGGCACGGTCAACGTGGATCACAGCGGTCTAATCGCCACCGAGGGGCACGACTCGACGGCGCTCATGGCGCAAAGTATCGGCGGCGGTGGCGGCAACTCGGCCCTGACCTTCAACTTTGCCATGAGTGCCAGCAACAAGCTGGATCTGGCCCTGGGGCGTACAGGCGGAACCGGCGGCGACGGCGGCGATGTAACGGTCGACACCCGCGGGCAGTTGTTCACGGCAGGCGATCGCTCGGTGGGCCTGTTTGCCCAAAGCGTCGGCAACGGCGGCGGCATGAGCTCGTCTCACTCAATCGGCTTCAAAGGCAGCGAGAGGCCCGGCAGTCAGGGAGCGGCCAAGGAGGCAAGCGTCGGTCTTAGTTTGGGCCTGACCGGCGGAAGTGGTGGCCGGGGCGGCGAGGTACTCATCGATACGGGCAGCACCATCGTGACTCAGGGCTCGGAGTCCCACGCCATTCATGCCCAAAGCACCGGTGGAGGCGGCGGTGTGGGTGGTGGAGCCCTCGGCATCATCCTCGCGGAAACCATGGCGGCGCGAGTCGCGCTCGGTGGCGACGGCGGCGCCGGTGGCGCGGGCGGCCTGGTAAACGTCCGCAGTGAAGATATTCTGGCGACCCACGGCGATGGCGCCCACGGTCTGTACGCGCAAAGTATCGGCGGGGGCGGAGGTACTGGTGGCTGGGCTGCCGAGCTCAACTTGCAAGCCGGCGCAGCTTCCAGTGTGGCCGACATTACCGCTAGCGCCCTGGTCGGCGGCAGCGGCGGCACCGGTGGTGAAGGGGGCGATACTCTCATCAGCAACCTGGGCACCATCACCACCTTCGGAGAATCCGCCAACGGCATCAGTGCCCACAGTATTGGTGGCGGCGGCGGTGACGGCGGCCTGGTGCTGAACGGCTCCGTCTCCACCGCGGGCAATAGCGGTTCACTCCAGGTGGGCGTGGGTGGCGCGGGCGGCACTGGCGGTGAAGGCGGCAGGGTCGCCATCGACAACCAGGGTCGAATCGCCACGGCAAGCGACCAATCCATCGGTATTTTTGCCCAGAGCATCGGCGGCGGTGGCGGCAACGCCGGTTTAACCGCCAGCCTCAGTGTCGCCAAGCTCAACGACAAGGCAACATCGATGCGGGCCATGGTCAACGTCGGTGGCGAGGGCGGCACCGGCGGCGCCGGTGGCACCGTGGATATAAGCAACGATGCCGATGCGTCGATCGTCACTCAGGGCGAAAAGGCCTACGGCATCTTCGCCCAGAGTATTGGCGGCGGCGGTGGCAACGGCGGTTCCGTAGTCACGGCCGATTTTCGAAAGGCCGGCGCGGAGAGCAAGCGCAGTGCCTCTCTGGGCGTGAACGTCGGCGGCAAGGGCGGCACCGGCGGCTTTGGTGGCGACATCAATGTGGAAAACTTCGGCCTTGTGGAGACCATGGGCGACGCTGCCCATGGCGTCTTCGCCCAGAGTGTCGGAGGCGGCGGTGGCAACGGGGGCATCGCCCTGGCCACCGACGTGCTGCTCAACGCCGGCAAGGGCGCGCCGCTCACCTTCGTGGTTGGCGGCAGCGGTGGTGACGGCGGCGATGGCGGCATGGTGAACGTGCACAATGCCGGGGAGATTGTGACCCACGGCGACAATGCCTATGGCATTCTCGCCCAAAGCATCGGCGGCGGTGGCGGCAACGGCAACGTGGGAATGGGGCTCAGCAACTCGGTGCCGGGCGCGCTGGTTGCCAACGGCCTCAGCGCCGCACTCG
Organism: Gilvimarinus sp. F26214L; assembly: GCF_054401055.1. Classification (NCBI taxonomy): domain Bacteria; kingdom Pseudomonadati; phylum Pseudomonadota; class Gammaproteobacteria; order Cellvibrionales; family Cellvibrionaceae; genus Gilvimarinus; species Gilvimarinus sp. F26214L. The sequence goes on along the minus strand of NZ_JBTIYG010000004.1, from coordinate 170,982 downwards.
GGGCCTTCGACTCCGTGGGCGGCGCCGGGGGTACGGGCGGCGACGCGACCGTCGAGCAGGAGGGCGATATTACCGTTACGGGCGACGGCTCCCGCGCGGTGAAGGTGGAAAGCATCAACGGCGGCGGTGGCGGCCTGGTGATGGATTTCAATGGCATTACCACGGTACCGGGCGGCGATGCGTTGCCGACCATCCCCGGGCTATTGGATCCCGGTGACCTGGATTACTCCGTCGATCCCACGCTGACACTGCGTGCGGGCGGCGAAGCCCAGACCCGCATGCAGGCCGGCTCCGTGAGTAGCCAGACCCGGGGCAACTTCACCACCATGGGCGAGCGCAGTAGTGCCCTGGACATGCAGTCCGTGGGCGGCGGGGGCGGCAGCCTGATGCTGAACCTGAACTTCGCCGAATACCAGCAAGGCGGCGGATCGATGGCCATTAACAGCCGTTTGGGCGGCAAGGATGGTGACGACAACCACGGCAGCAACATTGCCAGTACTCACAAGGGTAACCTGATATCCACCAGCAACCAGAGCCCCACGGCCTCGTTACGCTCCATTGGCGGCGGGGGCGGCCTGGGCTTTGTCACTGTGTCCGGCGACAAGCGCGGGCTGGATACGGTGAATATGGCTCTGGGGGCGGAAGGCAGCGGCACCAATCGCGCCGGGAATGTTGTTCACGAGCAGAGCGGCAATGTGGGCAGCGCCGGAGACAACTCCGTTGGTTTCCTGGCGCAGAGTATTGGCGCTGGGGGCGGTTCGCTGCACTTGAGTGGCCCGGATAATTTCGGCGTTACCCTGGGCGGTAGCAACGAGGCCAGCGGCAACGCCGGAAATATCGATCTCACCTTCACCGGCAACCTGCAAACCAGCGGCTGGCGTTCCCACGGCCTGTTTTTACAATCCATCGGCGGCGGCGGGGGTGCAGTGTTCAGCGACGCTTCCGATTCCCCTACGGTTCACCTGGCGGCGTCCAACAGCGGCGACGGTGGGGAAATCCGCGTCGCCTTCGATGGTGACATTATTGCCGGCGGTGCGGGCGCTTACGGTCTGTTTGCCCAATCGCTCGGCGGTGGTGGCGGTTACGTGGACGGGGCCGGCGCCTTCGTGGCGGGCGGTGCCGGCCAGGGCGCGGCCATCGACATCGACCTCAATGGCAGCGTGTATTCCGCAGCCGCCTCCGCGGTGTATCTGCAAAGCGAAGGCGCCGACGGTGCGGGGGACATTACCCTGTCACTGGGGGAGGGCAAGGCGCTTGTGGGAGGCTTCGATGCGCCTGCGCTGATGTTGGTCGGCGGCAAGAGCAACCACTATGCCAACGGTGGAACGTTGTCGTCCCTCCAGGGCGTTTTCGGCGGTGCCATGTTGGCCACCGCCGGCGACGATCGCGTGGACAACTTCGGAACCATCCTTGGCGATGTGGAGCTGGGAGCCGGCCACAACCATCTAACCAACCACATGAACGCGCGACTGTTCAGCGGCTCGGTGCTGGATCTGGGGAGCGCGTCCGCGGCATTCCGCAATAGCGGCACCCTGGCACCGGGCGGAGCCGGCGTGGCGATGAACACCCGCCTGAACGGCAGCTACCAGCAGGATGCGGACGGCCTGGCCATCATGGAACTGGACTTTGCCACCGCCACCTCCGATCTTCTGCACGCAACCGGTCGCATCGACCTGGCCGGTGCCCTGGACATCGACCTGGTCAACCCCGGCCAGATCAAACCCGGCGTACATCAGAACACACTATTCAGAGCGGAGCAGGGGATAGAGGACCTCGGGTTCCAGTGGAGCACCGAGCCCTCGGCGGTGATCAAGTACAACCTGCGGCAGACTTCCGGGCAGGAGATTCAGTTGACCTACGACGTGGACTTCACCGCCCACAATCAAATGCGCGGCAATCTGGCCGAGGCGGGCAACTACTTCAACCGCGTTCAGGCAGCCGGGAGTTCTCCTTCGCTGGCGAGCCTCATGGATGTGCTGATCAACACCGGCGACGCGGCTGATTATAGCGAGGCTCTCACCCAGCTAAGCGCCGCCTCCTACGCGGCACAACAAACAAGCTCCGTGCGCACAGCGCAGCAGTTTGGCCGCTCCCTGATGAGCTGCTCGACCGTGGACATGGCCTATCGCTACGAGCGTCAGGGCTCCTGCACGTGGCTGCGGGTGGATCGCCCCAGCACCGAGTTCGACGCGCAAAGCGACGCTCCGGCAATGGAATACACGGGCACCCGCACCGCCATGGGCGGGCAGAAGACCGAGGGCAATCTGACCCTGGGGCTCGGCTTCTCCATTGAGGACTTCAGCACCAATGGGTTCAACAAAGCCTGGCGCGGCAATGGCGACACCACTCAACTCGGTGGCGTTATCAAGTACCAGCTGGACGATGTGTTGCTCACGTCCTCCTTGGTAATGGGCCGCTCCGACACCAACATGGAGCGCTCAATCTCGCTGGTGGACCCGGTCGTTGCCGCTGGCAGTCAGGAGCTGAACTTCGTGGCCGCGACCGCGGGAATCACCCAGAGCTTCAATCAACCCTGGTTGACTCTGCGACCGCTCATGGAGCTGGGCACCATGCGCATGCGCGCAAAAGGTGAAACCGAAGGAGACGCCGGCGCACTGAGCCTGGACATGGAAGGCGGCAGTGATACTCACTCCTGGTTCCGCCCCGGTCTCGAACTGGGGCATGAGTTCGCGTTCAGGTCCGGATCATCACTGCGCCCATACCTGCGAGCGAGCCTCATGCACTTTATTGGTGACGAGGAGACGGAGGTCGAAGCCCAACTGGCCGGAGCGCCTGCCTACGTGGAAGGGATGCGTACCAGCAGCGACCTGGGGCAAAACCAGAAGCTCTTCGAAGCCGGGCTGGATTTCATGGCCGCCGATGGGTTCAGCGTGAAACTGCATTACGAGCAGTCCGTGGCGGAGAGCTTTGAAACGGAGCAGGTGAACCTGAAAATGGTATTTCCGTTCTAGGTAATGTTTTGGTGCCAGGGGCGGGCGGCGAATGCTGCGCCCTGGGGACCTCCCGCTGGCGATCCTTCCAAATGGGATAGCTGAAATCCACTGACAAGTTTGCGGGTGTGGACTGCTCGCAAAGGTCCGCCATCTGAGCCAGCACCCGCAGCTGCCGCTCCGAAGAGCGGGCACCGACCCCCAAGGCGCAGCCCAGTAGGAGCGCCATATTGTTGGTGCTCTCGAGCATTCCCGTGCGGGGGTCGAAAACCATCGGCATAGGCGCTTCAGCGCGGGTCATTTCCGTAATGTCAGCGGTCATCTAAAGTACAACTCCTTTCGTACGGACTCCCGGTTTCCGGTCGCCTGGGCTCGTGTCGCAGAGCCAGGGGCCAGATCCAAAGCTACCGGGTTGCAGGGACAATGGCGCCATCGTTGTGACGCGGTTCACACCAGACCGGCAGGAGGGAATATTGTTCCGCTGGAGTTGCAAGAGGCGAGATGGGGGAGGAACTGCCAAGTGGGGGATCTGTGGTCGCTCCGGGTTGGGTCACTGCAGACGGGGGTAGATATACAGGAAGAATGCGCCGTATCCGAAGTAGACAAAGAACATCAGTCCGCAGAAGCACATTAGAGAGAACTGGATTTTGCTGGCCATGATTGTGGCTTTGCTGACGCGGGGGATTTTATCCAACCCTTTGAAACGCTTCTTCTTCGACAATCCCGGGGCGGCAAACAAGCAGATGTACGTTAGGGTCTTCCAATAGTTGAATGGCCACACAAGGGCGTTCATTTGTTCCGACTTTCTAAAAAAGGGCTCTCGTAGCAAAACGTCGTCGTACTTGGAAAGCACACGATGGAGGGCGATCCACAAGACAAAGACGATGGCTGCGAGTAGAAAACATATTGCCAGGATAACCAGAAAACCGGAGAAAATGTCGAAATCACCAGTGCCATTTCCCATCTATTGCTGACCTTTGTTCCCATTGATATTAAAGGGCTGATAGCGCTGCGCTGGACAGTTTCGGTGCAGAAGCTCTCAGATTTTCGAAATTTCCGGGCGCACACAGGGTGCTTACGCCCAGGTTTCCGGAAAGATCAATTTTCCGGCCTGAGGCATCGTAAAGCTGGGTCGCAACTTTCCCTCCAGCATACCCCGCGAGCGCTCCTCCGACTCCTATTACTAATGTACCAACCCAGCCGAGAGGGGTGGCCATCAACGCAATCGCAATAGCCGCGCCTAATCCATAGATTAAACCGCCTCCGAGTCCACCCAAGCTCTCCACCAAAATCTCATTCTTCATCCCCACATCATCCGTCTGGGAGATCTCATGACAAGCGATCCCCAAACCCACAACGGACAAAGCAACCCCGCCGCGTGAGGCAATCTTGGAGACACGCTTCATCTTCGTGATCTGCTGGGTAATGGGCTGGGTGGGTGCTGTGCCGCTCTTGCGGGAGATGCGCAACACCTCATTGGGGCTGCGGGTTCCGTTGACAAGGAAGTTGGTTGGCCCAAGGCGCTTGGTGAGCTGCTTGAGCACCTTGCTACGCTGGTAATCGTACCGACCTTTTGTGATACCACCGCGCTTGTACTCTTCGTAATTTTCGACCATCTCGCTGAGCAGGGGCGAAGCGCCTTTGAAGGTGCGGTCAATGGCCGAAAGGTTCGCTGAGCCAGCTCCCAGCGTGAGCTTGGCCAACCCGATCTGCAATCCCCGCTCCTCCGGGCTGGACGCGGACCAGTCTCGCTCCAGGGTAGGGAACCAGTCCTCAAGGGAATAAACCGGTCGGTCGGGAATGGGGCAGTACTGGGCGGGCACTTCCAGTTTGATCAACTGACCTGGCCGAATGAAGTTCGGGTTTTTGACCGTCGGGTTGGCGGCCTGGATGGAGCGGATAATCTCCTGGCGCCGCGGCGGTGAGACGGCACCGTAGTAGCGGTGGACAATGGCACTGAGTGTGTCGCCTGCTTTTACGGAGTAGGCGACTACATCTGTAGGCTCCTTCATGGAAATAGTGGACATGATTGCTCTTCCTTGTGACGTTCCTGGGGGCTCCTTTGGTGCAGCGAATTATGACGCCCAATACACTCCGGCTCATCAGAATAAAGTTGTAGATTGGCCGGGCGGAACCGGTGCGGCACTGAGCACCAGGTTGAACCCCAGCTACCAGCAGGACACTGATGGATTGGCGATCATGCAGCGTTTACGCACCTTGGCCACGTCCGTGCTATCGAACCCTCAAGTACCCAAGATACCGCCCCCGAATCTCCCGCACGTGGTTCACCGGTTCGCTGCCGCGCACATAGCCAAAGCGAGCGTTTTTGTAATGCTCCGGCTCGGACAGCAGTAACATGGCCTCTTCATGCAGGTTCCTCTCGCATCTTTTGACAGAACCCTCGCGTGGCCCGCCGTGGCTCTGCCTCCTATGCCTTGAAAAAGCGATGCGCCCTCTGAATGGACTCCATCGTTTGATTGTCAATGCCTGCCTCGGCAGCGAAGTGCGGCCAGTTCAGTATGGCATCGCGGATTTCGTTGATTATCCCTTTGGCTCGACTGGGGCGGAGGTTTGCGTGGGTCGCCACCACTAGAAGATCATCGATAGTAATTTCTTCGCGCTTACCATTGATGCTCATCTGGCGGCGCGCTGTCCACTCGCCCTCCGGGTTGTAGCTGTAGATGACGTCAAATGCCGGCGACAAGCGCCATTCGCCCCGTCTGTCCATGAGAAATGCAATGTTCTTCGTGTGGTCGTCCTGGTTGCGGGCCATCACGTTGAAAACCATCCGCCGAAACTGCTCCTCCAGCGCGACCCTCTCAAGGGGCATTCGTAACTGCTTGATAACCTGCAGTGCCTGGACGTAGCTGTAGGCTCCTGCCTGGTTGAAATCGTAGTGCGCCATAGCGCACAGCGACTGCATGTGAAGCTTTTCACCAGCCTCGTCGCGGTCAAAGCGCTTCGTCATAAAATGTGCTCTACCGTTTTCTTCCTCTAATCGGCAGGGACTCATCGTGATTCCAGCCGCAGTAGCCATCAGGTAGTACGCATATTCAATGCGCCCGTATCCCAGTGGGTCCGCGAGGCGTTCCTTGTCCCGATTCTCGGCGACACCATCGAACTTCAGCAGCCAATACTCAAACCCATCAGGTGCGCTTACCTGTCCAGACCGCACCTCGCCAGTCGCCGGATTCCAGGCAATCATCGCTTTGGCCCGCGCTCCGCCAGCAGAGGATCCGACGGAGATTATCTGTCGCATTCCCTCTTCCATGCCTCGCTCATCCGCAGGGGACAGGGTGGTATGCAGCTGTTCGCGCTTAATCAGAATGCGGTTTGCCAATCCCACCAGGGCCTCGAGATCAATGGACTCGGACTTGTGAACCGCGCCGTTTACCGCGGGCCGAAACTCGAGCGCCCCAATCCCGCGTCTCCCGATGTAGCACAGCCTCTCCACCGGGCTGAACGATGCCGCCTCTCTTCCCTGATCCGCCAACCACTGGTCGATCAGCATGTTCCCAAACTTATCGGGCAAGCTGTCGGCCAGCAGGCCAGGCAAGCCCTTGAAGGTTGTTCGGGGCAGTGCGGGAAAGCTTTTTACGCCCGGGCTTTTTGGCATAACGATCGGCGAGACTTCAACAGGGGCATCGAGAAAAGCTGGATCGTATTCGAAGTATCCCAGCTCGCGATCCCTGTCCCAGGTGACGGCCCCGATGCGCGTTCCCCACAAAATAACTTCCGCTGTCGTGACTTCACTCATTTTTCATCGTCCCATTTCCAGCCAGCGCTCGGCTTGCGCAGCTTCTTCGACTTGCGCACCCGCTGTTTTGGGCTCCCCCCCTGAACCTGCCGCAACGGACTTGGTGGCGGTGGCGGCAGGAAGCTGTCCAGCTGCTCAATGAGCCCCAACGCTCGCAGAATGGCGATGATCGACGCGAGAGTAGGGCTTATCTTGCCCAACTCCAGCCGCCCGATGGTGTTGAGTGCCACGCCAGACCGCTCGGCAAGCTCTTTCTGTGTCAATTCCGCATTGAGTCGAGCCTGCCTTAACCGGTGGCAGAGCTCATCGTGGACCTGCTGGTCGCTGGCAAGGGAAAAGTTGAATGTCATAAGACACACTATAGTGGGCAGTGGATTGAGATAGGACCGATAATACGCATCATAAGGGGTATTGCAAGCGTTGTCGGGTAATTACTTTAAAGCACATGATAGTGGGCATAAAGTCGGTTATGCGCTGTAAAACTCATCATCGTGGCTTTTAGGAAAATGGCCAAAGGGAAGCACTATTGGCGCCGGTTGAGCCCGGTACTTCTGCTGGCCCAGATTCTCCTGAGCATTTGCCGTGAGACGGTGAACTTGACGGGATAAGAAGCGAGTAAGGCGCCAATGATGAAGAATGAAACGACCCGCCAGCGGGTCCAGATCAAGTAACCTAGCCGAAAGCTTGATCCAGAAGCTTTCGCAGGGCCAAGGCCTGCTCCTCCAGCACCGCTGAATAATTGGTCCGCAAGCCAAGCGGCACCTGGCAGTCATTCGCGTCAGCGAGAGATTGCATACCGCAGAGGGCCAGTAGCTTGTCCATTTGCAGGTAGATTTGGTCTTCTAGTTCGGCTTTTTGGCGATTGAGCAAACCCGGCGACGCTTTCATGATCTCTCCTATTTGGCTCCGGTTGGTGTGGGCAGCCATCCTAGCCAGCTGCTTGGAGCCAAAACAAACAAGTTAGCCGTTTGGGCTCATTCGTTGGCTGTTTGGGCCAAGCAGGCGCGGCAGGTGAGATTGAAGTAGCGGTCCCGTCGTCCAGGCCCGAAATTACGCTTATTAGCTTCCAGACTGGTGGCACAGAAACCCACCTAGGGCTATCCTTAATGGTTGAGTTGCGGGTCTATCTCTTTGATCCAGCGATCATTTTTACGCCAGCTAAGGGATCTAGGCGCCAGATGCCCACCCTTGGCAGGTTTCTGCACAAAAAGTAATCACCCGCACAGCAGGGAACGTGGTAATGACCGAAGTAAGCAAAGCTAAGAAAACCAAATCCCCCGCCAAGCGCAAAGCCGCCCCCAAACCCCAAAAATCCTTCGAGCAAACCCTCTGGGATACCGCCGACAAGCTGCGCGGCAGTGTGGAATCCTCCGAATACAAGCACGTGGTGCTGTCCCTCATCTTCCTCAAATTCATCAGCGACAAGTTCGAGGCCCGCAAGCAAGAGCTGATTGCCGAAGGGCAGGGCGACTACGTGGACATGGTGGAGTTCTACACCATGAAAAACGTCTTCTACCTGCCGGCGGAATCCCGCTGGGAGTACATCGCCAACAACGCCAAGCAGGACGATATTGCGCTGAAAATCGACACCGCCCTGCACACCGTGGAGAAGAACAACAAAACCCTGCGCGGCGCACTGCCGGATAACTACTTCTCCCGCCTGGGGCTGGACGTCAGCAAGCTGGCCGCGCTCATCGACTCCATCAACAACATCGACACCATCGTCGACGCCGAAAATGATGTGGTGGGCCGCGTCTACGAATACTTCCTCGGCCACTTTGCCGCCACCGAAGGCAAAGGCGGGGGCGAGTTCTACACGCCCAAGTGCGTGGTCAACCTCATTGCGGAAATGATCGAACCCTACCAGGGCAAAATCTACGACCCCTGCTGCGGCAGCGGCGGCATGTTCGTCCAGTCCGTCAAATTTGTGGAAAACCACCAGGGCAACAAAAAAGACATTTCCATCTACGGCCAGGAGCAAACCAGCACCACCTACAAACTGGCGAAAATGAACCTGGCCATTCGCGGCATTGCCGCCAACCTGGGCGAAGTACCGGCGGACACCTTCTTCAAGGACCAGCACCCGGACCTGAAGGCGGACTTCATCATGGCCAACCCGCCCTTCAACCTGAAGGAATGGCGCGGCCCCGACGAACTCACCGACGACCCCCGCTGGGCCGGCTACGAAGTTCCTCCAACCGGCAACGCCAACTACGCCTGGATACTGCACATGATCAGCAAGCTATCCGAAAACGGCGTTGCGGGTTTTGTCATGGCCAACGGTTCCATGAGCACCAACACCAGTGGCGAAGGCAAGATTCGCCAGAAGATTATCGAAAACGATCTGGTGGACTGCATGATCGCCCTGCCGGGCCAGCTCTTCTACACCACCCAAATCCCCGTCTGCCTCTGGTTCCTCACCAAAAACAAAAAGGCCGAAGTCATCCCCGGCCACAGCGACAGCAACCACCGCAACCGTCAGGGCGAAACCCTTTTCATCGACGCCCGCAACATGGGCAGCATGATCGACCGCACTCACAAGGAACTCACCACCGAGGACATCGCGGAAATCGCCCGTACCTACCACGCCTGGCGGGGTGAAGCGAAGGATGGCAAGTACGAGGATGTGCCCGGCTTCTGCAAATCCGTCACCATTGAAGACATAAAAGCCAATGATTATGTGCTTACCCCCGGTCGCTATGTGGGCGCGGCGGCAGTGGAAGATGATGGGGAAGTGTTTGAGGAGAAGATGCGGGCGTTGACCCAGACGCTTTACAAGCAGATGGAGGAAGGGGAGAAGTTGGATGCGGTGATTCGACGCAATTTGGAGGCGTTGGGTTATGAGGAGTGAGTGGCCAACCACGACTCTCGGTGCACTTGCCGAAGCGAGTGCGTTCGGTCCGCGTTTTAGCAGCAAAGAATACGCGGATAACGGAAACATAGCCTGTTTGCGGACAAAAGACATAAGTGCAGACGGCAGGATCGATTTTCCGAGTATGCCGCTAGCGGAGTTAAATGAAAAAGCATTCAGATCTCATTACTTGCAGAAGGATGACTTGGTTATCACGAGGACTGGGAGAGTCGGGACCGTGGCTGTCTTTACGGAATTCGACCGACCGGTAGTTCCGGGTGCCTTCTTGATCAGATACAGGTTGAGAAGGTCCGTGGCAAATCCATGGTTCTATCGCTATTTTTTCAATAGCACAACGGGCCAGCAGCTCATCCAGACCGTGGCAACTGGATCAGTTCAACAAAACCTGAATATAACCAATTTGAATACCCTTGAAGTCCCGATACCTCCACTAAACGTTCAAAACGGTATCCTCCGGATTTTGGCGAGTCTTGACAACAAAATCGAACTCAACCGCCAAATCAACACCACCCTCGAATCCATGGCCCAGGCCCTGTTCAAAAGCTGGTTTGTGGATTTCGATCCGGTCATCGACAACATGCTCGCCGCCGGAAAGCCCATCCCTGAAGCCCTGCAAGCCAAAGCCCAGCGCCGCGCCGCCCTCGGCGACCAGCGCCAACCCCTGCCAGCGGACATCCAGCAACTATTCCCCAGCGACTTCGTATTCACCGAGGAACTGGGCTGGGTGCCGGAGGGGTGGGAGGTCAGCACTGTCGGCGAGCAGGTCGAAACAACCGGAGGAGGTACACCGAGCACAAAAAACGCGGACTACTGGGAATATGGAACTCATGCTTTCTGTACCCCGAAGGACATGTCGAATTTGTCCTCCTGGGTGTTGATGGATACCGAACGGCACCTGACGGATGCTGGCGTGGCCAGAATTTCATCGGGACAACTACCGTCTGGCAACGGTATTGATGTCATCCCGTGCACCGATCGGATATTTGGCAATTAGCGATATTCCTGTTTCGGTGAATCAAGGCATTATTGCAATGCTCCCAAACTCCACCTTCGGCCCGCTCTACCTACTCAATTGGGCAAGATCGAACATGGAAAAAGTCAAAGACCGTGCGAACGGGAGTACGTTTCTTGAGATCAGCAAGAAGAACTTCAGGCCTATCCCATTTCTGGTGCCCGATGGCCAAATTGCTGCGTTTTTCAATCAACAGAGCGAGCCGATGCTGTCAAAGCTGCTATTGATTTCGGAGCAGACGACCACGTTGACGTCAATTAGAGATTCGCTGCTTCCGAAGCTTCTGTCCGGCCAACTCCGAATCCCCGAAGCGGAAACGCAAATCGCCGAAGTGGTGTGATTTGAGAAGAGGGTAGTGGTAGCGGACCAGAAGTACCTGAGAATGATCAAAGACATAACGATCAGAACAAACAAGGAGATCAAGGAATGAAGTTTGATATGTCGATTACAGACAACTATGCATCCTTCGTCGATAAGGAAACCGGAGTTGCCGTATTCGTGGATTCCTTCGACAACAAGGAATTCGATGTGCGGATCGGCAGCATCGACGCCTCGGAACCAGCTGGAACGATTCGCGCCAGCAGTTCCGAGGAGCTTAATCGCAAGCTGACTGAGATTTTTCAGCAATTCCAGGACGGAAAAGGAGAATAATCATGGGAATCGCACTGGACGAAATCGGCACGCTGGAAGCGGTACTTAACGAAAAATTTAAGAAAGATAACCTGCGATTCAAATTCTCGATTCATTTTGTGCGAGACAGAATGAACGACCCAAGGAACGATCCGGCAATAACCATCACGGAGCTACAGGGTATATTCAATCGGCTTACTACGATTCACCTTGGCAAACTGCTGCGCCTCCAGCACAACGATACATTCAATGTGCGCTGCCGCCGTACGGACATCAATATCCCATGCGCCATGTCCAGGCAGCCCGACCAATCCGGACGCAGTCAGCGAGAGGTTATTGCAATCACGGTGATGCGCAAGAAAGACTTTGTCTCAAAGGATGAAATCGAGTTCGAAGTGTGAGCATCAACGGAAAACTATCCATGAAGTTTGACGAACCCAAACTGGAAGCGGCGATTGTCAGCCTGCTGGGCGAACAGAACTATCCGCATACGCCCGGTGGCACGCTGGAGCGCGCTCCTCAAGAGGTATTGCTGAAGGATGACCTGCGCAAGTTCCTGGCCCGCCGCTACAAAGGCGATGGCATTACCCCCGGCGAAATTGAGGCCGTAATCAACCGGTTGGATCGCCTCCCGGCTGCTGACCTTTACGACAGCAACAAAACCATCCACAAAATGGTGGCTGATGGCTTCCTCCTAAAAAGGGAGCCGCGCAGTGATAACAAGAACCGCCTCCAGAAAGACCTCTACATCCAGTTGATCGACTATGCGGGCCTGCCGGAGCAGCGGAGGCCAAAGGAGGGCGAGGTGGAGACCGTTATTGCCGAGAAGCAGGGCGGGTACGAGGACGGCAATATCTACCGGCTGGTCACCCAGATGGAGATCGAGGGCGGCAACCTGCGCATCCCCGATGCCATCCTCTATATCAACGGTATCCCCCTGGTGGTCCTCGAGTTCAAAAGCGCCATCCGCGAAAACGCCACCATCTTCGATGCCTGGAAGCAGCTCACCGTCCGCTATGCCCGGGACATTCCCGAGTTGATGAAGTACAACGCGCTTTGCGTGATAAGCGACGGGGTGAACTCCCGAATGGGCTCGTTGTTTGCCCCCTACGATTTCTACTACACCTGGCGCAAGGTCACCGGCAACGAAGCCATTGACCAGGACGGCATCGACGCCCTGCATACCATGCTCCAGGGCCTGTTCCACAAGTCCCGCCTGCGGGAGGTCATCCGGCACTTTATCTACTTCCCGGATGTTTCCAAGGCCGAGGCGAAAATCGTCTGCCGCTACCCCCAGTTTTACGCCGCCACCAAGCTGTACCGCAATATCCTCGAGCACCGCAAACCTGACGGGGACGGCAAGGGCGGTACCTACTTTGGCGCCACCGGCTGCGGCAAAAGTTTTACCATGCTCTTCCTTACCCGTTTGCTGATGAAGAGCGTGGACTTCGCCAGCCCCACCATTGTGCTGATTACCGACCGTACGGACCTGGACGACCAGCTCTCCGCCCAGTTCACCAACGCCAAGGAGTATATCGGCGATAACACCGTGGTCAGCGTGGAAAGCCGTGCGGACCTGCGCGAGCGCTTGAAGGGCCGCAGCAGCGGCGGTGTGTTTCTCACCACCATCCACAAATTCACCGAGGATACGGAGCTGCTCACTGAACGGAGTAATGTCATCTGCATCAGCGACGAGGCCCACCGCAGCCAGATCAACCTGGACCAGAAGGTCCGCGTAACGGACAAGGGCGTGAAACGCACCTTCGGTTTCGCCAAATACCTCCACGATTCTCTGCCCAATGCCACCTACGTGGGCTTTACCGGTACGCCCATCGACGCAACGCTGGACGTGTTCGGCGAGGTGGTGGACAGCTACACCATGACCGAATCCGTGAAGGACGAGATCACCGTGCGCATCGTTTACGAGGGCCGCGCCGCCAAGGTGATACTGGATAATGACAGGCTTCAGGAAATCGAAGACTACTATGCCCAGTGCGCGGAGCAGGGTACCAACGACTATCAGATCGAAGAGAGCAAAAAGGCCAGCGCCAATATGAAGGCCATCCTCGGCGATCCGGACCGGATCAAGGCGCTGGCCATCGACTTCGTCCACCATTACGAAAAGCGCATTGAGGAAGGTGCCACGGTCAAAGGCAAGGCGCTGTTCGTCAGCAGCAGCCGTGAGATTGCCTACGCCTTCTGGCAGGAAGTGGTGAACCTTCGGCCCCAATGGAATGAGGTGCTGGCGGCGGAAGAGGGCGCCGAGCTAACGGAGAAAGAGAAAAAAGAGATCAAGCCCATGGAGCGGATCAAGATGATCATGACCCGTGGCAAGGATGACGAGAAGGACCTCTACAACATGCTGGGCTCGAAGGAACACCGCACGGAGCTGGACCGGCAGTTCAAGAACCCCAAGTCCAACTTCAAAATCGCCATTGTGGTGGACATGTGGCTCACGGGCTTCGACGTTCCCTTTCTCGATACCATCTACATCGACAAGCCCATCCAGCGCCACAACCTGATCCAGACCATCTCCCGCGTCAACCGCAAGTACGAGGGCAAGGATAAAGGCCTGGTGGTGGACTACATCGGTATCAAGAAGCAGATGAACCTGGCCCTGGCCCACTACAACAAGGCGGACCAGCAAAACATCGAGGAAATCGCCCAATCCGTCATTGTGGTCAAGGACCATCTCGATTTGCTGGGCAAGATCTTCCACAAATTTGATAGCGGCCCCTATTTCACCGGCAGCCCCGTGGAGCAGCTCAACTGCCTCAACATGGCCGCCGAATACGTTCAGATCACCGACAAGATAGAAAAACGCTTCATGGCCCTGGTCAAGCGCCTCAAGGCTGCCTACGACATCTGCTGCGGCTCCGAAGCCATCACCCAGCCCGAGCGTGACCTGATCCACTTCTACCTGGCCATTCGCTCCATCGTCTTCAAACTCACCAAGGGCGATGCCCCTGACATCTCCCAAATGAACGCCCGCGTCCGCGAAATGATCGCCGAGGCCCTCAAAGCCGACGGAGTCGAAGAAATCTTCAAACTGGGCGAAGACCAGGGCGAGGAGATGGACATATTCGCCGACGACTACCTCGCCAAGATCGAGAAGATCAAACTCCCAAACACCAAAATCAAACTCCTCCAAAAACTGCTTGCCCAGGCCATTGAGGACTTCAAAAAGGTCAACAAGACCCAGGCCATCGACTTCGCCGAGAAGTTTCGCAAGCTGGTGGACCACTACAACGAACGCAAAGAAGACGACGTTCTGGTCAGTAACGTCCTGGAAGATTTCTCCGACGAAATTATCGACTTGATTCAGGCGCTGAAAAAGGAAAAGGAATCCTTCGCCGATCTGGGCATCGACCTGGAAGAAAAAGCCTTTTACGACATCCTGAAGAAGCTCGCCAACCGGTATGACTTCACTTATCCGGAAGACAAGCTGCTGGCGTTATCCAAAGCCGTGAAGGCTGTGGTGGATGACAAAGCCAGGTACACCGATTGGAACCAGCGCGCCGACATCAAGGCGGAGCTGAAGGTGGACCTGATTCTGGTTCTGGCGGAGCACGGCTACCCGCCAGTGGATCGGGATGAGGTTTACAAAGAGATCTTTGAACAGGCGGAGAACTTCAAGAGGTTTAGGGCCCACGTCTGACAAGCAGGCTCTACGATTTCAGTCGTTCGTTTCGAACAGGGTTAGTTATGTACCAAATCGATACCAACCAGAACACCATCCAAGCTTTGCAGAAGATGGATTTCTCGCAGCTGGGTTTTCGCGAGCGAGATCACCTGCAGGAGTGGTTGGCAGCTAACCCGCAGGCCCTCGGGGAAGATCTGCTGATCATTCAGAAAGAGTTTGATGGATTCGCGGATACTCGTGAGCGCCTGGACCTGCTGGCGCTTGATAAGGCGGGAAATCTGGTTGTGATCGAGAACAAACTCGATGACTCAGGTCGGGACGTGGTATGGCAAGCACTCAAGTATGTTTCGTATTGTTCGAGTCTCAGCAAGCGTCAGATTGCGACGATCTACCAGACCTACCTGGACAAATTAGGTCCGGGGGAGAACGCTGAAATCAAGCTTACTGAGTTCTTCGGGGGTGTCGAGTTTGATGATTTGATCCTGAATAGTGGACAAGGCCAACGAATCATTCTCGTGGCCGCCAACTTCCGAAAGGAGGTGACTTCCACAGCGCTCTGGCTACGCAGCCACCGCATCGATCTACGCTGTGTTCGGGCTACCGCGTATTCCCTGGGTGAGTCCCTTTTCTTGTCGCTGGACCAGATTATTCCTGTCAAAGAAGCCGAAGAATACATGATCAGCATTAACCAGAAGGAGGAGCAGGAGCGGGAGGATAAGTCCGGCTCCCCAAATCGTATTCGCGTGCGGCGGGCCTTCTGGGAGCAGTTTCTCCCACAATTGCACAAGAGCGGTACTCGGGCTTTCGCAGATGCGGTTCCTGGTCCGCATCGGTATCTTCGTGAAGCCCTGCCAGGCCGTGGATTGTTCGTGGTTCTGGAGTTCAAACAGCACGAACTCGAGGTGCGGCTTGTCTTCCGTGGAAAGTCAGGCCTGGCAGTTTACGAACGGTTGGATGTGGCGGGCCTGAGAAATCGGCTAGGGACGGAAATTGAAGATATCGACGTGAGAGGCAAGGCCCGCAAGCTATCGATCCGGAACCGGGTCAGTGCGTTTGACGAGGCGAACTGGCCAACCTGTAACCAATGGCTGATCAGTACTTTGATCAATCTACTCAACGCTGCACGACCCGCGTTTGATGAGTTGAGCATTTCGATTCCTTAACGAGAGGTCATGCTGAGATCCTTGTTGCCGCGGCTGGCGATCGACAACGAGATTTGAGGCAGCTGCAGCCAGCTGCATATGCAACGATCACAAATACGGACACTATATAATGATTAAGACAGAACCAGATTCGCTTCCTCGCTACGATGACCTCTTTGAACCAGCGTTGCGCTATCTGTCCGATGCAGGAGTGACCGCGTGGCGGAGTATGGAGAGGCCAATCGCGGACGTCTTTGGTCTCTCGGACGAAGCCCTTGCGATCGAGTACAGCTCCGGGAACGGCACTATTTTCCTGGACAGATTGTCCTGGTGTCTCAGCTACTTAACAAACAGCGGACTGCTGAGCAGGCCAAAGCGGGGGCACTACGAGATCACGGAGCTCGGGCGACAGTTTCTGGACAAACCTGACGACATCAAACCATTCGTGAAGCAGACGGTTGCGGAGCGGAGTCGTGCCAAGCAGGCAGCGAAGGGATCAACACCCGCCCCGCAGATCGATGCCGACGAACAGACGCCACAAGAACAGATGCTGAGCGCTTATGAATCAATTCGCGGGGCGGTGTATGAGCAGATTCTAGACACGATCCTTAGCAAATCGCCCTTTGAGTTCGAAAAACTGGTTGTGAAGCTTTTGGATCGAATGGGCTACGGGGGGAAGATCGACGATGCCTTGCAGGTTACGAAGATGTCCAATGATGGCGGCATTGACGGCATAATTAAAGAGGATGTGTTGGGCCTTGGGCGCATTCATTTGCAGGCGAAGCGTTACCGACGAGATATCGGGGTCGGGCGGGACGATATCCAGAAGTTCGTCGGCGCGCTCGCTGTGGCCCAGTCCCAGAAGGGCGTTTTTATTACCACTTCGTACTTTTCAGCCGGCGCTGTCCAGTATGCAGAAAGTCTGAACGGCACCACAACACTTGTATTGGTCGATGGAGACCAGCTTGCGCAGTATATCTACGACTACGGCTTGGGTATGCAAGCGGAGCAAACGCTGACGGTCAAAAAGCTGGACACCGACTTCTGGGATGAGATGTTGGACGAGGTTAAGAGTAGCTGAGGGAAAGGACAGACGAGTCGGACCGGTTTCCGAGTTTGCCATCATCATCCAGATCAATAAGATTTGGCGCTCTGCGCCTGAGGGCTGCTCGCCCTTCTGCACCGCTCTGAACAACGCTTACTATCGACCAGTTCAGCGCTGGTACTTCATTTTATAAGTCTAAAATAACGGAGAATCGCAGTGTCCCGAGGCCTAGCAAGTGTATTGATAATTCATTTAGTAGTCATGCTTTTCGGGTGTGGCGGCGGAGGCGGGGGAGGCGGAAATGGTGGCGGTGGCGGCTCAGATGGAGCCACGAACGACACTGTCCCCGACGCGTTCTCATTTTTAGACCATGACGATGTAAGACGGTCAACTGTTATTCAATCCAATGCGGTGGCCATTACCGGCATCGACGCACCGGCGCGAATCAGCATTGAAGGTGGTGAATACTCTATCGATGGAGGTGGCTTTACCAGTGGAACTGGAACTATCGTCAATAATCAGCGAGTTGTTCTGCGGCAGACCTCCTCGGGCCAGTTCTCGACGACGACCAACGCTGTTCTGTCGGTGGGCGGTGTATCCGGAGGCTTTAAGGTAACGACAGTCTCCGAAGACACTGTTCCGGAGAGCTTTTCTTTCGACAGCGCTGACGATGCGGAAAGGAGTACGTTCTATACATCTAATGCAATTATCATCGGTGGAATTAACAACAGTACAAAAGTGAGCATTACCGGCGGCGAGTATTCCGTTGATGGTGCTGAGTTCACTTCCGATCCCGATCTGGTCCGCGAAGGGCAGTCGGTGACTGTGCGATTGCAAAGTTCCGAGGCATTTGAAAGCACCTCCATCACAACTCTTCGTATTGGGGGAATCGCAGGTGATTTCACGGTAACGACGCGGACCGCGGACGCCACGCCCGATCCTTTTTCATTTGTAGCCCTTGATGGGATGTGTACAGACACGGTATACGAGTCGAACGCTATCACTGTGGGTGGCCTGGAGGTCGAGGCGCCGATCTCTGTTGTGCGTGGCGAGTATTCTGTTAATGGTGGCCCCTTCGCGGTTGATCCTGCGTCCGTCGCTAACGGGGATTCGGTCATCGTCCGGCAGGTGAGTTCAAGTGATCTTTCAGCGGTCAGTCGCGCAGAGCTTACGATCGGCAACACGTCTGAAGAGTTTTCCGTTACGACATTCGATGCTCTAGACACGGACCCGCCCGTGGTGAATGTGGCGTTTCCCCCGGCTTTATCGACGACAAGTGAAACCAGCGTGCTTGTGCGAGGCGAGGCAAGCGACATTTGCGGAATCAGCAGTATCCAGGTTAATGGCATCGAGGCACAATCGACCGATGATTTTCTCACCTGGGAAGTGGACGTCCCACTCATCCGAGGTGGCAACGAACTGACCGTTGAGGCAACCGATGCGCGTTCGAATACGGACGCCAACGCCGCTCGGGTGGCAATTAAGAGCTCAATCGACATAACGCTTGTAACGGGGTTCGCCTATGACAGCATGAATGATCAGTTTTTTGTCGTAGATGCGGAGTTGGGCAGTCTGCTAACGGTGGATGCGGTTACTGGCATGGTTTCGACTGTTTCGAGTGACACTGTCGGAACGGGGGTGCCGCTCGCGGAACCGAGGCGTGTGGTATTTGATGTTCTGAGTGATACCTTGTATGTGACTGACTTTGGGTTGCCGGGAATTGTTCGGATCGACCTGGCAACAGGGCACCGTGCCGAGGTGTCGGGCCCCAGTGTTGGCGCTGGTGACCCACTGGTGTCACCACATCATCTTCAGTTCGACTCATCTAACCATGATTTGCTAGTGCTGGATCAGAATTCGTACAGCTTGGTGCGCGTGGACATTACCACGGGTGATCGAACCTTTTTCGACTTTGAGACGGCCGGAAATCCGTTGAGTTACGTAAGATCACTTGCGTTGGATGCGAATAACAACCTGGTCTATTTGACAAACGAACAGGCAATTATGTCAGTAGACTTGACCTCCGGCTTATTTAGGAGGGTCTCCGACAACGCTCGTGGAGCGGGCGAGTATCCATGGGGATACAGCGATCTGACGTTTGACGATGCAAGCGGACAAATCCTGGTGATCGACAGTCAGGATGGTCACTCGCGCCTCCTGCAAGTCGACCCGGCCACTGGAAACCGGACGTTGTACGCTGAATTCGACCGGGATGGCGATTCGCCCAAAATGCCAGTGGCCATAGAGGTCGACGAAGCGAGCGCGCGTGTTTTCTTGGCAGAAATGATCGGCTCTGTCCTTGAGCTTGATCAGACAACTTTGAGCAGAGCGCGAGTGCCTTTGGGGTTGGATATCGGCGACGGCTACCGTTTTGGGCGCGTTAGTGACATGGTCCTGGATCAGAGCAACGATCGTCTGCTATTGGTCGATACCGGGATTAATGATGGAGCGCTCGGTAGGGGCCTGGATTCGGTAGGGACGGTCGATTTGGCTAATGGCAATCGCACCGTCATTTCGGATTTAGATCGGGGTACAGGTGACAACTTCGAATTCGCGATCTCGGTGGCGATCGATCCGAGGACCGGCAATGTCTTTGTGGCCGACTCGGGGAACTATCACTTGGACAACGAAGCTATTCGGCTGGTTGATCCAGCTACCGGTGACCGTAGCGTCTTTGTTGAGGGGGTTACCGGCCAGTTGCTTTTTGATGAGATCCACGGGCGCTTAGTATTGCGACAAGGTGCTGACACGCTGGCGCTGGACCCCGTCACGGGAGAGATAACGGAGATTTCGGGCGGCACAACGGGAAGCGGGGTGGTCTTACAAGGCGTTAGAGGTGTGTCCTTGGACGCTGCCGGGCAGCTACTTTACGCAAGCCATTCCTATTTGGGACGATTTGTATCAAAAGTAGACCTGACGACAGGCGTGGCCTCGATCGTTTCGAGCGAGGATATAGGCGATGGCCCTCCTTTGTATGACATAAATGGCATTGCCTTCGATCCGCTGCGAGGACGATTAGTGACCGTTCATTCCACTGAAGTGGTGGGAAAACAAAGTCGCATAATCCTGATTGACCCGGGTAGTGGTGATCGGACGATTTTGTACGATGACGCAATCGGGAATGGTCCCATGCCGCACACGCCCACGAATGTTCTAGTTAGCTGGGATGGGAGTATGTACTTCATCAACGACACCGCACGGGACGCCATATTTGCGGTTGATCCGGTGAACGGAAATCGCGTAATTGTATCGAAGTAGGAATTTTCCCGTGGAATTCATGGGCCTGCTTTCGACGTTGATGGATATGATACCGCATGCGTCCTTCCTTACGGCGCTTGTGTCGGTATTGGTGATGGTTTTCGAGATTGCGGCTCTGTCATTCGCTTATCATTGGATAGTTCAGGCTCGAGAAGGGCAGAGCGGGACACCGATACACGATTGAAGATTCACCGACCGCAGCGATGGAAGGGGACAAACATGAAGAAAATAATACTGACCTCCCTTGCAATCATCTGCGGTATCGCGCTGGTGCTTTCCTGGCGAGAGGCCGGCCATGGTACGGGGCCAAGAGTCTCATCTGGAGATCCAGCCGGACCCACGCGTGAAGTTGCTCTGGTCTCCAACGCGGTGGGCGGAACGGTCTCTGTTGTTGATCTGGAGAGCTTTCAGGTCCTAAAGACCTTGAATGTCATCCCCGACGGGCCGAAGGTGTCGCTTCTCCGCGATCCGATGCAGTGGTATGCCCAGGATATGATCGAAGGGCGGGGCGGCTTGAATTACGCTCAGGACACGGATCTGTCGAAGGACGGCACGGTGATGTTCGTATCCCGCGGATTCCTCGGTGATGTGATTGCGATGGATATTTCCTCCGGTGACATTCTGTGGCGGACACCTATTGCCGGAATCCGATCGGATCACATGGACATTTCTCCCAATGGCAAGCGTTTGTATGTGGCGGCGCTTATCCAATCCGGGAATATCGTGGAGGTCCTGGATACTGAATCGGGCAACAAGGTGGGCTCGTTCAAAACCGGACACTGGCCGCACGATATTCATGTGACGCCCGATGGTGCAGAGATCTACGTGGCCAGTCTCGGTGATATGCAGGTCGACGTCGCCAACCGGGGAAACAGCCCCGAGGCCTACACCATCACTGTGGCCGATGGAGATACCCTGGAGGTGCTGAAAGAATACCGGTTCGATTCTGGAGTTCGTCCATTCCAGCTCACCGAGGATGGCGGCACGATTTACGCCCAGCTCTCGAATACGCACGCCATTGTTGCTCGTGATTTGAGATCTGATACAACTACTGCTCGGATCGATCTGCCCGTGGCGGATGGAGTTACGGAAGGCGATTGGGATTTCGAGGCGCCTCACCACGGACTGGCTTTAACGCCCGATGAAAAAACGCTGTGCGCTGCCGGACGCGCTTCCGACTACGCGGGGATTGTCAATGCGGAGGATCTTTCGCTGGTCGCAACCGTTCCGGTCGGCGACGCGCCAAGCTGGGCCGAAGTTTCTGGCGATGGACGCCTTTGCATCCTGCCCAACAATCGCAGCGACGATGTTTCGATTGTCGATCTCCAACAGCAGACCGAGATCGCTCGCATTCCCGTCGGCCGTGGGCCGAAGCATGTGACCGTTGGATTCCTGCCGACCTCGGTCCTGATAAGCCTGCGAGAGGTCAAATAAGGAACCGTCGGTGGACATTTAAACGCGCTGCTATGTATAAACAGTAGGCGGCCGACCCGCTCACCAGCAGGGGAACACCATAATGACCACCCCGCCCAAGCCGGCCACTGTTCTGGCTTGCTCCTTTCAGAGTTTGCCGTACACTCTTCAGAAAACAGCCGTACGGACAACCCCATGCAGAACGAAACCAACAAGCTGACGATCCGCCTGCCTGTTCAGGACGTGGCTTTTGTTAAGCAGTACGCCAAAACACACGGGCTCACGGTGACTGAGGTCATCGACCGATACCTGCGCCGCATCCGTGCGCTGGAATCCCGGGAGCCTGCACCGGAATTGGATTTCATTAGCGGGATTTTGCCCCCAGACGTCGACCTCGAGGAGGAATACCGTCGGCACCAGATCGAGAAGCATTCCCGATGATTCTTGTGAATCTCAACGTGCTTCTGGATGTATTTCAAAAGCGCGAGCCACACTACCGAGCCTCCGCGGCTGTGCTGGAGAGGGTCGTCCGCCGGGAGGAGGGCGGGGCATTGGCCGCTCACGCAGTGACTACGGCCCATTACCTGATCTCGCGATGCCATAGCGGAAAGCGAGCCGGGGAAGCGGTGGACTGGTTACTGAAATACTTCGAAGTCGCCCCGGTTGGGCGCGGGGAGTTGGTCCGGGCCTTCCAGTTGGGCTGGGCCGACTTTGAGGATGCAGTGGTTGCTGCGGCGGCCGCGAGCGCTGCCTGCGAGGCTATCATCACGCGCAATGTCAAAGATTTCCGCGACTCTCCCGTAGCGGCACTCACACCGGAGGAGCACCTCCTGCATTCCGATTCGCATCAGCCGAACCAGATACAGAGCCCAGTGGCCGACTACCACCGTGAAGGAGGGAAGTGAGTCGGCAAGCGGCATCGTGCTTGCCACCAATTCAACCCCGTGGGAAAATGTGGAAAACAATATATTTTCGGGTAGTCCCAGAAGGGGGGTGTATGTCATCTGTACAAGTCGCGCAGCGCAAAGCTGGTGTTTCTCTTGGAGTCACCGCCTTAATTCTTTCTATCGCGGCATCCACGATGGTTGGTTGTGCCACGGACGGCTACAAGTCGCCGCGCAACAGCCTGGGCCAGCCTGACATTTCCGGCTTGTGGACCAATGAGACGCTGACCCGTTTCCAGCGCCCTGAACGCTATGGCGATCGATTGGTTTTGACCGACGAGGAAGCCGCGCAGATGGAAGGCCGGGCCGATGCGTCGTACCACGCGGCGAATGCGCCTACCGACCCGGACGAGGGCACGCCCACGGATGGTCGAACCGGTGGCTACAACCGCTTTTGGGCTGGCAATGTAAACAGCGTGATGCGAGTCGGGGGCGAACCGCGCACCTCCTTGATTACCTACCCTGAGAATGGTCGTATTCCGCCACGCAAAGCGGACGCACCGCCGAAGAAAACAGATGGCTGGCACACTATCTTCTTCACGATCGATGTGGGAGACCTCACATCCTATGAAACACGCTCATCGGTAGAGCGCTGTATTTTCTGGCCGTCCCAAGCCGGCGCGGTGCTGCATCAGGGCGCTTACAACGCGAACTATCAGATTGTGCAATCCCCTGATCACGTGATGATTCTTGCGGAAACCATCCATGATGCACGGATCGTCCGCCTGAATGCCGAACACAACCCCGCCTCGGCAGTAACACGGCCCTGGATGGGCGACTCCATTGGCTGGTACGAGGGAGACACGCTGGTGGTGGAGACCATCAACTACAGCCCGAAGCAGTACTTCCACCACGCCTCTGATCAGTTGAAGGTCACTGAGCGCTTTACACGTGTTGCGCCGGATAGGCTGCACTACGCATTCGAGGTGGAGGACCCGCTGGTGTGGGACGAGCCCTGGGGCGGCGAGTATGAGTTCAGTCCGTCAGCGGGCCTTTATGAATACGCCTGCCACGAGGGCAACTACGCAATGGAAAACGCCCTGAAAATCGGGCGGATGCAGGATAAGGGCTTGATCCCGGCGGAGGATGAGTCCGAGGATTCGGAAGAGGATTGAGCCTCGGCTGCAGCACACGGGGCCCTGCGTCGGTTTCTTGTTGCGGAACTTGAAAAGTCCCAAAAAGGGACCTATAGTTCCCAAAATGGGACTTTTTAGGTGATCTTGTATGGCGCTCAACTCCGCCATAGGCGACGCGTTATTTACTCGCACCCAGCAGCAAGTGCTGGGATTATTGTTTAGTCGCCCTGAGCAAACTTTTTATCTGAACGAAATTGTCCGCCTCGCCGGAATGGGCAAGGGAACTGTCAAGCGGGAGCTTGAGCGTTTGAGGCAGGCTGGGCTGCTGACTTCGGAACGACGCGGCAACCAGACCCATTACCAGGCCAATGCGGAGTGCCCCATCTTCAGTGAGCTGAGGGGTATAGTCCTCAAAACGTTTGGCGTAGTGGACGTGCTGAAGCAAGCTTTGGATCCAATTCTCGACTCCTTCGACATTGCTTTTGTTTATGGCTCCGTTGCCAAGGGCCAGGAGCACGCGGGCAGTGATGTTGATTTGATGATAGTGGGCGATGATGTGAGTTACAGCGACCTGATCAATGCCTTGTTGCCGGCGGAAGAGCGACTCGGACGTACTATCAATCCGACGGTTTACACGCCGGCTGAATTTTCGAAACGCATAGCCGAGCAGCAGCATTTCGTTACTCGGGTAATGGGGCAAGGAAAACTATGGATAAAAGGGGAAGACCATGGAGGGATTAAATAACTTGGTCAAGGCCAAACAGCTTAGGCCGGAGCCGCCGGACCAGCGCGAAATCGAAGGGATGATACGTGCTGCGGAAACGAAGCTCAAAGACGCTGCGATTCCAAACCTTTCCACCGACAGCCAGTTTTCGCTTGCTTATGCGGCTGCCCATTCCCTGGGTTTGGCAGCATTACGCAGCTATGGATACCGCGCTGAAAACCGCTATATCGTTTTCCAATCATTGCAGCATACACTCGGCTGGGAATCGGCCCGCTGGCGGGTGTTAGACCAGTGTCACAAACGAAGAAACATCGCCGAGTACGAGGGGCACCTGGAGATAGAAGAGCAGTTGCTAGCAGAGTTAATCGCTACCGCGCGCATCATGCTAGCCGAAGTCAAGGCACTAACGGGACGATGAAGCACGTCTAATGAAACAACCGAAAGTCACCATCGGCCAGGACATTGTCAAACTGGTGGCCGGGATCGACCACTTCAACAAGGAATGGAAGGCGGCCAAGCTCCTTCCTCCCGACCACCTCGAACGGCTGCGCCACACCGCTTTTTTGGAAAGCGTCGGTGCTTCCAGTCGGATTGCTGGGGCCACGCTGACGAATTCGCAAGTGGCAACCCTCCTGTCGGATCGAGAGTTGCCGGGCGAGAGGGCTGCACTAGACCACGATCAAAGGCTGGTGGTTGGCTACGCCGAAGCCCTGGATCGGGTACTGAAGGATCATCGCGAGCTTCACCTCACCACCGAAAATGTTCAGAAGCTTCACCGGCTTCTGGTTCGAAATTCCGAAACCGGAATAGGCGACCCGCAGAAACACGTAAAATTGAAAGGTCTGGAAGATCTTCTTCAGTGGACCGCCGCGGCACTGGACCAGGCCACCATGCATCCGCTGCTGCTCATTGCCATCTTCAACGTCGCTTTGATGGCTGTTGAACCATTTGAAGAAGGGAACGGCCGCCTGTCCCGGCTTCTCACGAACCTGCTACTACTGCGGTCCGGCTACGACTACCTGCCGTATACCTCCCTTGAGGCGGTGATTGAAAAGAACAAGGACTACTTCTACAAAGCCCTCCGCAACACTCGGTCTGTCCTCGAAGATGATTCGGACAACTGGCAGCCCTGGTTCACCTTCTTCCTGAACCATCTGAAGTTGCAGCAGGCCAACCTCGCCCCCGCGATGGAACCGATCGAGGGAACCGACAGCGAGGAGTTTTCCGAGCTTTCCATGGATATCCTTCTTCACTTGAGCAAGCGGGGCGAGTTGAGCTTGGCGAAAATTATGGAACTGACGAAGGCTGATCAGAGCGCACTGGAACAGGGCCTGCGGGAGTTGGTGAAAAGAGGCCATGTCCAGAATCGCGGGGAAGGGCGGTATGCTCTGGCGCATTGAGTAATGGGCCCTCAAAGCTGCGAGTCCGAACCGATGAGATCGGCGAGAAGCTGAAACTGGTTCTGCAAATGAACCAAGTCCGACGCCTTTGCTCGTGGAGTTTTGTGAGCAGGTATTCATACTTTATTCGTAAATCGAGGGAATGAAGGTTCCTTTTTCCAGGCGTTCGGCGGAACCAAGCTTGATTGGGTTCACGGCCGATACTATGATTTCGGGCGTCAATCTGACACCAGGATTTGTATAACAAGGAAAAAGGACCCTCCATGCAAGCCTCCAATCTCCCCCTCGTCGCGGGGAAAGCCAGCGGCAAAAGAATCCGTTGCACTACACCCTACCAACCCACCCTCGATCGGTTATATCGCGCAGCCGCCCGAGGCAACTACTGGCCAACTATCGCAGTTCGTGAGCTTACCGCTCTCAGCAGCGGATTACTGGACAAAAAGAATGTTTATGTTCGACCTGGTGGGCGGGACCCGAACGGGTACCCGCTGTTTTCGGTTTTTCTGCCTGGCCTGAAAGCCACCTTGGTGCGGTGGCCAAATGACGACTACTGCGTTGTCGACTTAGTGTTGGACGGTGATTACTTCAAAGCGACATCGGAGGACCGTACCGGGCTCTATCGAGTACGCAAAAGCCGCGGCGACGATTGGTCGGCGAAGCATGTGGAGGACGGCAAAGTTTTGAACACGAGTGGCCGGACGGTAGCAATTGCCGATTCCGGCTATGCGACTGCGTACGAGGCGGCTCGAAAGACCGTTCCTTCCGTAATGAAGGCTTCTGGTGTTCCGACGACGAGCGTTCGTAACGAGGGGTGCGATCTTCACCATACAGCCGGGAACAACCGTTTAGGTAGCCTGGTTCGCTATAGCGCGCTCGTGAATGATAACTGCCGAGGCTCAGCTGTTCAGTTGGCTGAAACAATGATTGATGCTAAACAGCTAAAAAATGTTATCTGGGTCGCGGATAAGGGAGGATCAGCGGTGCTGACGCAAGCAATGCAGATCCTGGTGGATAGAGGTGTAACTCTGCACGGCCATTCGGTTTTTCTGAATCTATGCAAGAGCTCCCCTGGTGAGGCATTACGCTTGGCCCACCGGCTCGAACTCACCATGAACGAATCGTTTGCAGACACCGGCTGGAGCGCGCGAGGGGCGGTGAGCCAAATATTGGTTTCGGGTGTTCGACTACGCAATAGGGATGATCCTTTTGACAAGGGGTATTTCGCGCATTCCTGGATCAATGGGTTGGTTAAGGTGGGTGCTCCAGTCGGGCTTGTCGCGTCCGGGGCAGCTGCGCTGGGGGCTCCCATACCGATGCTGGCCAATATTGCGGCAGTGGTGAGTGGCGGTGGAGCGGTTTACGCACTGGGACAGAGCCTTGCGAAAGATCTTCGCCACCGACTAAAGGTTTGATGAACATGTTAAATTTGATCAAGTACCTTCCCTTGGAATGGCGACAGCGCACCCAGTTTTGTACCCCGAGGGGCCCAAGTTTCAGACGCGCCCGTACGGTTTCAATCCCCATTGGCGGTAGTATGCTGCGGTTCAAGGCTCCCCGTCATGCTCCCCACTTCCGCAGTACGAAGCAAGAACGTTTGCTGCCAGGCCAAGACGCGCTCGAGGGCGGTCGTCTCTACAAAACATACAGCAACGGAGCGATGGCCAATGATTTTTGGGGTTTCCGAGTGCCGTTCAAGCGGCGATGGGCCTTTTGGGGTCCTTGGATGACGGGCGCAAAAGCCGAGTTATTCATGTCGGTTGTCGTCGCGGGCCGCCAGAAAGGGCACGCTTTCTCGGACATCTCCTTTTTCAATCCCCGTGCCTTCGAGGTGGTCCTACTTAATTACTTGAATGATGCTTATGGTCATGAGCATTGGGATGGAAGGAAGGGGCACATCGCTCGTTTTCGGGGGCCGCTGGACTGGCAGGTCTATGACAAGCTGCCAGTGCCCAGTGCGAGTTTCTCGATTTCTCATTTGGCATCGGACGGAAAAACACTCTCTTCGCCTGAATATTTGTTCGTGTTTCCCATCAGTGACCAGCATTTTGTGGAGGTGACGTTCTGCCCTGAGTTTCGTTGGTTCATACGAGACGGAAAGCCGACCTTTGACCCAAGTCCGGTGCAGGAGCTCCAGGATGCAATATTCAACACCATCACCTTGGAGCTGAGCCCTGAAGCGCAGGTCAGCTATAACAAGGTCAAGTCCGAATGCCCGAATATGAGGCTGACGGATACCTTCCCGCCGCTAAAATGGCCGACGAAATGTGACGAGCACCCAAGTGGGAACCACAGTGCTGATTCGATTCGAGATAAGCGTCTATCCGATCATTAGGATGCCCCTGATACACAACAAGCACGTCTTGCAGCATTCCCCACCTCCCTTATCCGCCACGAGTAATCGCGCACATTGCACATCGGTTTCAAGCCGCTCCCTGCGAAGCGGCTGCAACCGATCCCGATGATCCCTATAGTTGTGCCTCGACACGAATCCGCCCCCCGAGTTGGCATTTTCTGACTACAATCCCCACTCTAACCCGAGAATTACCAACGGAATCGACCCATGCCCAAAATCCTCCACACCGCCGACTGGCAAATTGGCCGCGCCTATAACCGTTTGGACGTGGAAGACGCCGCGGCCCTGGCGGAAGCTCGTTTTACGGCCGTTGAGCGCCTGGCGGAGCTTGCCCGGGATCAGGGCTGCGATCTTGTTGTGGTGGCGGGGGATGTGTTTGATGCGCAAACCGTGTCCGATCGCACGATCCGCCGTACTTTCAATGCCCTGGAGGCGTTCTCCGGCCCCTGGGTGCTGTTGCCGGGCAACCATGATGCGGCCCTGGCGGAGAGCGTCTGGACGCGGGCCCGCCGGCTCAAGGCGGTGCCCGACAATGTGCATCTGGCTCTGGAGCCGGGCGTGCTGGAGCTGCCGGAGCAGGGGGTGGCGGTGCTTGCGGCGCCGCTGACCCAGCGGCACACCTATGATGACCTGACTGCTGCCTTCGATCAGTGGGAAACGTCGCCCGGCCTGTTGCGCATTGGGCTGGCTCACGGTTGTGTGCAGGGGATTCTGGCGGAGGAGATTGATTCGGCCAACCCCATTGCGCAGGACCGCGCGGAGCGCGGGCGGCTGGATTATCTGGCCCTGGGCGATTGGCATGGGGTGAAGAAAATCGATGGCCGGACCTGGTACAGCGGCACGCCGGAACCGGAGCGGTTTCGCAACAACGACGCGGGCTATGCGCTGGTGGTGGATTTCGAGCAGCCCGGCGCCGAACCGGTGGTCACGCCCCATCGCACCGGCCAGCACGAATGGCAGCTTTTGCATGAATCCCTGACGGTGGAGAGCGATCTGGATGCGTTTGTGGAAGCCCTGGCCGGGATTACGCCAAATTCTGTGCTGGATATTCGCCTTGTAGGCGAGGTTACCCTGGCGGGTGAACAGCGGCTGCTACAGGCGCTCGCGGAGGCGGAGGCCCGCCACCGGAGCCTACGTTGCGACCGCAGCGGCCTGCGCCTGCAGCCCACGGAGGCGGACATTGCCGCGCTCCGGGCGGACGGCTACCTGGGGGAGGTCATTCAGGAGCTGCGTGACTGGCCCGGGGAACCGGAATCCGTGGCCGCGCGGGATGCTCTGGCCATTCTCGCAAGCCTGCTGCGGGAGCAGCGAACGGAGGACGGCTCCCGGGAAGAATCCCTGGGGGCGCAGCGTTCGGCCGAGACCACCACGGCGGCGGAGGGCTGATTGTGTACCTGAAACGACTGACTGTTCAGCAACTGCGACAGTTCCGCGAGCCCTTTGAGCTTTCGGACCTCACGCCGGGAATTAACCTGATTCACGGGCCGAACGAATCAGGCAAAAGTACCTTGGTGCGAGCGATTCGTGCGGCATTTTTCGAGCGGCACCGGTCGGGGACGGTAGACGATCTGCGTCCCTGGCGCGATTCCGCGGCGGCACCCACGGTGGAATTGCAGTTCGAGGCGGCGGGCAAGGAGTGGCGGCTCACCAAAAGCTTCCTACAACGCAAACGCTGCGACCTGCAGATTGGCAGTGAGCGCCACAGTGGCGACGAGGCCGAGGCGAAGCTTACGGAGCTACTGGGTTACGAACAGCCCCAGCGCGGGGCCAGCCAGGACAAGCACTGGGGGATTCCCGGCCTGTTGTGGGTGGAGCAGGGCAGTGGCCAGGACTTGCAGCAATCCGTGGAATTTGCGGGCGACCACCTCAAATCCGCGCTTAACAGTTTGCTGGGGGAAGTGGCCAGCACCGGCGGCGACGGCATTATCCAGGCGGTGAGCGCCCAGCGCGACGAGTTGTTGACGGGCACGGGCCGGCCTCGGGGCGAGTACGATCAGGTGGGCAAGCAGCGCCTGGAACTGGAGGAGCAGCTAAGCGCATTGCAGGATCGAATTGCCACCTATCGCACGGAAGTGGACCGGCTGGGGGAGCTGCGCCGCCAGCATCAGCAGGACGAAGACAGCAAGCCCTGGCATGCCTTGTGGAAGCAGCACAGTGAGGCGGAAGAGCGCTTCCGGCAGGTTCAGCAGCGCCAGCAGGAGCAGCAACGGGAACAGCAGGCGCTGGAAGGCAGCAGGCAAACCCTCGCCCTGCTGGAGCAGCGCCGTCATGAATTGGCGGACCAGGCCGGGCGGCTTCAGCAGAGGGAGCGGGATCTGGCAAACGCGCGCCGCGCCCATGAGGAGCTTGGAGAACAGTCTCCCATTCTGGAGCAGAGCCGTGAGCGGGCCCAGAGCGCCTACAGCGATGCAGAGCAGAACGTGCGACAAGCCCGCGCCCAGAGCGAGCGTACAAAGCTGGAGCAGGATGTCAGGCGCCTGAAAACCCGCCTGGAGGAACTTGCCGCAAGCATCGCGAAAGTACGGGAGTTTCAGGGGGAACTGGATGCGGCCCGCGCACAGGCCCGCAGCAACCCGATGGATGAGAATACGCTGAAGGCCCTTCGGAAGACCTGCCGTGAGTTGGAGGAAACATCCATTCGCCTGCAGGTTGTGGCCACGCGCCTGCGTTATGAGCTGGACGATGGGAAGAGCCTGACCCTGAACGGCGAAACCCTTCAAGGGGCGGGCGAGCACCAGCTCCTCGAAGAAAGCGAACTTCTTGTGCCCGGAATCGGTAAGCTGCAGATTGCCCCGGGCGGCGAAGACGTGGGCAAGCTGCGCCGGCAGTTGGAACGCCTGGAGCAGGAGCAGGCCCAGCAACTGAATCGCCTGAACGCAACATCCCTTGAGCAGGCGGAGCAGCGTGCCCAGGTTCACGCCAAAAGCCTGGAGAGCGTTCGCCGCCTGGAGGCGCTGCTGGAATCCGCAGCCCCGAAAGGCTTGGATGCACTGCGCAGCGAGGAAGGCGAGCTTCGCCAGCAACTGGACGACTGCCACAGTGAACTGGACGCGCTGCCGAAGCCGGAGGGGCCGGCCACTCCGCTCAGGGAGGCCGAAGCTGCGCGGCAGACCGCGGAACTGGCCCTGGATAACGCGGAAGGGGCCTTGCAAGAGCATCAGACGCAATTGGCGATGGCCCGCCAGCGGGAAGAAAACGCGAGCCGGGAATGGCAGGCTCTGCGGGACGAAATGAACACGCCCGAGCGGGAAGCCGCGACCGAAAAGCTGGAGCAGCAAATCAGGCTCACGCGCGAGCAGCAAGCACAGCTGGAATCATCCCTTCGGCAGCGCCAGGCGAAGATCGACGAGGCCCAGCCCGACTTTCTCCAGCAGGACATGGAACGGCTCAGCGCCAGTGCCCGCCAGGCGGAAACGGAGCACCAGGCCCGCGCTGTTGAACTGCAAGGCTTGCAGAGCCGGCTGGAAGTTCAGGGGGCTGAAGGCCTGGAGGAGAAGCACAACGAACTGGCGGCCGAACTGGAACACGTGTGCCGCCGTTTTGAGGAGCTGGATCGCCGCGCCCGGGCCCTGGACCTGCTGCTCAATCTGCTTCGGGAAAAGCGCCAGGCCCTCACGCGTCGCTTGCAGGCGCCCCTGCAGAACCATCTGGATCGATACCTCGCGTTGCTGTTTCCCAAGGCGCGCCTGGATGTGGATGAAAGCCTGCAACCGGGGAGTTTCGAGCGGGACGGTGAACTGGGCCACCTGGAAGAACTCAGCTTTGGTGCCCGGGAGCAATTGGCCTTGGTGAGCCGGCTCGCCTATGCGGACCTGCTGAAAGAAGCGGGGCGACCGACCCTGATCATCCTGGACGACAGCCTGGTTCACAGTGACAGCGGGCGCCTGGACCAGATGAAGCGCATTCTCTTCGACGCAGCACAGCGCCATCAGATCCTGCTGTTTACCTGCCACCCGGACAACTGGCGTGACCTCGGTGTTGCGCCCCGGGACCTGCGGGCGCTCAAAAGCCAGCCCGTCTGACCCGGTCGAAGAACGTTCAGGTCCAGAGGTAGTAGAGCCCCACGCAGGCCAGCGCACAGGAAATGAAGCCCGCCCCGTACTCCGCCAGTGGCGGATACTCCGGGTCGTGGCTGCGTGGGTTGGCCTTGAATACGCCCGCCACAAAGAGTGCTACAAGGAACAGGCTGGCCAGTATTTTCAGAATCAGCAGGATGGTACCCATTTGTTTTCGCGATAGTGCGCCGGTTAATCCACTTTATTGATCGCGTTGCGTGCGTTGCGGTTGCTCTCTTCAGCGGTTCGCTGCAGCACGTGGCGAATGAGGGAGCGGCTCAGGCCGTTCTTGTCCTTGGGCGGCTTCATTCCCAGCACTTCCATGAGTTTGTGCATCAGGCGCACCACCCAGATGCTGATATTTTCGGCCAGACTGATGCCCTTGGCCAGGATGTAGGCGATGCGGTCAGCCACAGTAAAGCCGGCAATGAATGCGCCCTGCAAACTGACGATTGCGGCCATGGCCACCTTCTTGATGACGTAAATCAGGGCTGAGTCCACCCACCGCCAGAATGCGGCGCTGGAACTGTCCACCGGCGATTTGGATTTGAGCCAGGATTCAATGGCGGTCTCCAGGGTATAGGGCTCCTCCGGCGACTGGCTCAATTGGTCCCACGAATTCCCCCGCACGGATTTGATGTACTTGGCCATCTTGTGGGCGGCGCCCGATGTGAGGGGCTCGTCCGAGAACAGGTAGTGGCCCGTGGTCTGGTAGGGCGCCTGCATAAACGGGTACAGGGGCACCATGGAGACAGGGTCCGTGCGGTGGTAAACCCGGTGCATGTTGCCTGCACCGATCGCTCGGGTCGTGCTGCTGGCAAACCAGTCGGTGCCCACCCGGGGTGCCCCGAATGTGTAGAGCCGGGTGGCAAAGGGCGTGTTGCGGGCAACCCAGTCCGCCGCCAGGGAGGCCACGGCGCCACCAAGGCTGTGGCCGATGCAGTGAACCAGGCGCGCTCCCTTGCAGCCAAGGAGAAACTTGCGGATCTCCGGCACCATGCTGCTGAAGCAATGGTCGAAGCCACAGTGCACGGGCAGCCCCGCGGCGTTGCGCTTGATGCCGATCCGGGCGTCGGTCAGCACATCGGCCTTTTTGTTGGCCATGGTGGTGCCGCGGAAGATCAGAAACACCTCTCCCTTGTGGCCGTCGCCGCCTTCGGCACAAATGCCGAAGCCATCCTTATGATTGAGCAGCACGCGACCGCCGACTTCGGCTTTGAGGTGTACGGTCTTGCCGGGTTTGGATGAGGATTTGCGGTTGAATACCGGATGCATCATGAAGAGCCCGACCTGGTTCTCCGTTTGAACGCGATAAACGTCGCCGGCCAGTTCAGCCGCATGCCCTGGGTTCAGATCACTCATTGTTCACCCCCGTGCTGTCCAGCGAGTCCCAGGTGCATACGGTTCCCATCAATACTTCGTCGGTCCGGATTCCACGCATGTCTCCCGTCAGCTCGCAGGTGAGCCCCACGGGTTTCCCGCCCAGTTCGCCGTATTCGTGTGTATTGGATTTACTTGCTGTCCAGATCAGAAAGTCCTGGCCCTGATAGCTCGCGGTGATCTCCTGGGTAATGACCAGTTCCACCAGAGGGTTGTCTTTGTAATGTCCTGTTTTACGGGGCAGGCTGAAAAAACCAGCCTCGTCCGCAGTGAAGGTTTCGGTACTCCCTTCGGGATCGTCCCACTTGATCCACACCTTGAGCGTCGCGCCGGCTGCAGGCTTACCTTCGAAAGTAAGCTTGCCTTCCAGAGGCGAAAACAGCACAGCTTCCGCGTCAGCCCCTTTGAAAATCCCCATGGCGTCTCCTTGATGACATGCGCTGGTTAAAAGTGCTGTTAGCGTTAATTTAGCAAGAATTGATATTCGCACGGATTGATCTACCTGTTCGCGTTTCCCGTTGGGCTGTTTCCTTTGAACCGAGGCGCGGACGAACGAAGTTTGCGCGGCAATCCAGTGGCGAGACCTGGCTGAAAGGCACTCAAGAGTCCCATGTTTCCAGTCGATCCCATTGACAGATTGTACTGACCAGGCCGATGTCGACGTGGTGGTCAACTTCCCGTCGTGTGATCTCGCACTTGAGGCCGATGGGACGCCCGCCGAGCTCGCCATACAGGTCCGTCGTTGACTTTCCCGCGTCCCAGATTTTAAAGCTTTCGCCACCGTACTCGACGGTGACGGATTGCCCGATGGAGATCTGGGCGAGGGGGTCGTCGCGGTATCTCGCGGTCTTTTCGGGTAACTCGAAGCGACCGTTATCGTCGGCGATGAAAGTGTCGACCTCACCCCTTTCGTCCTTCCAGGCTACCCACCGCTTCAATGTGGCTCCTGCAGCCGGCTCTCCACGATAAAGGAGCGTGCCCTCCAGCGGCGAGAACAGCACAGCTTCGACCTTTTCGCCTTTGAAGATTGCCATCGCGCCTCCTTGATAACATGCGCTTGTGATGGTTGCGGCCAAGCCCAGGGTAATTAGCGGACGCAATCTCATTGAGCGCTCCCGTTGGATGCGGCCCGAAAGGATGATGAACCTCGGTAACCCAATTTTCCCTTCCGCCTGTTTGAGTGTGAGGACCTGGTCGAGTGTGAGGACTCTGGCGGTGCCCAATTATGGGCGACAGCTCCATCGCCGGACATCAGAAAAAAGGCTGAGGTTGAGGTTTGAGTCCAGGGCTTGACCAACGGTGTCACAGATTCACCGTTAGCTGGCGGCGTTGGTGAGGAAAGGGTCGGCGGGGGAATTGCCGTCGATTGGAGCTCCCGCCTGCTAGAATGCGGCCCGACCCGGAGCCGGCGGCGAACATCGCCGGCTTGAACAGAGATTTATCCTGGAGGCAGCAGCCATGACCACCCTCGGAACCCCCAACGCGCCCCACGCCACTCGCATCATGCTCCTGGGCAGCGGGGAACTCGGCAAGGAGGTCTCCATCGAGCTGATGCGGCTGGGCTGTGAGGTGATTGCGGTGGATCGCTACGCCAATGCGCCCGCGATGCAGG
Organism: Gilvimarinus sp. F26214L; assembly: GCF_054401055.1. Classification (NCBI taxonomy): domain Bacteria; kingdom Pseudomonadati; phylum Pseudomonadota; class Gammaproteobacteria; order Cellvibrionales; family Cellvibrionaceae; genus Gilvimarinus; species Gilvimarinus sp. F26214L. The sequence goes on along the minus strand of NZ_JBTIYG010000004.1, from coordinate 135,715 downwards.
TGGCCCATCGCAGTCACGTGATCAACATGCTCGATGGCGCAGCGGTGCGCCGGGTGGTGGAACTGGAGAAGCCGCAGTTGATCGTGCCCGAGATCGAGGCCATCGCCACGGATGAACTGGTGCAGCTCGAGACTGAGGGCTGGCAGGTGATCCCCAGCGCCCGTGCGGCCCAGCTCACCATGAATCGCGAAGGAATTCGCCGGCTGGCCGCTGAGGAACTGGGGCTGTCCACCTCGCCCTATCGCTTTGCGGAATCCAAAACTGAATACCTGGCAGCGGTGGAAGCGGTGGGGCTGCCCTGCGTGGTTAAACCCATCATGTCATCGTCCGGCAAGGGCCAGAGCACGGTCAAGGTCGCGGAGGATATCGAGCCGGCCTGGGAGTACGCCCAGTCCGGCGGTCGCACCGGCGGCGGCACGGTTATTGTGGAGGGCTTTGTGGATTTCGATTACGAAATCACCCTGCTCACAGTCCGCCACCGGGACGGCACCAGTTTCTGCGCTCCCATCGGCCACCGGCAGGAGAGGGGGGATTATCGCGAATCCTGGCAGCCCCAGCCCATGAGCGACGTCGCCCTCGAGGAAGCCCAACGCATCGCCGCCGAGCTGACCCAGGCCCTGGGGGGCTACGGAATCTTCGGCGTGGAGCTGTTTGTGAAGGGCGACGCGGTCTACTTCAGCGAAGTGTCGCCTCGCCCCCACGACACCGGGCTGGTAACGCTCATTTCCCAGAACCTGTCGGAATTCGCCCTGCACGCCCGGGCCATTCTCGGGTTGCCGATTCCGGTGATCCGACAGTTGGGGCCTTCAGCATCGGCGGTGCTGCTGGTGGCCGGAGACTCCGCCGATATGCGCTACGGCAACCTGCACGAGGCCCTGGCGGAGCCGGACACAGACCTGCGCCTGTTCGGCAAACCGGAGGTCCGGGGCGAGCGGCGCCTGGGTGTTGGCCTTGCCCGCGATGAGAACGTCCGGAAGGCCATTGAAAAGGCGCTGCGCGTGGTCAGCAAGATTCAGGTGGAGCTGTAATTCGCAGGGTCTGATCTGCAGGGGCGATGAAGAGCATATCGGGTCAGTCCTTCAATGGATCGTCCCAGCCGAACCGCTGCATAACGCTTAGAAAGTCGCCGTCCAGTCCCGCGTGGAGCAGAATTCTCTGTTGGGTGATCGGATGAGCGAAGCCCATCTCCACACACGCCAGTAGCAGACGATGACAGCCGAACTCCGTTTGGAAAAAGCGATTGTGAACACCCTTGCCGTGCTTGGCGTCGCCGATGATGGGGTGGGCGATGTGTTTCAGGTGGCGGCGGATCTGGTGCTTGCGGCCCGTCAGGGGCAGGGCTTCCACCAGTGAATAACGGGTTTGCGGGTAGCGATCCACGCAGACCGGCAACTCGATTGTGGCGAGCCGCTTGAAGGTGGTGATGGCCGCTTGCGGGGCCTTGTTTTGCCGGGCGCGCCGGTCCGTCATCTTGTCCTGTTCTTCGGTAAGCGGATGATCAATGGTGCCGCCTTCCGGCGCATAGCCGCGGACCACGGCCAGATAACGCTTGCTGACCGCCTGCTGGGCAAACTGTTCGGAGAGGGCGCGTGCCACCTCTGCGGACAAGGCGAACAGCAGAACCCCGGAGGTGGGTTTGTCCAGGCGGTGTACGGGGAAGACGTGTTGCTGAATTTGATCCCGCACCAGTTGCAAGGCAAAAGTGGTTTCGTGGCGATCGATTTTACTGCGGTGCACTAGCAGGCCGCTGGGTTTGTTGATGGCGACCAGGTGTTGGTCCCGGTAGATTACTTCCAAGGGCTGCATGGGCTGTCTGTTCACATTCTGGCCGCGCTTTGATGGTCTTGTATTATCGTAGATTGGGCTGAACTCGGGTATCCTCAGCCACCAGGATTCGAACAGGGGGCGCATTCGTCCCGCCTATTACACCCCATAAGGAGTCTTTATGCTCAAACTCTACGGTTTTCCCATCAGCAATTACTACAACATGGTCAAAATGGCACTGCTGGAAAAGGGCATCGAGTTCGAGGAGGTAAACACGCGCCCCAGTCAGGATGAAAGCTACCTGTCCAAGAGCCCCATGGGCAAGGTTCCGGCCCTGGAGACGGAGCAGGGTTTCCTGACCGAAACCGACGTGATCTTTGATTACCTCGAAGAGTTGGGCGCGGGCCCGGCCTTGTTGCCCAAGGATCCCTTCGAGCGCGCCAAGGTACGCGAACTCACCAAGGAAGTGGAGCTGTATATCGAACTGCCCGCCCGCACCTGTTACAAGGAGGCCTTTTTCGGCGGCACGGTTACCGAGGAGGTGAAGGAAAAAGCCCGCGCGGACCTGACCAAGGGCGTGGCCTGCCTGAAGCGCAACGCGAAGTTTGCCCCCTACCTGGCCGGCGACAGTTTCACGTATGCGGACATCATGTTCATGTACAGCGTCGGTCTGGCCGCGATTTGCAGCAAGCGGGTACTGGGCATGAGTCTGCTTGGCGACTTCCCGGAAGCCAAGGCATTGTCGGCGAAGATCGCCGAACGTGAATCCGCCCAGCGCATTGCCGCCGACCAGGAGAAAGCGGCATAGGGCGTTGTGTGATCCGACCCCACCGAACAGGGTGTAGTTGAACTATGGACAGACATTTCAATTTTCGTTGGCTGATCGCCTGCGTCCTGCTAAGCCTGGCTGCTCCCGGATTGGCCGTGCCGGCAGGCTGGTCGCCGCTGCTGGAGCCAGCGGCCCTGGCCGAAATCCTGGACCGCTCGCCTGAGGTGCGCGTGGTCCGGGTAACCGGCGACTACGAGGCAGGGCACATTCCCTCAGCCGTAGGCGTGTCCTATTCGCGCTTCAGAGGGCCCGGCAACAATCCGGGAGCCTTGCCGGACATGGCCGCGCTTACGGCGCTGGTGCAGGAGTTGGGCATCAGCGCCGAAACGCCGGTGGTGGTGGTCCACGGGGGCGCCAGCGCTGCGGATATGGGAGCAGCGGCGCGCGTGTACTGGACGCTAAAGTCCCTTGGGGTGAAGGACCTTGCCATCCTCAATGGCGGGTTTGAGGCCTGGAGGCGGGCGCAACTGCCTGTTACCACAGCGGTGGTCGAACCGGCGCCCAGCGACTTCGTTCCCACCTGGCAGGGCGACTGGCAGGTGGGCACAGAGGATCTGGAAGGCCTTGTAGACGGGGGGACTGCGCGGCTGATCGATGCGCGCCCGGCAAGTTTCTTCGAGGGGACCCGGGCATCATCAGCGCGCCCCGGAACCATTCGCGGAGCGGCCAACCTGAGTTTCACATCCTGGTTCGGGGGCAACTCCCTGATGCCGGCAGCGGAGCTCAATCGGGTTCTGGAGGCCGGGGCGCAGGGGGATGCTTCACTGACCGTTTCCTTCTGCAATACGGGCCATCTTGCGGCAATCAACTGGTTTGTGATGAGCGAACTGGCCGGTGTTGAGAATACCCGTCTTTACCCGGAAAGCATGACCGAATGGACCATGGCCGACCGCCCCATGGACAACGAGCCGAACCGGCTGCGTCACTATTGGGATATGACTACCCGCTGGTTTACGGAATTGACGGGGAGCTGATGTGAAAACAGACCAAAACATGATCACCCGGGCCGGCGTGCTGCTGCTCGCCCTGGCCCTTGTCTTCGGCACATTTGCGGCAGCCGGCCCGCGTTCTGCATTTTTGCTAAGCGTGGGGCTTGGCCTGGGTCTGGTCATGGAGGGCTTGCGCTTTGGCTTTGCGGGGCCCTGGCGATTGCTGGTTACGGAGCGGGACGGCCGTGGACTGCTGGCGCAGCTTATCGCCATCGGCCTCTGCGCGGCAGTGGCCATTCCGCTGCTCGCCCGGTTTTCCGGCGAGTTGAGCGGCGCCCACGCCCCGGTGGGGCTTGCCATGGTCGCCGGCGCCTTCGTGTTCGGGGTGGCGATGCAATTGGTCATGGGTTGCGGGTCCGGCGTTCTGCTGTCGGCGGGCAGTGGCAACCTGGTCGGCCTGCTGGCTCTGGTGGGCTTTGTGGCTGGCAGCTTTCTGGGCTCACTGCATCTGAACTGGTGGACCTCGCTCGGCTCGCTGCCTGTGTACACCTTGCAGGGTATTTTTGGCGGGGCGGGCCTGTGGCTCACCCTTGCCGGTTTGCTGGGCGTGGCCGCCGTGGTCCTGCGCTTTTCCTCTCCCGGCAAGCGCAGGCCCCCGGCACGATTGTGGCTGGCGGCGGGCCTGGTTGCCGGTCTCGCGCTCCTCAACCTGGTTATTGCCGGGCAGGCCTGGGGCGTGGTGTACGGGCTGGGTTTGTGGGGGGCGAAGCTGGCCCAGGCGGGCGGCATCGATGTGGCCGCGAACGGTTTCTGGGCTGCTCCTTCCAACGGGGCCCGTTTACAGCAAAGCTTGCTGACCGACGTCACCTCCCTCACCAATATCGGTTTGATCGTGGGGGCCTTTGCCGTGATGCGCTGGCGACGCGCGCCGGATCCCCAGGTCGCGCGGCTCAGCAACGGGAGCTGGATTGTGGTGGCGATCGCCGGTGTGGTGCTGGGTTACAGCGCGCGCATCGCGTTCGGCTGTAACGTGGGGGCGTATTTCAGTGGCATTGCCACCGGAAGCCTGCACGGCTGGTTCTGGTTTGCGGCGGCTTTTGCCGGCTCCTGCCTGGGCGTGAAAATGCGCCCCTACGTCCTTAAACCGGCTCCCGCAGCGCCGGTGGCAACGGGCGGGGAGGCGCTGACATGAACATCCTTCGCAACCTGCCCGGTCGTCCCGCCATCGGCCTGCTGACGCTTTTACTCCTCGTTCTGCTGCTCGTGGTGGACGCGTCCCTGTCCACGCCGATCAACCCCTACGCGGCTCCGGCACCGGTGGCGTTGGGTTCGGGTCAGGCGCCGGAGGGCGCTCATTGTACCGACATGTAGTTGTGAATCCCGGAACGGCCGGGGTGGTGTTGCAGTCTGCATGAGACGCGCGGGTGGTTCAGAAGAGGGCGCCCCAACGATTCCAGGAAATCCCAATCAACAAAAAGGAGAGCGCAATGACCCCCTTTGAGTGGTACGTGGAAGTTCTGAAGAAGTACACCGTGTTTACAGGCCGTTCCCACCGGGCGGAATTCTGGTGGTTCGTCCTGTTCAACATCATCATTTCCGTGGTTCTGAGCTGGATCTGGGAGTTCCTTGGCAGCCTGTACGGCCTGGCGGTGCTCCTGCCGGCCATCGGGGTGGGCATCCGGCGCCTGCACGATACGGGCAGAACCGGCTGGTGGCTTTTGCTGGGTTTTATCCCGGTCATTGGCCCCATTGTGCTGATCATCTTCTTCGCAATGGACAGCGAGCCCGGTGAAAACCAGTACGGCCCCAACCCCAAGCTGCTCGCACCTGCGGCCTAGCCGCTGGCCTGCGGGGGAGCCTCGGCTTTTCCGAGCGACGAGCGCGGTGTAAAATCCGCGCCCTTGCGCCACAACCGGGCGGGTGAGGGCGGGGTCCGCACACCTGTCGGCCAGTTTCGCGCCTAAACTATCCAGTCATTACGAGGGCCATATGGGTCGAGCCTACCAGAACCGCAAACTGTCCATGGCCAAAACGGCGGACGCCAAAACCAAGCTCTACAGTAAGTATGGCCGCGAGCTTTATGTTTGCGCCAAGAACGGCGGCGCCGACCCCGATGGCAATACCAGCCTGCGGGGCATGATCGAGCGGGCCCGCAAGGACCAGGTGCCCAGCCACGTCATCGAGAAGGCGCTGGAGAAGGCAAAGGGCGTGGGCGGCGAGGACTTCGCACCGGCTCGATACGAAGGTTTTGGCCCCGGTGGCGCCATGGTGATCGTGGAGTGCCTGACCGATAACCCGAACCGCACCTTCGGTGATGTGCGCACCTGTTTCAACAAGGGCAAGGGCAAGCTGGGGACGCCCGGCACCGTGGCCCACATGTTCGACCACAGTCTGATCCTGGCTTTCAAACACGACGATGAGGATGCAGTCCTCGAAGCACTGATGACCGGGGACGTGGACGTGTCGGATCTCGAGAACGAGAACGGTCAGATTACCGTGTTTGCGCCACCCACCGAATACGCCAAGGCCAAGCAGGCGCTCGCGGACGCTTTCGGGGATATCGACTACGAAGCGGATGCCATTCAGTTTCTGCCGCAGACCACAACGCCCCTAAGCGGCGACGATGCAGCACTGTTCGAGAAGATGCTCGCCATGCTGGATGACCTGGATGATGTGCAGAACGTCTATCACAACGCTGAGCTCGACTGACCGCCTGTTGTAATTCGCCGAGTGGCGGGCTCGCCGGTGTAGTGAGCTCGCCCGTCGGCCGTCCAGGGTCGCCACCTGAGGCCACTGGCCCTGCAGAAACCCTCGATCTGATCTATATTTGCCACCACGCTAATAAAAACAGGGGCTTTCCAGCTTCGGCGGCACCGCCGCGATCCCCGGTTCCCAAGGTATCCTGAAGTATGCAACTCCAAGGGCTCGACCTCCTGACGCTGCTGATTTACCTCGGCGGCATTCTCGCCATCGGCTTTTATTTTTCCCGCCGCAATAATTCAACAGAGGAGTACTTCCTCGGCGGCCGCCAGTTCGCCGGCTGGGTGGTGGGCCTGAGCCTGGTGGGCACGTCCATCAGCAGCGTGACCTTCCTGGCCTACCCGGCGGATGGGTTCAAGGCGGCCTGGCTGCGTTACTTGCCCAACTTGATGCTGCCGCTGGCGGCCATTCTGGCGGTGTGGATATTTATTCCCATCTTTCGCCGCCACTCGCTCACGACTGCCTACGAGTACCTGGAGCTGCGTTTCGGTCCCGGGGTGCGGGTGTATGGCGCCGCCGCCTTTGTGCTGGCGCAGTTGGTGCGGATCAGCACCATCCTTTATTTGCTGGCCCTGCTGATTCATGAAGTGACCGGGCTCGATGCCACCTGGAGCGTGTTCGTGGCCGGCGGCTTTGTGGCCCTGTACACCATTGTCGGCGGTATCGATGCGGTGATCTGGACGGATGTGTTGCAGACCATTGTGTTGATTCTGGGGGGCGGCATTGCACTGGCCGTGATCGTCGAGGCGCTGCCCGGCGGACTGGGGCAGGTTGTGGATGTGGCGCGGGAGCAGGGCAAACTGTCCTTTGCCGACTGGCAGAACGGGGAGACGATTCCGCTTAGTTGGGATATGTCCCTGCTGAACAAGACCGGAACCATGATGCTGGTGCTGGGCCTGGTCAACTGGCTTACGGAATATTCCAGCAACCAGAACGTGGTGCAGCGTTATATCGCCGCGCGCAGTGATGGCGAGGCGCGCAAGGCGGTGTGGGTGTGTGTGCTGGCCAGTCTGCCCATCTGGGCGTTCTACATGTTCCTTGGAACGGCGTTGTATGTGTTCTACCTGCAATTCCCCGCGCCGGAGGTGACGGAGATGCTGGACGGCACTCGCAAGGCGGAGCAGATTCTGCCCTGGTTCATTCTGCGGGAGTTGCCGGTGGGTCTCACGGGGATTGTGATCGCCGCGGCGCTGGCGGCGGCCATGTCGTCCCTGGACAGCAGCATCAACGCCATCTCCACAGTTTCCATCAACGACATCTACCGCCGTTTCCTGCGGCCGGGCGCCAGTGACCGTCATTACCTGCACGTCGCCTATGCCGTGGCCACCGGCAGCAGTCTGTTCATGATCGGCGGTGCCCTGTACATTCTTAACGCGGAGACGCAAACGCTTCAGGACTACGCCACCATTCTGGTCTCCCTGTTCGGCGGGGGTTTGCTGGGGCTTTATGGGATGGCCTTCGCGAGCGGGCGGTTCCGGAACCTTTCTCTGAGGGGCGTGGCGCCCTGGATCGGCATCGGCGCGACGGTCGCCTTTACCGGCTGGACCATTGCCGTGAGCCAAGGCTGGATCGACGCCGAGGTGCCTTTCGATCTGTATTACACAGGGATTATCGCCAACGTGGTGATGGTGGTGGGCATTGTGATCGCGGGGTTCCTGCTTGCGCTGCGGAATCGGCGCAAAGAGCCCCTGGTTGAGGGTGCGTAGGTTGGCCGAGCTCGTTGGGTTACGCTTCGCTAACCCAACCTACGGGTTCGCGATTGGGTCTTGTGTAGGTTGGGTTAGGCCGCAGGCCGTAACCCAACACTGCGGATTGTAGCGCCAATGCCCAATTGTTGGGTTACGCTTCGCTAACCCAACCTACGGATTCGCAGGTTGGTCTTGTGTAGGTTGGGTTAGGCCGCAGGCCGTAACCCAACACCGCGGACTGTAGCGTCGATGCCCAATTGTTGGGTTACGCTTCGCTAACCCAACCTACGGGTTCGCGGTTTGGTCTTGTGTAGGTTGGGTTAGGCCGCAGGCCGTAACCCAACACTGCGGATTGTAGCGTCGATGCCCAATTGTTGGGTTACGCTTCGCTAACCCAACCTACGGTTTCGCAGGTTGATCTTGTGTAGGTTGGGTTAGGCCGCAGGCCGTAACCCAACTTGGTTGGAAGTGCGTTATCCTGTATACGCTGCTACGAACATAATAAAAAATGAGGCCCCGATATGACCACTACGAGCATTCCCGCCCGCGGGCAGTCCGCCCCTGTCCAAGTCTGGCTTCTTGTGGCCTTTTTCCTATCAGCCGTTGCTTACATCGCGCTGAGTAGCACCGGACTGCGCGGTCCGTGGATGGCCGCGTTGAAGATTGTGCCCATTGCCCTGGTCGGCGTCATAGCCCTGGGTCGCTTGAGCGGACCGACCCGCAACCTCACGCTGGCGGCGCTTGCCCTGTCCGCGTTGGGCGATGTGTTTCTGGCGCTCGACTTTCCGAATCAGTTTGTGTTCGGTCTCGGTGCCTTCCTGCTGGCCCAACTGACTTACGCGGGAAATTTCCTGCGCAACGCCAGCTTCCGAAACAAGCGCGCGGTGCTCCGTGGTCTACCCATCCTGTTCGCGGCGCTTCTCCTGGCTCTTGAGCTGCTGCCTGCCGCGGGGGAGTTGGCCCCGGCCGTTCTGGTTTATCTGCTGGCCATCGTGCTCATGGCGCTCAGCGCCGCGGCCCATCGGGGGGACTCGGCGTTGCTGTTCGCCGGTGCCGTCACCTTCATGATCTCCGACTCGCTCATTGCTGTGAACAAGTTTGTTTCGCCACTGCCGCTGGCGGGTGTTGCAGTGATGGCGACGTACTACGGCGCGCAGTTGATGTTGGTTCTGGGTCTTGCGCGGGCGCGGTGATCATCCACGTTCAATCATTTGATTAGGTGCCGACTCTGCGTTGTTGGGTTACGCTTCGCTAACCCAACCTACGGGATCGGTGGTTGGTCTCGTGTAGGTTGGATTAGGCCGAAGGCCGTTACAAGACATGGGTGAGCTTTGTTTGGTTACGCTTCGCTAACCCAACCTACGGATCGGGGTGGCCTTGTGTAGGTTGGGTTAGGCCGAAGGCCGTTACCTGACATGGGTGGGCTTTGTTGGGTTACGCTTCGCTAACCCAACCTACGGGACCGGTGGTTGGTCTCGTGTAGGTTGGGTTAGGCCGAAGGCCGTAACCCAACATGGGTGAGCATTGCACGAATCATGGTAAGTCGCGCTTAGTGTAGGTTGGGTTAGGCCGAAGGCCGTAACCCAACATGGGTGAGCGTTGCACAGAGCACGGTAAGTCGCGGTCAGTCGATCGACTCCAGGGTTCGTCGCAGTTTCCTGCTGTGCTGCCAGGCGAGCAGGAGGAGGGGAATCACGATCATCAGCGCGCCGGCCACGAACCACAGGTCGGGCACTTCCCCGAACCAGATCCAGCCGATTCCCACGGCCCAGAGCAAACCCGTGTATTCGGCACTGGTGATCTGGTTCGCTTCCACGTGCCGGTAGGCCATCAGCACAGTCAGGCTGTAACCCAGAATGAGCGCTGCGGAGCCAAAGGCATAGGTCCACAGGGACCACTCCCAGGCTGCGCCCTCCAACAACGCCAGGATTCCGATTGCGGGAAGCCCGAGCGAGGTGGTGACAAACAGCACGTGGATGGGCGATTGCCCGGAGGGAAGCTTGCGCACCAGCACCGCATTGAACGCCAGTGCCACGGCAGCGCCCAGTGCGCTCAGGCCGGTCCAGCTGAACTCGAGCGGGCGCAGAATCACCAGAATGCCCGCAAAGCCGCTCACCACCGCAAGTACGCTGAGTGCCGTGAGCCGTTCGCGAAAAAGGATGACCGAGAACAATACCACCAGTAGGGGCGCGGCATAGAACAGGGCGTTCGCCGTCGCGAGTGGCAATGTCTGCAGGGCGGTGACCATGCAAATGATGCCCACCAGGGTGATGTGCGCGCGCAGCAGGTGCAACTTGCCGCCGCGTTGCAGGTGCGAAAAATCCACCTGGCGCCAGAGGGGCAGCAGCAGAATGACGCTGAGCAGAGTGCGCAGGAATATAAACTGAAAGAGCGGCAGCTCCGGGTCCATCAGTTTTACGACCACATCGGAGCCGATCGCCAGCGCGTTGCCGACGACCAGAAGCAGCAGTGCGCTGCGCACTGTACGTCCCGTCACAAAAACCTCGTGAGTCTTGAGAGCGTTCGAATAACAGGTGTGCGAACCGGCGGAGATCGTCCGCGCGTCAAGTCGCGCCCGGGTGGGGCTTTCCCGTTATTCACTCCCTCGTAGGAAACGGCGCAGTATAGCGGAAGTGGGCGGGCGGCGTCGCGGGTGGCTTTGGCATGCAACGGTTTAGAGCGGGTTTTGAGCGGTCAGTCTTGGGAGGCAACCGGAGGCCGGTCACACATCGATGATGTGACGTCCGGCTCTGGCTTGCCGGGTTGTACCGCGGACCACCTGATAATCCGTCTCGTGGACCGTCGTCACGTACATCCACTGGCTAATGGCTGTGTCTTGCGTAACGTCCAGCTCGATCCACCCGCGCCCGTAGGAAAAACAGTAGCGCAGGTCCGGATTGGACGCGAGGGTGACTTCCTCCAGTTGCTCCACAGGAACCGGCAGAAAGAACTCGAACCCCGGTGAACTGACGCTGGGCGTGGCGAATTCCACCGCGACCGCTGCGCCGTTTTCATCCCGCAGGTCGAGCGCCCAGCTGCTGTGAGTGTCGCCCGTCAGTACCACCACATTGTTGGCGCTTTGTCTGAAGGCCTTGTAGACCCGCTCCCGGGCGGCGGGGTAGCCGTTCCAGGCGTCCAGGTTGTAGGTGAAGCCGCGCCGCGCGCGCTCGCGCAGCCGGCCGTAGCTGCCGCTGATGACTTGCTCGCGGAAGCGCTCGTCAAATTGCTCGTCCTTGAACATGGGCGGTAAAAGTTTACCCATGATGACCTGCTGGCCGATGATCTGCCAGGGCCGTTCGGCGGCCGCGGAGCGCGCGAGTTCCGCCGCCAGCCACTGCTCCTGTTCGACGCCAAGCATGCTCCGTTGCGGGTCTGCAAGCGCGGTTTTCAGTTCGTCGTCTGCCATGCTGCCGGACAGTTGCCTGTCGCGGCCGACCAGGCGCGTGTCCAGCATGATCAACGAGGCTAGTCGCCCGAAATCAAAGCTGCGGTAGATCTTTCCGTCCTGGATCGAGCCGTACTCGCGGATGGGCAGCCATTCGTAAAACGCGCGGATTGCGGCCCGGCGTCGCGCTTCGAAGGGGCCTTCACCCTCGTTGTGATTCGGTGCCCCCTGCCGCCAGGTGTTGTTACTGATCTCGTGGTCGTCCCACACGCAAATGAAGGGGTGGGCGCGATGAACCAGCTGCAGATCCGGATCACTCCGGTACAGAGCGTAGCGGGAGCGGTAGTCCTCCAGCGTGACGATTTCATGCTCCGGTTCCACCCCCCGGCCTTGCTCCAGCATGTGCCGGTTGGCGTACTGGCCCTGGGCATATTCGTAGATGTAATCGCCCAGATGCAGCACGGCGTTGATGTCGGGCCGCCGGGCCAGTTCCCGGTAAACATGGAAATAGCCCTGGGGATAATTGGAACAGGACACGACCCCCAGGCGGATGCGCTCGACGTTCTCCGCCGGTAGCGTGCGGGTGCGGCCCACGGGGCTGTAGATTCCCTGGCATTGGAAGCGGTAGTAGTAGGTGCGTCCCGGCGACAGACCCGTGGCGTCCACTTTGAGTGTGTAGTCCCAGCTCTGGCTGGTGGCGCTGGCTCCCCTCACGACGGTCTTGCGGAACTGCGGATCTTCCGCCACCTCCCAGTGCACTTCGATAAATTCCCCGCGACCGCTCCCGGGCACAACGCGCGTCCAGAGAATCACCCGGTCGGCGAGGGGATCGCCACTGGCGACACCATGGCTGAAATGGGCCGGTGCGCCTGTCGCGGAATGGCCGCGCAGGGCCAGTGCGCCAAGAACAGACCCGGTAGCGACAATGAAGTGGCGACGTTTGATTCCCGGTCGCATGCGATTCAGGTGGCCTTGCGTATGGGCCACTGGCATTGGGTGGAAGCCCGAACCTCCGAAGGTGTACAACCGTAACGTCGGCGGAAGCAGCGATTGAAATAGGAAAGGTCGCCAAAACCGGCATCAAGGGCGATTTGTGTCACCGACGGTGGCGGGGTGCCCGTCCTGCCGAGAGCACGGTACGTGGCAGCCAGGCGTTGCTCCAGCACATAGCGGGAAAAACTGGTTCCCTCCCGTTCGAACAACTGCTGCACATAGCGGGTGGTGACGCCCACCTGTGCGGCTACAGCGGTGAGGGTCAGGTCCCGCTCCGGCAGCTTCGAATGGATTATGGACTTGATACTACGCATGCGCGCGGCGCGAAGCCCGGAATCCAGGTGCTCGTGGGTGGTGCCACTCCGGCTCGCTTCGGCAAGGACCGCGGCCATCAGTTCGCGTATGTGCCGCAACGCGAGTTGCTGCAAGTCGGGAGCGCTGAACTTGTCCGGGCCGTCCATGATTCCCCGCAGATAACAGAGCAGGAGCCGGAATACGCTGCTGTTCTCGACGACGGTCATGCCCGCCGGCTCGCCGGACAGCAGGGGCTTGAGTGTTTCGTACTCGACGCCGACACAGGCAAAGCGGGAGTCGGGGACCTGAACTTTCGCCAATTCGGTGGTGTGCAGGAACAGAACGTCGCCCGGCCGTGCGCAAACTTCCCGGCCACGCCAGCGGATGCTGGTCGGGCCGTCGAAGTAGGACACCATGGCCACTTTGTCCTGAGCGCGGCTGGCCAGCCCTTTGTCGCGCTCCAGGAGAGCGCCACTCATGCGGCTCTCCTGAAAGTGCATGCCCTCAAAAGACAGCAGATTGAAATCGAAGGTCATTGCCGCCGGATCGGTGGGCTGAACATCCAGGTAGCAGACGGGACGCCAGATCTCCTCGCGAATCACCGGCTCCCGGTCCATCTGCGCAAGTGCGCTCGTCGAAAGGCGCGATATCAACTCTTCCCCTTGCATTTGCATTGCCTCGAGTTCGTATCAGTCCTGGTCCTGGTTCGCTATTGCCCTGGTCGTTTGACCGGCGCCCGTGGAAAATACCGCCAGTTCATCATACTAAACCAGAATGGATATGCAATTTTTGTGGAGTAACCTCCGGGAGGACGCATGACCTTGGATAGGATTTATCTAGTGTTCGGGCTGGCCTATGCGGTCGTTGGTATGGGGCTGGGGATCGTGATGGCCGCTACCCACGATCACGGCCAGTTGGTGACTCACGCGCATTTGCTGCTGGTCGGTTCTGTGTTATCCATCCTCTATGGGGTGATCTACCGCTTGTGGGTTTCCGGAGTTGGTCTATTGCCGCGACTGCAATTCGCAGGACACCAATTGGGTGCCGTGGGGATGATTGGCGGGCTTTATCTGCTGTACGGTAACCATGCGCCACCCGAGTCGGTGGAGCCGTTGCTCGCGGGGTCCTCGGTTCTGGTGCTTCTCTCATTGCTGCTGGTCATCGCAATGGTGCTGAAGGCGGCAGGGCTCCCGGGACCGCTGGAGCAAACACCGCAAACAAAAGCCGGTCGCGCGTCGTACTGAAACGGGCCGAAGCTCGCCGGCGCGAAGCGCGCTTATAACCGGTGCCCGATTGAATCACTGAATGTTTGATGGCGCTCTCAGTCCATTGGCTCACTTCGGGCCGTTTGCAGTGCCAGTTATTTCAAAAGGGGCACCGGGTTTTACAAAGGCTTTGCTACCATCTCCCCGCGACACATGGATGTGGACCTGCGGCGTTTGTATTGCAGGCGGGAGTGGAAAGAGTGAAGAAATTGTTTGCGCCCTATGCCGAGGCCATTTATCGGCAGGATATTCAGGGCATTCGTGCCATCGGTGCCATCCTGATTTTGATTTACCATATCTGGGTAGGCAAGGTGTCCGGCGGTGTCGATGTGTTCTTTGTGGTTTCCGGATTCTTGATGACGGGCCTTTTATTGCGACAATGTGCCCGGGAGGGAAGACTCCGGCCCTTTCTGTTCTGGGGGAACATCGTCAAACGGGTGTCACCCTCAGCCTACCTGGTTCTATTTGCCACGCTGATTCTAGGTTACTTTTTTCTGCCCCCTTCCTTTTGGCGCGTCAGTCTCAACGACCTGTTCTTCAGCGCCCTGCATATTGAGAACTTCCAGCTATTGCGACTCTCGGTGGATTATCTGGCGCGAGAGAATCCGGCCAGCCCTTTCCAGCAATACTGGGCCCTGTCCATGCAGATGCAGTTCTACTTTGTGTTGCCACTTCTTCTGGGTGCAGGGCTTTTGCTGGCCAGGCGTGCAGGCTCCCTGCGCCCGCTGATCGGGCTGCTCGGCGCGGTTCTGCTGTTGTCTTTCGCCTGGTCGCTACTTGCTACCGGTCGAATGCCGGCGCCGGCCTACTTCGATACAGGCGCCCGGTTCTGGGAGTTTCTTGCGGGCGGTTTGCTGGCCCTCGTGTTGCCGCATCTGCGGCTCGGCCCCGTGTTGGTTTCTCTCTGCGGTGTCGCCGGGTTGATGATTCTGTTCGCGACGGGGGTGATGGTGCCCCGGGGTGTGAACTTTCCGGGCTATATCGCGTTGCTCCCGGTTGCGGGCGCCATTCTGCTGATTGTGTCCGGTGCGAATGCCCGCTACCTGCCCCTGGCTTCGCGGCTGCTGTCCGCACGCTGGCTGGTCGCCATTGGCGGTTTTTCCTTCACTCTGTACCTGTGGCACTGGCCGCTGTTTGTCTATGCCCAGTATTACTTCGAGAGTATCGAGCTGAATCTGTGGCAGGGGCTTGTGGTGGTGCTCGCATCCCTGGGCCTGTCCTGGCTCACCACCAAGGCGGTGGAACGGCCCCTGCGGCTGCTTCCCAAAACGCGCCTTTGGCCATCCTACGCAGTGGGTTTCCTGTTTTTTGTGCCGACCATGCTGCCTGCCGTTGGCGCTCGCCAGTACGCGGTATCCCTGTATGACAAGTTTGAAGAGAGCACAGCGGCGGATCCCCGCTACTTTACCGGGCAGCGCATTGGCATCCAGCATGATGCCAGTGGGGTGGACCTCAGTCAGTTTGCGGCGGTGGACGACAACAAAGCCGAGCCGATCATGCATTGTCTGACTGGTGAACTGTGCGAGTACGGTGACCTGGATTCCGATCGGGTCGTGGCCATCGTAGGTGGGTCTCACGCGGCCCAGTGGGAGTCCGCCTTTTCCGTGCTCGGCAAGCGTTACGGGTTCAAGGTCGTCACCATCGTCCAGATGAGTTGTGCACTGGGATGGCTGGAAGGGATGGACCTGCGTTGCGAGACCTTCAATAACGAAATTGTGGGGCGCATCAAGGAGTTGAAGCCCGATCTGGTGGTAACCAACTCCACTCGACTGGACCGGGAGAACGAGTGGACGGTCCCCGAGGTGGTGCCGAACGCCTACGTGGAAAAATGGCAGGAAATAACCGGGCTCGGGATTCCGGTGCTCGGTATTCGCGACAATCCCTGGTTCGAGAGCGATCCCAATGTGTGCTTGTGGAACAAGTTGGAGACCGCAGGAGAATGTGCGCGGCCGGTGACAGACCTTTTCCTGCAGGAGAATCCTGCGGAGCCGTATGAGGCCAGGATGCCGTTGTTTCACTCGGTGGACTTCAGCGATCTGATCTGCACGGATCAAAGCTGCCCGGTGGTGTTCGCCAATCGGTTGATGTACTTCGATACCCATCACCTGAGCCGAACCTACGTGGAGTTTATTGCCCTGGCTATGGACCACGCCGTGCGCGAACAGGCCGGCAGTCTGCTGCCGGTTCCGGCCAGCGGCGGGACGGGAGCGCCGACATTCGGGCAGTGGCAGAAAAAACCAAGATAAAACCGCGGGCTGCCTTTGGGCAGCCCGCTCCTCTCGTGAACACAATCCGCTTCTCAATCCCTGCGGAACGGGCGAGCTGACGGACGTTGTCAGATCAAGCGCGTCCGCTCGCCGAAGTGCATCCGTCTGAATCCTCCCCGTGCTCACTATTTCTTGTTGGCGTCAGGCATAATTGGGCCCGCATTTTCGTGTTGGTGGGTTGAGAGCGAGGTTTTGCGATGAAGATCAATACAATGCAAACGGTGCTGCTGTTCGCCGTGGTGCCCGGCCTGAACGGAGCGGCCCTTGCGCGGGATGTTCCGCCGCAGTTTCAGGGCGAATGGAATCGCACAATTGCAGACTGCGGCACCGGCCGCAATGCCTCACGCTTGCGAATCGGCAGCAACTGGATCGCGTTCTACGAAAGCAGGGGAGTCATTGAAGTTTTCGCCACTCAGGGCGACGAGGAGCTTGCGTTGATCGCGCAGTTGGAGGGGGAAGGGGAGCGCTGGTCGTCCTTTCGACACTTCCGGTTGTCGGAGCAAGGGGAGCAGTTGACAGATATTACCTACGGAGCCGATTTTGTTCGGTACCGCTGCCCGGAGGCCGACGCAGGCACCGGCGAGTAGTTCCTGGTTTCCCCTCCAGGTGGTTCAAAAATTGGGTCGACTTTTATGCAGAACAGAATCGCAAAGGCGCGTAAGCGGGCCGTTTACGCTTTCGGATGCCTGATCCTGGTAGGCAGCCTGATTGCCCTGTCCGTTATGGTCATGAAGAAGGCAGACGGCGCACACCTGCCGCGCCTGACATTTCTGACTCTGGCCATGGGCGGCGCCGGTCTGGCGTTGATTGGCATGGCTGTAATTGGCCGGCAAGAGATGCCGCTCGATGGGCGCAGCCTCGAGTACGGGCTGGTCTCGGGCGTGTTGCTGGCCGCTCCCCAGGCCTTGGGGTTTCTTGCTGTGAGCCGGGTCGGGGCAGGGTTCGTCTCCCTGAGCTTCGCGTTTCCTATTCTGATTACCTGGCTGCTGGCAGTGCTGCTCCGCATGGAGCGCTTGCGGCCGGCGCGCTTGCTGGGTGTGGTTTTGGGGTTGAGCGCCGGTTTGCTGCTGGCCTCCGGCCAGGCTGGCGCCCCGAA
The DNA here is from genome assembly GCF_054401055.1 of Gilvimarinus sp. F26214L. Classification (NCBI taxonomy): domain Bacteria; kingdom Pseudomonadati; phylum Pseudomonadota; class Gammaproteobacteria; order Cellvibrionales; family Cellvibrionaceae; genus Gilvimarinus; species Gilvimarinus sp. F26214L. Next base: position 118,445 of record NZ_JBTIYG010000004.1, on the reverse strand, counting down.
TGTGGGCTTGGGATGGTCCCTGGTGGTGCTGGCCATGCCGTTGTTGCTGGCGATCGGTAACATCTACCGCAGTGCGCGCTGGCCCGAGCGGGGTGGGCCGATCTACCTTGCTGCTTTGATGATGCTGGGCGCGGCCTTGAGCCTCGCGCCGGTGGCGATGGTCGCCGAAGCGGGGCGGTTTTCGGAGCTGTTTGCGGGAGGCGTGCCGCACACGCTGTTGCTGGCGGAAACCGCCATCTTCTCGGTGCTGTATCTGTTCTTCTTCATCCTGCAGAAGATTGCCGGGCCCGTTTACCTGAGCCAGATCGGCATCGTTGCCGCTTTGGTGGGCACTATCATCGCCGTATTCGCCCTGAACGAATCGCCGCCGCCCAATCTGTTGCTGGCCGCCATTCTGGTGGTGGGCGGAAGCCTGTTGTTTCACTGGGGCGGGTCGATCGCTACCACCGCACAGGTGGAGGACGAATAATCGTGAACATCGTCGAAGCCATGCAATAGGGGTGGATGAAGTTCTGGGGCTCCGCGGCAGTGGTAGTGGGAGCGTGGTCCTCCTTGCGCTGGGTTTTCGGAATGCGAGCCGGGATCGCCTTGCGGACCTTGCCAAGGTGCGTCCGTTAATGGAAAAGCTGTTCCGTTTCCACTGATGCTGTAGAATGCCGCGTTTTTAGCCATATCCGTCGCGCGGAACTTCCGCAAGCTCATCTGTGTCTTCTGGAGCCAAGTCACGACGGGAGAGAAAGGAGTCCCCATGAAGGCGCGACGCGCATTGGTATTTGTATCGGCAACAAGTGCTCTCATTCCCTTCGCCCTCCACGCCCAGGATGTGCGCCCCTACGATGCCAGCATTTCGCTGGGCTACGTGGGAACCACCGGGAACACCGAAAGCCAAACCTTTGAAACCCAGATGCTGTATACCCGGCGCAATGAAAACTGGGTGCACTCGCTGGAGTTTCAGGGGCTGTATACGGAGCAGGAATCGGTGACCAATGGCGAGCGCTATTTTGCTCAAGGGAAGTCCGATTTTCAGATCAGCGACGACGATTACCTGTTCGGAAAGCTCAGTTATACGGACGATCGTTTTACCGGCTTCGATTACCAGGCCACGGCCTCGGTCGGTTACGGTCACTACTTCTTCAATCGCGACGACCTGATGCTTGAAACCTACGCAGGCCTCGGTTATCGCCACAATGCCTATGTGATCGAAGAAGATGAGGGCGAGGCTATTCTCACACTGGGTGAGCGCCTCGACTGGGCGTTCAGCGATTCCGCGAGCATGACCCAGAGCCTCACCAGTGAGATCGGCGAAGACCTCACGGTCTCCAAATTCGAGATCGGCCTGGTTTCCACTTTGATTGGTCAATTGGCGACCAAAATCGCCTTCCAGGCCCGTCACATCTCCGACGTACCGCCCGATCGGGAGAACACCGACACCCAGACCAGCGTCAGCCTCGTGTACGAGTTCTGAAGCGGGTCATTTCCGGCGCGCCCCGGCCATTTCGCTGCTCCCGGGCGCTGCCCGCCCCTGATTTATCGCTGCTGTTCGATCCCGCCGCGCTGTCACCGGTCGTTGTCATGGGGCAAGTGGCTGATTTACTATGCCCGCCCAGTCCGACAACTCAACCCCAGGACGCCTGCCATGCGATACCACTACTACATTTGCGATGTTTTCACCCGTCACCGTTTTGGTGGCAACCAACTCGCAGTACTCCCAAAGGCAGATGGACTTTCCGACGCACAGATGCAGCAGATCGCGCGGGAATTCAATTTCTCCGAGACCACCTTCGTGCTGCCGGCCCGGAGCAGTGGCCACCGCCAGATTCGGATATTCACCCCCGCACAGGAAGTCCCGTTTGCCGGGCACCCCAACGTGGGGACCGCATTCGTGCTGGCGTCCACCGGCGACGTTGCGGTGGCCAATGGCGGCGAGTTGGTCTTTGAGGAAGAAGCCGGCCTTGTGCCGGTACGGGTCGAGCAAGGCGAGGCCGGGTTGGTGCACTGCGAACTGCTGGCGCCCGAGGCGCTGCAACTCGGCCCCACTGTAGCCGCCGAGTCGGTAGCGGCGGTTATGTCCCTGGAGCGTGACGATGTGGTGCTGGCTACGCACGCGCCCCAGGTGGCCTCTGTGGGCCTGCCGTTCCTGTTCGTGGAGGTCCGTGACGCGGAAACGCTGGCCCGGGCGCGATGTAACCTGCAGGCATTAAAGGACCTGGAGTCACCGTCCCACATGATCCACGTGTACACACGAAGCGACGACGAATTTCAGATCCGCAGCCGGATGTTCGCACCGCTGAGCGGCGTGCCGGAGGATCCGGCCACGGGTAGTGCCAACGTCGCCCTGGGTGCCTTGCTGGCCCACTATCATCCGCAGGATGATGCAGACCTCCACTGGACCGTAGCCCAGGGGGTGGAAATGGGGCGTCCCAGCGTGCTTCATGTGAAAGCTCTCAAGCAGGACGGAGACGTGGTTGAAGCGCGGGTCGGTGGTCCCAGTGTGATGGTTGCCGAGGGTTTCATCGAGATTAGTTGAATGGGTCGAGCGGGTTCGATGGATTGTTTGTAGGTTGGGTTAGCGAAGCGTAACCCAACACGGGATCGGTCGGTGCTGTTGGGTTACGGCCTACGGCCTAACCCAACCTACGTGGTGCGGTAGTGCGTTGTTTGTAGGTTGGGTTAGCGAAGCGTAACCCGACATCGGGTCGGTCGGTGCTGTTGGGTTACGGCCTACGGCCTAACCCAACCTACGTGGTGCGGTAGTGCGTTGTTTGTAGGTTGGGTTAGCGAAGCGTAACCCAACATGGGATCGCGCTGTTGGGTTACGGCCCTTGGCCTCACCCAACCGACGTGTCGACGGCGATCACCTGGGCTTTTTTCTGTCTTTTCTGAATCTCTTCTATGCTGTGCCGGCAGGACCCTGCCTTTTCTATCAGTTTGCTCTCGCAAATATCGCAGCGCACACATTCCTTGAAATCGATTTGCGGGCCGCGAATGGCGCCGGTGGGACAAGCGTTCTCGCAGACTTTGCACACTTCGCACTGGGGCACGCGCTTGATGCGGAAGGGGCTCACCAGAGAGACCACGCCCAACGCCGCGCCGAGCGGGCAGAGGTAGCGACAGTAGAAGCGGGGAATGAACACCGAACCCGCCAGGATGGCGATCAGAATCGTCCACAGGAGCACCGAGGAACTGAAAAAGAACAATGTTCCGAAAGGCTCGAAGTATTGAAAGATGCTCACTTGTGATTGCACCAGAGCACTGCCCAGGATCAGCGCCAGAATCCCGTACTTGATATATAGCGCACGGTCGTGCAGAACCTGGGGCACTTTGAAACGTTGCCAGCGCTGGGGAACAAATCGCGAGATAAAATCCTGTACCGCGCCAAAGGGGCAGAGGGATGAGCAGAACACGCGCCCCCACAGCAGTGTGGTCACCAGGGTGAAGGTGACGATCAACAGGGCCGGGAGGTTGTTGAGGAGAATCTCCGGCCCCTGCATGATGACGCCGGTAAGGTGGGACACGGACAGGAAACCGCCATCCACAAAACCGAGGTAGACCAGGGTCAAGGTCAGGGCGGTCCAGCGCAGAGCACTGCTCTTGCGCAGGAAAGCGGCCATGACGAGGGCCAAGATCATCAGCAGCATTGCCACCTTCGCCCAGGGTGTTTCCCCCCAGGGCGGGTCGTGACGCAAGCGTTCAAACAGGCCGGCCTCAGCCAGGCGGGCTTTCTCGATCTCTTCCAGGGACAGTATGGGTTCATCGCGGGAGATTGCCAGGCTCAACTGGTCGAGCTGATATTCCAGGTGCAGATCTTCGCCGCCCAGGGGTTGATAGACCACCGCGAAGGGTTGGCTCAAATTGAGTTCCCCTTCGAGTACAACCGCGCCCGCAAATGTGGCGTGGCCGGCGATAGCGCCCTGATCCGCGTTCCCGGCGTTAACGATCCTGCGCGGATGGATTCGGCGGGGCGGTGCATCTCCCTGCTGTAACGCCAGCCTCTCCTGGCGAAAATACTGAGAGGACTCGCCACCGACCGCGAAGAGCAGCATCTCCGGGGTATCGAAACGGATGCTCGCGTCCCGCTCCGCTTTTTCGTACGCATCCCCCACCAGGTATTCGCCCAGCACCCGGCGGCCCATATAGGCAATTGACAGTTGCAGAGGCTCTCCTACGGGAGTGGCCACCTGGCCCTGGGCCACCATGCCCCGGTCCAGCAGATCCTGCCAGGACCATTGATCCAGTTGCTCCCGGGCGTTTGCGGCCCACTGTTTGGCCAGCTGATCGCCTTCTTCGTACTGGAGGTAGGCTGTGGCCACCTTACGGGCCGCTGTGCGAGCGGTACGGGCGATGGCCCAGCTACTGATGGTGGCGTTGGAGACTCCGTCCAGGTCCCGCCGGACCCGAAACTCGTCGTTGATGGGTTTATCGCGAAACTGCTCCTGGAAGCCTTCGCGGGCGAGAAAATCGCCGCGGGAATAGCGGTAGGACTCCACATAATTGAGGACCTTCAGGCCCGTGAGGCGCCCGTCGGTGCCCAGGCCGATGAGCATGTCGATGGGCGCGCTGTAACCCTTTTCCTCCGGAGGCAGATCCTTGCTGAAAAAGAGAAATCCCACCAGTTCCCGTTCCCCGGATTCCGGGCGGGTCCGATAGCCGCGAATGACCGGCGGATCACCGCTCTTGTCTGCAAAGGTTTCTGCCGAGGGCATTACCTCGCGGAACCAGGCCGGATCCACCTGGGTGGTGAACGGGGTTTTGGCAAGGGCAGGGCTGTGAGCCAGGATCAGGAGGATGGCCAGAACAACAGCACGCATAGGGCTTCCCGGGATTCTTATTGGAATGATGGGAAACCAGTATAGTGATTCCGGTTCTCAGGTGGTGATCATTGATCTTTATTGTCGATTCTTAACACGGCGGGTACAGATCACCCGTGCGCGATCACGCTTACAGGTACTGGTACCGCAAAGCCCGGCGCTTGACTCCCTCAAGGACCACCTGGTCGATCAGCGTGGCGAGAATGGCAATCACCAGGATGTTGGTCATCACGCCGGTCATGTCCGCGATCTCCCCCGAGTAGGCGAGGGAGCGACCCAGCCCGGACCCGAAGCCGACAATCATCTCCGCTGAGATCAGCGCCCGCCAGGCATTGCCGAACGCCAGTTGTGCGCCGGTGATCAGTTCCGGCATCACGGCGGGCAGGTAGACCCGGCGCAGCAGGGCTGCGCGAGACGCGCCCATAACCCGTGCCGCGGACACATGCACCTTCTGTACGCTTTCCGTTGCGTTCATCACGCTCAAGGCGGTGGGAAAGAATGCGCCAATGGCGATCACCACAATGATTGGCATGTTGCCGAAGCCCATCAGGATCAGAAACAGAGGCACCCAGGCGATGGAAGGGATGGACTGAAGTATGACAATGGCGGATTTGAGTGCGGAGCGGAAGAAATACAGCACGCCGCCCACGAGGCCAAAGAGAATGCCGAACACCAGTGCCGAGCCGTAGCCAATGCCCAGGCGAACCAGGCTGCTTGCCAGACCCTCGCGAAACTCCGCAAGCTGCACGTCCTGCCAGAGTCGCTCCACGACTATGTGGACGTCGGGCATCAGAAAGACGGGCAATGTCCAGGCGGCGGTTTGCCAGAGCAGAAGAATGAAAAAGATGGCGGCAAAGGTGGCGAAAACCTTGTGAAAGCGAGACATTGGCACAACTCGTAAAAAGAACGCGCGGGATTGGCTTCCCGCGCGCCGGGTCTACAGCTTGCGATCACCGATCGCGCTGAGTTCTGTTATTGCCCTTGAAGGCGGGGACAACTGCGCGCGGACTTACTGCAGGCCGCGCTCTTTCTGCCAGGACAGATCCAGCACCTGGTCGATGTCCAGAGTGCCGGCGCGGATGATGCCGCGCTCTTCCATGATGCCCGCCAGTTCGCGCATGCGGGCCACTTCCTTCTCGGTGAGCACCGGGCTGAACGTCTGGGTTTCGATGGCCTGGCGAATGACTTCTTCCCGGGGCATTTCACCGTGCTCCAGGGTTTCCAGGGTTGGCTCGGCGATGAAGTAGTCGGCGATCAGGTCGGCCGCTTCGGCGGGTTTGTTTTCCAGCAGATCAATGGCCTCCCGCTGGGCGTCCTGCGCCTTGGAGATCAACGCGCGCTTGTCTTCCAGAGTATCGCCAGACGTGATCACCACCATGCAGGGGAAGGGCCATACCTTGCCGATCTCATAGATCTGGGTGACGGGAGCGACCAGTTGCGCAATGCGATCGTAAGGTTCGAAAAGGAAGGCGGCCTCCACCCGGTTACCCACCAGGGATTGCACGGCAACGGCGGGTTTGACACCGAGAATCTGCAGGTCGTCCGCGCTCAGGCCCGCATCCTTCAGCGCAACCCCTTTGAGTACGATGTCCGCTGTGCTGCCTTCCTTCTGGGAGGCGAGACTGCGCCCTTCAAGGTCCGCGACGGACTCGATGCCACTGTCGTTACGCACAACAATCGAGTGGTAGCCGTGCTGTGCTCCACCGACGATTTTCAGGTCTGCTCCGCGCGAAGCCCAGGTAAAGGCGTTGGAGAAACCGAGTACGCCCAGATCCAGTTGACCCCCGACAATGGCTTTGATCAGGTCGGTGCCGGAACCGAACTCAACCAGCTCCGCATCCAGCCCATGCTTTTTGTAGAAACCGCCCTCGTAGGCCACCATGACCTGGGCGTCGTCCATTACCCGGACATAACCGATGCGGACTTTTTCCGCCGAGTGGGCGGACAGGGCCAGGGTGCAAAGGCTGGCGATGAGGAATGCAATAGTGGGGATGGGCCAGCGTTTCATATATAGTCTCCTCCGGTTACGGTTTCAGGGTCAGGGACCTCCGAATCGATTCCCAGCAGGGAGAGGATGGTACGCCGCTCCTTGCTGAAAACTGACAAGTCGTGAGTTTTGGGCAGATGGGCCAGGGTAACTTCCTTCATAACCTTGGTTGGCCGAGGGCCGAATACCAAAACGCGGTCGGCGAGGAACAGTGCTTCGTCAACGTCATGGGTGACCAGCAGTACGGTGGGCTGCTCTTCGCGGATCAGATCCCGCAGCACGTCCTGGAGCGTCATGCGGGTAAGTGCGTCGAGGGCGCCAAAGGGCTCGTCCAGCAGCAGCACTTCGGGGCGAACCACAAAGGCCCGGGCCAGCGCTGCCCGCTGACGCATGCCGCCGGAGACCTGATGCGGGTAGTAATGATCAAAGCCGTCCAGCTTTACCTTCTGCAGCCATTGCAGCGCCTGGCTTCGTGCCTCCTTGCGCGGCACGTTCTGAAACTCGAGCGCGAGCGCGACGTTGTCCAGGAGGGTGAGCCAGGGGTAAAGTGCGTGCTCCTGAAACACCAGGGTGCGCGAAGGGTGAGGTCCGGTAATGGGTTTACCATCCGTAAGAATGCGCCCCCGACTCGGCGTTTCGAGACCCGCAACCAGATGCAGGAGGGTCGATTTGCCGCAGCCGGACGGACCGACCAGCGCAACCAGTTCGCCAGGGGCGATGTTGGCATCGAACTGTTCAATAACCGGCAGATCGCCGAACTGTTTTGCCACCTGTTCGAACTGAAGCTTCATAATTTTTGGAGATAAGGTTATGACTGAAAGCAATAGGCGAACCTGTTGCTTGAATGACGACGATTATAACGAACAAGATCCAATTGCGCTCATAGCTTTTTCCGAGGTTCATATAGACAAAAGTTCGGGCAAATCCCGCGCGAAGAGACATGGGAAGAGATAGGGAATACGACAATGAAGCTGATTATCGGCAACAAGAATTATTCGTCCTGGTCGCTGCGAGCCTGGCTCCTGCTGACTTATCACAAACTGGGTTTCGAGGAAATTCGCATTCCTCTGGATCAACCCACAACCCGCGATCAGATCGCCCGTTACAGCAAGGCCGGTCGTGTTCCCGTGCTGCATGACGGCGATCTGGTGGTCTGGGATTCTCTGGCGATTTGTGAGTATGTATCCGAACGTTATCTCGCCGGACGCGGGTGGCCGGGGCACTGGCGGGCCCGTGCGGAGGCGCGAAGTTACTCCGCGGAAATGCATTCGGGTTTCCCCGCGGTGCGCAGCGAGTTGCCCATGAATTGTCGGGCGAGTGATCGCAAGGTGCCGGTCAGCGCGCAGGCGCAAACGGAAATTCAGCGCATCGAAGAAATCTGGACGGCCTGTCGTGCCCGATACGGGATGGAAGGACCGTTTCTGTTCGGTGAGTTTTCCATTGCCGACTGCATGTACGCACCTCTGGTCTTCCGGTTTCAGACTTACGGCATCGCACTGCGTACGCCGGCGGCGGACTACATGAGCTATCTGCTGCGCGAACCGGCACTGAGAAAGTGGTTGCAGGATGCACGCAGTGAAACGGAAACCATCGCGGCAGAGGAGCGCGGAATCTGACTGTGCCCTGCCGAGGTGGTGCCAGTCTGACGAATATTCGGAAGCAACCGGGAAAGAAGTTCAGGAGACTCGAATGAAAGATTTTTACCTGTTGATCAATGGCGAACGGGTTGCGGGATCAGAACACTTTGATGTGATGAATCCCGCCGACGAATCCCTCGCTGGTCGTGCGCCCAATGCCACCGACGCGGACCTTGAGCGAGCGATTGGCGCAGCAGAGCGGGCTTTTGAATCGTGGCGACACACCACGGCGGGGGAGCGGCGCAAGGTTCTGCTGGGGATCGTGGCGGCAATTCGGGATAACTCCGACGAGCTCATCGATTTGCTGATTACGGAACAGGGTAAGTCCCGGACCCAGGCGGAGCGCGAGGTTTTGCAGCAGGGCGCTGCGGGACTGGAACAGCGTGCACAGCTTGAACTTGAACCGGAGGTGATTCAGGACGTTCAGAAAAGCCGGGTCGAACTGCACTACCGGCCACTGGGCGTAGCCGCAGCCATTGTGCCCTGGAATTTCCCCTTCGGTATCGCTATCGGCAAACTCGCTACCGCCCTCATGGCGGGCTGCACGTTGATTCTCAAGCCCTCGCCCTTTACGCCTCTCACCACTTTGCGGCTGGGGGAGTTGATCAGGGATATTGTTCCCGCGGGTGTGCTGAACATCCTCTCGGGAGATGACAGCCTGGGCCCGAGGCTCACGGCCCATCCGGCTATCAAAAAGATCTCCTTCACCGGCTCCATTGCCACCGGCAAAAAGGTCATGCAAAGCGCCGCAGGCGATCTGAAGCGGGTCACTCTGGAACTGGGCGGGAATGATGCGGCCATCGTGCTCGACGATGTGGACGTGGACAAAGTTGCCCTACCTCTGTTTATGGGAGCCTTCGTAAATTCAGGACAGACCTGTGTGGCCATAAAACGGGTGTACGTCCACGAAACGGTTTATGAGGAACTCGTGGAGGCTCTGGGACGCATCGCCCAGGAGACCAAGGTCGGGCCCGGCCATGATCCGGAGTCGGTGCTGGGGCCGATCCAGAACCGTCTGCAATACCAGCGTGTACTGGCCGTTCTCGACAGCGTGAAGTCGGGAGGCGGGCGCATCGTGGCGGGCGGTGAAACCGTTGGGGCCAACGGGTTTTTCCTGCAACCGACCATCGTGGCCGATGTTGCGGAGGGCTGTCCGCTTGTGGACGAGGAGACCTTCGGCCCGATTCTGCCCGTGATCAGGTACAGCGACATCGATGACGCCGTACGCCGGGCCAACGCCACAGAATACGGCCTGGGGGGTTCCGTCTGGAGTTCGAACCCGGAGCGTGCCGCGGACATAGCACGACGCCTGGACGCGGGCACGGCCTGGGTCAATCAGCATCCGGCACTGAGCCCCCTGGTTCCCTTTGCCGGCGCAAAACAGTCGGGCCTGGGGGTTGAGTCAGGGAAAGCGGGCCTGAAGGAGTTCTGCCAGGTTCACGTGGTGAATATCAGGAAGTAGGGAAGTCACCACCGAGCGCGGGACCGGCACGATCGATGATTATGGAAGGGCGCGGGGCAGGGTAGAACGCCTTTCTCGGTGAGTGGATGCCCGAGAGGGCATCCACTTGTCCGCAGTCGGCGCCCTGCTTATTCGAAAGGCTGGGGGCGCGGGGTCTCGTTGGTAGACGGCGGCAGGATGGGCAGGGCGAACTGAGGCTGGTCGCCGGTCAGGGTCTTCAGGAACGCGACAATCTTGCCGATCTCCTTGTCAGACAGATCCCGCCCCAACTGAATCTCTGCCATGGTGTCCACGGCTTCCTCCAGGGTCCAGACGGAGCCGTCATGGAAGTAGGGGTAGGTCAGGGCAACGTTGCGCAGAGTGGGCACCTTGAAGCTGAAGCGTTCCGCTTCGTTGCCGGTCACGGCGGCGCGGCCGATCGCTTCGTTATCGGTTTCGTAGGGCTTGACCATGCCCATTTTCTGGAAGGAGTTGGCACCCGCCGCAGGGCCGCTGTGACACGCCACGCAGCCAACGCTCTTGAAGAGCTGGTAGCCTTCCAGTTCGGTTTTGGAGATCGCCTTGTCGTCGCCTTTCAGCCACTGGTCGAAGCGTGAGTTGGGCGTGACCAGGGTTTCTTCAAACGCGGCGATTGCGTCGGTTACCCGGTCAAGGTTGACGGTCTTATCACCGTAAACGGACTTGAACTCGTCCACGTAGCCCGGGATCGAGCGGACGATGTCCACCGCGAGATCGTGGCTGGAAGCCATTTCAGCCGGGTTGGCGATGGGGCCGGCAGCCTGTTCCTTGAGATCGGCCGCTCGGCCGTCCCAGAACTGGGCCACGTTCATGCTGGAGTTCAGCACAGTGGGTGAATTGATCGGGCCCTGCTGCCAGCTATGGCCAACAGAGGAGGGCAGGTTGTCCGCTCCACCGGTGCTCAGGTTGTGGCAGGAGTTGCAGGAAATGAAACCAGAGCGGGACAGGCGCGGATCAAAAAACAGCTTCTTGCCCAGTTCCACTTTGGCTGGGTTATCGACCTTAGCGGGTTCGATGGGCTGAATGGGTTCCTGTCGAGGCGCTGCACTGACGCAGACGCTCAGGACGGTAGCCAAAATGGCGGTGGTAACTCGTAGCATTATGGAAATCCTCTCTACAACGACAGCGGTTGCGCCCCGGAAGGGTGCGAGCATGTTTGAGGACCGTACGGTTCTGAATCCCCGTTGCCCCAACATGCGAGTAAAACCTGTGAAACCAGGCGGGCCGGGCGCAGGGAGCCCGATCCGAGGCGCCCGATTCTAACAGATGAAGAAGCGCTTTTCCTGCATCGGTGCCGCGAACCGGGAACAGCCGGATTGCCCCTGTCGATCCGGGCCCCGCTTCGGCGACTATCCCAAACATTGCTTTAGAGATCTCACCCATGAAATACCTGCTGCTTGTCTACACCAATGAATCAGTCTGGAGTCGGGAAGATCGGGAGCCCTATCTTGCGGACTCCGTCGACCTTTGCCATGCACTTGAGCGGGAGGGCAGCTTCGTGGCGGCCTCGCCCCTGCAATCAACAGCCACCGCCAGTTCAGTGCGGGTGCGTGACGGCCAGACCATTACCACTGACGGTCCTTTCGCAGAAACCAACGAACAGTTGGGTGGATACTTCCTGATCGACGTGGACAGTGAGGCGGAGGCGCGGGCGGTGGCTGCGCGAATTCCCGCAGCCAAAGTGGGCACCGTGGAAGTGCGGCCGCTGGAAAATATCGAAAATCGATTGCCCGCAGTTTAAGCGAGCAGTCAAGTAATGTCCGTCATTTGCCAGGCTTATTGCCGATGTGAGTGGAGGGCCGTAGAATCGAAGTTTATTCGCAAGTCATTGCGGAACATTTTCTATCCCTCTTGCAGGATCAGGCAGTACTGACTACCCGCTCGGCAACACGCTTGTTGCGGCAAACTTCTCCCTGACTTCTGCCTGCATTACACCAACTTGTCTTAACGGCCCGTTCCGCAAATCTGTGCGGTCGGGGTCCGTCCGATGTAAGGAAGCCCTGTGCCTGAACAACTGTTTCGATCCTTTTCTGTCGCTCATCTTGCGATTCTTTCGGCAGGTTTACTGAGTTCCGCCTGGGCGGTGTTTGTGTCCGCCGACCTGTCCGTTTATCAGGAGAATGGTCTGCTGGAGAACCTGCAGGCTCTCTTTATCACAATGGCCGCCCTGGCATTTTTGCTGTCCATGTTTCTGCAAACAGAAGTGGAAAGACTGATCAATGCAGGGTGCATCCTGCTCTGCGGCATATTTCTGTTGCGGGAGGTTGACCTGGAAAGAATATTTCCGGGCACCATGCTGGCTACTCTTGGCCATGGCACTGGCCGTGCCTTGCTGCTGGGGAGCGCTGCCCTGGCACTTGCTGTGCTGGCGCTACGTCGACTGGAGTATTATCTGCTGGCTCTGCCGCGGTTTCTGAATTCCCGGGCCGGTCGACTCCTGGGCCTGGCCGGGCTCGCGCTGGTTGCCGGGCAGGTATTCGAAGAGCTGAGCGGCCTTCCCCATAACGTATTCTGGGAAGAGTGCGCAGAACTCATGGGCTACTTTTTTGTGGCTCTGTCAGGCTTGTCGGTCTGGTCATCCGGGTGGGTCTTCTCTGTGGACTTTGGGCGGCCCGAGGAAAATTGCATGGAGGATAATTGCGTGAAAGAGCGCAGCCGTGCGCGACTATAAACGCTGTTCAATCTCAACTCAGGAAGGAGTCACACGATGAATCTGTGTTCATTGCTGGGGATTGAGCTCCCGGTGATCCAGGCTCCCATGGCGGGGGTGCAGGACGGCGCGCTCGCCAGGGCGGTCTCCGGCGCAGGGGGGCTTGGTTCCCTGCCTTGCGCGATGCTCGATCGCGACACCCTGTTCCGGGAGGCGCAGGCGCTCAAGGAGACGGGGCTCCCGTTCAACCTCAACTTCTTCTGCCACGTCTTGCCTGAACCTCAGCCCCGGCAATTACGCGACTGGCACAATGCCCTGGCAACTTATTTTTCCGAGCTTGGGATCGATCCGGACACAATCCCCGCGGGCCCCGGGCGGCGACCCTTCGATGCCGCCGCCGCTGAGGTGGTGGAGGCGGTCAGGCCCGCGGTAGTCAGTTTTCATTTTGGCTTGCCGAAACCGGATTTACTGAGCCGGGTGAAGAGCGCGGGAGCGAAGGTTCTGGTGTCCGCAACGACGGTGGAGGAGGCGCGCTGGCTGGAAGAGCACGGCGCTGACGCCATCATTGCGCAGGGCTTGGAGGCCGGCGGGCACCGGGGCCTCTTTCTGCACGATGACCTCAACACACAGATGGGTACCTTCGCCTTGCTGCCGCAGGTTGTTGCGGCGGTGAACGTGCCGGTTATCGCGGCGGGCGGAATCGCCAGTCCGGCGAGCGTTCGGGCCGCAATGCAACTGGGAGCGGCCGGGGTTCAGGCGGGAAGCGCCTACCTGTTATGCCCGGAAGCGACCACGGGCCCCTTGCACCGCGAGGCGTTGCAAAGTCCGGCGGCAGCGCTGACAGCAGTAACCAATGTGTTTACCGGCCGCCCGGCCCGGGGAATAGTCAATCGCATCATGCGCGAATTGGGGCCCATCAGTCCGGCGGCGCCGGACTTTCCCCTGGCCACGACCGCGGTCGCTGCCCTGCGGCGCAAGGCTGAAGCGTCGGGCAGCAGCGATTTTACGCCCTTGTGGGCGGGGCAGAACCTGGAGCGCTTGTCAGCCCGGCCGGCTGCGGACATTACGCGCTGGCTTGCGGGTATGCAGTAGCACACGCCGACTTCAGAGCTCCTGTTCTTCGAAGTAGTCCCGCAGGTCGGTGTATCCCCCAATGTGCTCGTCGCCGAAGAAAATTTGCGGGACCGTACGGCGTCCGCTGCGCTCCATCATTTCCATTTTCCTGTTCGGGTCGGCGGTAACGTCGATCTCATGGAATTCCAGCCCCCTCTCTTTCAGCAGAGCTTTTGCGGCGCGGCAGAAGCCACACCAGTTGGAGCTGTACACGGTAATCGGGTGCATGGTTCTACATCTCTCTACGGCTTTGACACGAAGGATATGACAGTACTGCCGCGGGCCCGTTCAGGGTCCCGGGTGTGGTGGCTGAGCAGGATACCCGGGGGCGCGGTCCAAGGCAAAAGCCACTCCAGGGAGAACGACCATGTTGCTGAAAGGATCCTGTCACTGTCGAGCGGTGCGCTTTGAGCTGGAATCCGCGCATCCTTATCCATTCAACCTTTGCTATTGCTCCATCTGCCGAAAAACGGCGGGGGGCGGTGGCTATGCGATCAATCTCGGCGGTCGCTCCGAGACCTTGAGCGTGGAGGGGCGGGAACACATCAACGTCTATCATGCGATGATCGACGGCCAGCAGAGCACCGGGGCGCGCCATTTTTGCAAGTATTGTGGAAGCGCTCTCTGGCTGTACGATCCCGGCTGGCCGGAGCTGGTCCACCCCTTCGCCTCTGCCATCGATACGGAATTGCCCGTTCCCCCGGAACGAACGCACCTGATGCTGGGCAGTAAAGCGCCGTGGGTGGAAGTGAATGCCGGCCCGCGGGATCAATGTTTTGCTGAGTACCCCCGGGAGAGCATTGCCGAATGGCACGAGCGTCTCAATCTTGTGACGCCTTGAGGCAAGCTGTTTGGCCGGCTATTGTTGTGATCGCGGTTTCGGGTTGGCCCAGAGTTGATTACCTGACAAAGATTGCCCTGACAAAAGTTGGGAGAGGACTCCGGCAAAAAATGGGAATGAAAAAATGAAACACGGAACGCAACCGAGAGATGTTGGACTGCAGTGCGCGTGCGGCACCGTAAAAGGCGTTGCCAGAAAGGTGTCGCCCCAGGCGGGCAATCGGGTGGTGTGCTATTGCAGTGATTGCCAGGCGTTTGCGCGCTTTCTGGAAAAGGAGGCGGAGGTTCTGGATGCCTGGGGTGGAACCGATATCTTCCAGATGAGCCAGGGCCGTATCGTCATTACGGCAGGGGAAGACGCGCTGGCCTGCATGCGGCTGAGCCCGAACGGAATCATTCGCTGGTACGCCCGCTGTTGTCACACCCCGCTGGTGAACACGTCCGTGGCTGGAATGCCCATCGTGGGCGTTGTACACACTTTTATCGCCAACCTCCAGGAGCACGACCGGATCCTTGGGCCGGTGCGGGACTATGTTCAGGGACGCGATGCTCGCAGCAAACCACCCCACCCGGTCAGCGATGGGTTTCCGCTGGCCTCCTTCCCCCGCCTGCTCTTCATGACCCTGAAGGCGAAATTGCGCGGCGAGGAAAAACCGTCCCCCTTTTTCGATTCGGACGGCCGGCCCAAACGCGAGCCCCTGGTGCTGAACAGCGAACCGCCCGGAAGCGCAGCCTGACACGGACAGCTTGGGGGAATTATTCGCCCGGGGGTGGTTGAAGGGGCGCTGCGTTCAGTAACCCGCCCTGGCGGTTCTCGTGCATCAGCAGCCATTGCTTGCGGGGCAGCCCCCCGCCGTAGCCGGTGAGCTTGCCGCTGGCGCCGATCACACGGTGGCAGGGCACCACCACTGCGATGGGGTTTCGACCGTTCGCAAGACCCACGGCGCGCACGGCCTTTGGCAATCCGATGCGCTCGGCGATGTCCTTGTAGCTGACGGTTTCGCCAAAGGGGATGTCGCAAAGCGCCCGCCAGACCGTTTTCTGAAACGTCGTTCCCGCCGCCTTCATCGGTAAGTCGAAAGTTTCCAGTTCTCCCGCGAAATAGGCCCGGAGTTGGTCTGCAGCTGCCTGCAGGGGCACAGGATCCTGGCGCCACTCTCCGCGCAACTTGCCGAGGCTTAGATCCGCGTCCATGTGGACACCGGTCAAGTGCTCTCCGTCACTGGTAAGCAGTAGGGGGTCGATGGGGCTGTCGATCACGGTGTAAAAATTCATTGTTCATCCTCCCGAGCTGAGGTGATTCCAGAGGTGCATGGCACCGTAGGCGCGCCAGGGTTGCCAGCTTTCGGCGCGGCGAAGTACTTCCGCCGGTTTGTTCAGACTCAGGGCGCGCACCAGACCCAGGTCCGAGTCCGGCAGCGCATTGGGGTCACCCAATGCGCGCATGGCGATGTACTGAGCGGTCCAGGGCCCGATGCCTGGTATTTCCAAGAGCTGCCGAATGGTTTCGGAGCGTTCGCCACGGTCCAGTTCCAGTGTGCCGCCCGCGATGCTGCGCGCGAGATGGAGGACGGTGTGCGCACGTCGCTGGGTGAGCCCCCGATCGATAATCTGTTGAAGGGACGCCTCCGCAACGGACAGTGCGCTCGGTGCGCAGCGATCGAGACCGTCGAATGGGGTGTCCACCGGTGAGCCAAAGTGTTCCACGAAACGCCCGAACAGGGTGCTGGCCGCTTTCACGCTGACCTGCTGGCCCAGTATTGCCCGCAGCGCCAACTCGAACGGATCCAGCGTCCCCGGCACTCGCAGGCCGGCACTCAGCCCGACCAGAGGTTTCAGGGCCGGGTCCCGCTGCAAATGCGCATCGATGATTTCCGGGCTGGCGTCCAGATCGAACAGGGCGCGCAAGCGGGCTTGCAGCGGAATGAGGCAAGGCAGCAGGGAGGCGGACACCTCCACGCAGATCTGTCGCCGATCCAGATCCGGCAGGGCGGCAATCCAACCCCGGTGTTCACCAAGCTCCACAGTGCGCAGATAGCGATTGTCCGCCAGGCGATCCACCCGGGAATTGCCACGGCTGCACAGGAAGCCGGTCAGTTGCTGCCAGGCAATGGGCGGTCGGTAACCCAGGCGCAGCACAATCGCCCGGTCCATGGCGTTCGCCCCTTTCTGCGCGCGACGTTTGCGCAGGGCTGAGGGGTTGAGGCGGTAGCGGGTTCGGAAGGCATCGTTGAAGCGCCGCAGGCTCGAGAAACCGCTGGCAAAGGCGACATCGATGATTTTCAGGTCCGTGTCTGTCAGTAACTGCTTGGCGAGTAACAGCCGATAGGTCAATGCGAGGGAAATGGGGCTGACCCCGTACTCCGATTCCACGGCGCGACGCAGCTGCCGGGAGCTGAGCCCGAATTCCGCGGCCAGTTCCTCCAGGCTGGCGTCGGTGAGCGCGCCGGCCCGGATGCGTTCCGCCGCAAGGTGAGCCACACGTTTGACGGCGTCGGTCTTGGCATTGCCCGGCGCCAGTTCCGGTCGGCAGCGCAGGCAGGGGCGGTAGCCGGCCTGCTCTGCGCTGGCAGCGTTCGGGTAAAACGTACAACGATCCGAACGCGGCATGCGCACCGGGCAAATGGGCCGGCAATATATGCCAGTGGTGGAAACGCCCACGAAGAAGAGCCCGTCGAAACGGGGGTCGCGGGACTGAATGGCCGCGTAACAATAGGCGTGATCGAGAGGAGTTGTCATCATCGGGCCATTCTAGCCGCCTTGCTGGCCGGCAGGTGGCCATTTTCGGACATGATCCCGCGGACGCGCGGGTAAAGCCGTCGCTGGACGGCAATTTGCATTTTCCGTTAGCGCTGCAATTACGATGGGGCGCAGGAGGGTGTACTGCGACACAGGGCGTTGCCCGGGTGTGCGGTACGCTTTATTGCAGCAAAACTGCAGCAATGGTTCCCCAACGAAAGGAGTGAGCGGACGTGACTGCCACATCAACCACAGCCGGCGATTTGTCGCCACGGGGCCGCGCCACTGAGACAGAGGAGGTCATGGCCGTCAAACTGTGCTCCGTTGCGGATGCGGAGGCGATTACCCGTTTTTACACGGAAAATGAAGCCCACCTGATGCCCTGGGAGCCGGGTCGGCCACCGGGCTTTCACGGGCGGCGGGCCTGGGCTGAACGGCTCAGGTACCGTGAGCAGGAGCAGCGGGAGGGGCGGGGTTATTATTTTCTCGGGGTCGATACCCGCAGCGGCGCGGTCATCGCAACCTGCTCTTTGACGGGGGTTGCCCGGGGGCCCCTGGACGCTTGCTATATGGGCTATTCCGTCGATCACCGCTACGAGGGGCAGGGATACATGAAGCAGCTGTGCCTGCACGTCATTGACTATGCCTTCCACAAGCTCCATCTGCATCGCATCATGGCCAACTACATGCCGCACAACGATCGTTCAGGGGGCTTGCTGAAGCACCTGGGCTTCGAGAAAGAGGGTTACGCGAAGCAGTATCTGCGCATCAACGGGCGCTGGGAGGACCACGTGCTTACGGCGCTGATCAACCCCCGCGACCGGGATTAGCGCAGGGTTTGCAGTTTTTCAATTCGCTCGTCGTCGGCGCCCAGGTAGTGGATGAGTACCGCGCTGACCTTGTTCACGTTCAGGGTTCCGGCGGCGCTCATGGCTTCCAGGTCGGCCCAGTCCTGGGTGCGGTTGAAAAAGGCTTTGAGCACCGCCAGGTCACCGCAGGACAGGAAGGGGACAGAACAGCCCATGAACTGCTCCCAGCGGACCCGACGGGCAGCCTCCTGGTGAAAATCCGTGGTATTCAGGAAGACGTCCACCGGCGTCTGCTCCCACCAGAGCCGAACCTGACCTTCCTGCACCAGCTCGCGGCGCTGTTTGTCCGAGGATTCGATGGCATCCGGCAGCGCGCTCAGTACCGACTCGTACTGTTCGCTGTCCACGAAGATGTTGATGTCGATGTCGATAGTGCCCCGTGCTCGCAGGGTACACCAGGCGAGGGCCAGGGCCCCGCCGAAGGCGTGGGGCAGGCCGGCGGCCTCGAGCTGCCGGTGAAGCGCGACGATTTTTTCCGGAAGATTCACGGGCGGGCGCCGAAGCGGGGCAGATCCAGGGTGGGGCTGTGGCGCGCCGGAAACTGGGCGGCCAGATTTAACGCTTCTTCCAGCTCCCGGCCCCGATCGATTCCATCCGCCCGGCGAACGCGGGGGGAGAGCTCCAGATCCACCGCCTGATCACAGGCATCCAGAATCCGCAGGAAGGTATCCACGGTGGGGCTCTTCCGGCCTTTTTCGTAGGCCAGCAGTGTGGCGTGGGAAGTGCCGGCGCGGCGTGCCAGTTCCCGCAGGGAAATTCCGGCTCGCTCGCGGGCGGCCCGAAGCGTGATTCCCGCGGGAGGGGTGGGGACGGCTGTGGGGGAGGTTTGTGTATGCATGCCTTGGATGGTATCCGATTGGATACCGGCTGCCAAGCCCGTTCTGCGAGACCCAGCCTTGGGGCGACTCGCCGGTCGGAATCAGTCGTTCTCCGCCACCAGGATGGCGCGAGTAGGGGCGGGGTAGCCCTCGACAGTTTTGCCGGGGTCGTTCGGGTCCAGAAAGTTTGCCAGGGAGTGGAAGGTCATCCAGTCCGTGGCGCGCTGTTCCTCGACAGTGGTCTGATTCACGTCGACGACCCTGGGGTTGCGGAACCCCACCTTGCTCAACCAGATGAGCAGGTTTTCGGGACTTGGAAGGAACCATACGTTGTTCATCATGGCGTAGCGCCCGCCGGGCACCAGCACGGTTCGCTCGCCACCGTGTACCACAAGAGTCTCGAGTATGAGCTGGCCACCGGGCCGCAACATGGCTTTGAGCTGACGCAGGTGGTCAATGGGGGAGTGCCGGTGATAGAGCACCCCCATGGAGAATACCGAGTCAAACACCGGCAGGGGAGGGGCGATGTTCTCCAGAGTGCTGGGCAACAGGTCCACCGGGCAGGACGGTGCGAAGTGTTTTGTCATCAGGAACTGGATGATGAACCGGGGCGAAGGTTCGATGCCGATCACCCGTTTCGCACCAGCCCCCAGCATGCGCCAGCAGTGATAACCGTTGCCGCAGCCCACGTCCAGCACCAGCCGGTCCTCCAGGCTGGCGATGTGCGGCAGCACCCGGTCCCACTTCCAGTCGGAGCGCCACTCCGTATCGATATGGGTGCCGTGAATGTCGAACGGCCCCTTGCGCCACGGAATCAGCGCCCGCAACCGGGCTTCGATTTGCAGCCGGGTGTCTGAGTCGGTATCGCCCGGCTCCCCGATCCGCACAGAGCCGACCAGGTCCACACTGGATGTCTGCACCGGCGGCAGTTGCTCCAGGGCGCTTCGCCATTTCGGGAGATCGCCGTAACGCTTGGGGTCGAGGCCTTTTCGCACCCACTTGGGGATGTGCGGGACCCATTCTTCCAGGGCCGTGCCGTGAAGGTCTTTTTCGAGGTGCTGAAAATACTGTTGCATTACTTGATGGCGAGCATGGAGGCGAAGTTCAGGCACTGAAACCACACATCGGCGCTGGCAAAGCCCGCCGCTCTGAAGCGTTGCTGATGGGTGGCGAGGCTTTCGGGGATGAGCACCTTCTCGATCGCGGAGCGCTTCTGAGCGATCTCCAGGTCCGAATAGCCGTTGGCGCGCTTGAAGTTGTGGTGCAGCTCGGTCATCAGCGCCTGGTGCTGCCCGTCGGCGAAGCACACTTTTTCCGAGAGGATCAGGACGCCCCCCGGCAGCAGTCCATCGTAGATGCGCTGAATCAGTGCCGCCCGTTGCTCCACGGGAATGAACTGGAGGGTAAAGTTCAGCACGACCACCGAGGCCTTGCTGATCTCGCTGTGGGCGATGTCCTCGCAGCGCAGCTCCACGGGCAATGCTCCCCCGTCGTCCTGTTCGAGGATCTTCTCCGCCCGGGCGATCATGGCCTCGGAGTTATCGATGCTGATGATCCTGCAACCTTCGGCCTTGATCCCATGACGCATGGCGAGAGTCGCCGCGCCCAGGGAGGACCCCAGGTCGTAGCAGCGGGAATCCGCCTGTGCATAGCGGCCCGCCAGCTCGCCGATCATGCTGATGATCGCCGGATAGCCGGGCACCGAGCGCTTGATCATGTCGGGAAAGACCGCCACCACCGACTCATCGAAGCGGAAGTCTTCAATCTGGTCGAGTGGATTGGCGAATATGGTGTCGGTTTGCTGCTCGGAACTCATGGCGGTGGCCGGATGCTGAAAGCGGGCGATTTTAGACCGGGCGACGCGGCGCCGCAATTCGCACCGCGCACCGGCGCTACGCCCGGTGTCGGGAGCGCACGGGACGCGGCGCGTTTTGTCGGATTCCGCTCAGAGTCGCGCAATGTCCAGCTTGAGATCGCTGACCACGTCCTGGTTGCCCTGGCCGGTCAGGACGGCGACACTCTCCTGGCCTTTCAACAGGTAGGTTTCGGCCACACGTCTGAGGTCGTCCAGCTTCACCTGTAGAACCTGCTGGCGGAAGGTCTCCCGCAGTTCGCGAGTGCGCCCGTGCAACTCAGAGTGGAAGGCTTGCTTGGCCTCGCCGGCGGGGGAGGCGGGTCTGTCGATGCTGCTGACTACGCCGAGGATGGCTTCTTCCACCGCCTGCCAGTCGTGCTTTTCCTTCATGAGCCATTGCAGGGAGCGGTCGAAATCGTCCAGGGTATCGGCGATGCGCGGGTCCCGATAGGAGAAAAACCGGAACGCGCCGATGTTGCTGTCCTGCTGGGCGCCGGCACCGTAGGCGCCGCCCTGTTCGCGGATCGCCCGGTGCAGGTAACCGTTGCGCAGCACTCCGCCGAGCACGGTCAAAGGGGCGGCGTCCGAATGACTCAGGGGCACCGTGGGGAAGGCCTTGGCGCAAAAGTTCACCTGAGTGCCGGCCAGCCAGCCCTCTCGGATCGGCTGCCCCGGTTGCGCGAGCAGGACCAGATCCGGTGCCTCATCCCCTGCGGGCACGGCATCGGCGATGCCGGACCAGGCACTTTGCAGATTGCGGTAGTGTTGGTCCAGATGGGTTTCTTCGCTGACCAGCAAAAACTGAATCGGCTGGCGGCACAATTTGAGGTGCAGGTTCTGCAGGCGCTCGGCAAATGCCTTGAGCTGACCCGGGTCCCGAAGCGCGGTGTCCAGCTCCTTGATGGCACGGATGCCCTGCAGCCCGGACAGCCGGTGATTGAGCCCGCTGACCGGGCTCATGCCCGCGGAAGCGGCGGCCATGGCCAGCATGTGGCCGTTGCCGGTCACGGCCTGTTCGCGCCGCGCACGCATTTGCGCGATGAGTTCGCGAATGCGGTTGTGCTCGTCGAAACGCACCGAGTACAAGGTGTCCGCGAGCAGTGCGGTCATCTTCGGGTGGTTGTCCGCCAGAGCTTTGGCGGACAGGATCAAATGGCCGTTGGAGCGCTGGGGGTCGTGTACATTTCCGCGAATGGATGTGAAGCAGTTGAGTGAGCCCACCACCTGGGACTGTCGTCGCTGTGTGGCCAGATAGTCGCTGTCCGCGAGCCCCAGCTCTGTGACACAGAGGCAGAACATGGGCAGCAGGGCCAGCTCGTCGTCGCCAAGCTCCGGGAGTTCGAGGATGGCCTGCTGGTAGGTGAGCCCGTTGGTGCCGGCCTGGTAAGTGGCCACGGGCAGCCTCTCATCCCGTTTGCGCTCTCCGTGCTTGTAGCGCATCTCCTTGGGAATGTCCTCCAGGCCCACCTTGGGGAGAATGCTGTCATCGTCCTTTCGCGTCTGCCGATCCTGCAGGGCTTTTGCGCGCTCGACGATGCTCTGCTTATCCTGATCGCTCAGGGTCTTTTTGACCTCCGCGAGACGGGCCGCCTCGGCCTGTACCTTCCGCTCGGCGAGTTCCGGATCGGGAACCATGGTGAGGCGGACCCGGTGGCGGTTTTCCAGTAACAGGCTCCTCGCCAGCCCTTTGATGTAGTCGGGATCTTCAATGGCCTTGCGAAGCTTGTTGAGCACCGGGTCGATGTCCAGCAAACCGATGGGGTCGCCCCGGTGCGTCGCGGCGGTAAGGGCGGTGAGCGCCAGTTGCAGGCCGTAGGGGTAGCCGTCGCCGCCGATTTCCCGTTGCTGCAACTCCAATTGATGCAGAGAGGCTTTCACCTCCTCGTACGGCACTCCTTCAGCGGCGACGCGCGCAAGGGTGTCGAGAATCAACTTCTCCACCGCATCGGCGCTCTCGTTGTTGCTGCCCTCGAGCCCACAGACAAAGGTCAGTTCGTGCTGGGAATCATCCAGCCCGCAGAGCGGGGAAGGGGCGCTGCCCAGCTCTGTTGTTTCCAGCGCGTGCTGGAGGGGCGAAGCGCTGTTGTCGAACAGCACACTGGTGAGCAGCTGTGCTTCGAGGGTGGCTTCCAGGTCCGTGGTTCTGCCCAGCAGCCACCCCATGACGATGTGGGTCTTGTCGGGGATGGCTCCGTCTTTTGCTTCATGGCCTTCTTCGCTGTAGGGATAGGCCTCCTGTACCCGCAGGGGGGCATGGTAGCGCTTTTCCGGCGGCACAAAGATATGGTCTGGAAGTTTGTCGAAACGGTTCAGGGCCAGCGTTTCGAATTTGCGCTGGTGCTCCGCGGCGGGGATGTCGCCGAAGGTCATGAAGATCGCATTGCTCGGATGGTAATGGGTGCGATAGAAATGCGTCAGCTGTTCGTAGGTGAGGTCCACGATGGATTCAGGGTCGCCACCACTGTTGTAGTGATAGGTGGTGGTCGGGTACAGGTATTTGCACAGCGTCTGCCAGAGCTGGGCCGGCACCGAGCTCATGGCGCCTTTCATCTCGTTGAACACTACACCCTTGTAAACCAGGTCGGACTGGGGGTTGTCCGGTTCCGCGAATTCCAGGCGGTGGCCTTCCTGGGCGAAGTCCAGCGGATCCAGGCGCGAGAAGAACACCGCGTCCAGATAGACCCCGAGCAGATTATCGAAGTCCTTGCGGTTCTGGCTCGCGAACGGGTACGCGGTCCAGTCGGAGCTGGTCATGGCGTTCATGAAGGTGTTCAGCGAACGGCGGATCATCATGAAGAAAGGATCCCGCACCGGAAACTTCTCGCTGCCGCACAGGGCCGTGTGTTCCAGGATGTGGGCCACGCCAGTGGAGTCGTGTGGCACCGTGCGCAGGGCCACCATGAACACATTTTCGTCATTGTCCGCGGCCAGGTGGATGTGGGCGGCTCCGGTGGCCTCGTGCTCGTATTCTTCTACGGTGATGTTGAGCGCCTCGATGCGATGGCTGCGAAGCAGGCGAAAGCCATTTTCCGTCGGGGAAGAAGCGGCGGTGCTTGAAGCTGCTGAGGTAGAAGTCATAACCGTCCTGTCGTTTCGATGCGATGAGTTGGTGGGGCATTATAGGGCCATGGCGCTCCAGGAAATACCGGTCGCCGGTAACTCCTGCTTGGACCGGTTGCCGGAGCGTTAGTGCGCAGGGCTGACCAGGCTGTTTGCCGGTTCGCGGGAGCAACCGTCCCGGTGGGCCTGCCAAAGCGCCACGGGGCCCTGGCAACGGATCAACTGGCGCTTCTGCGCGGCGGTGAGTTTTTTGAGTGCGGCTTCACGCCGCGAGGCGGTGCTGCGGTTGAGGCTGCGCTCCACAAGACAGAGCGCCACGGGGCGATCACTGCGGAAAAACTTGGCGCCGGCCCGGCCCGTGCAGTGTTCCTGCCAGCGCCGGGCCACATCCACCGTGATGCCCGTGTACAGCCGACCGCGCGCCGTGCGGATCATGTACACGTACCAGCTTGGTGTAGAATGCGCGTCGCTACTCATGTCCAGCCTGTCGAGCCAATGCCCGTGAATTCTACCACGCCTGAAGATCGCAACTTCGACGATCTGGCCCACCGTTTCAAACGCAACGTCTATTCAAGCTTGAAGGGCAAGGTGCGTTTACATGTTCTCGACCGGGATTTCCAGGAGTTTTTGCCCCACAAAGGCGATCAACCCTGGCGCGTGCTCGACGCCGGTGGCGGCCAGGGGCAAATGGCGGCTTACTTTGCCGCTCGCGGCGACGAGGTGTTGCTGTGTGATATTTCCGCAGAAATGTTGAAGCTGGCTCGTGAGCATCTGGTTACAGAGAATCTGAGCGAGCGGGTGACGCTTTGCCACGGGGCCATTCAGGATGTGCTTGCACGGGAGGAGGGCTTCGACCTGATTGTGTGCCATGCGGTCCTGGAATGGGTGGTCGATCCGCAGGCTTTGTTGCAGAAGATGACCGCAGCCCTGAAGCCGGGCGGCTTCCTGTCGCTCTCCTATTACAATTTGAACGGTCTCGTTTACAAGAACCTGCTGCGCACCAACTTCAAAAAATTGCGGAAGGAGAAATGGAGCGGCTATCGCGGCAGCCTCACGCCCACCGCGCCCCTGCGGCCCGAACAAGTTGCCGACTGGCTGAGGGGGCTGCCGTTGGAGGTGCTGTGTGAGAGCGGGATTCGGGTTTTCTATGATTACATCTTCAACGAAGAGGACCGCCGCCGCGATCCCGAGGGCATCGTTGAAATGGAATTGAAATACTCGCGCACCCTGCCTTTCAAACACCTGGGCCGCTACATCCATCTGCTGTGCCGCAAGTCGGGCTGATGATTTGGAAAGCCGTCGGACCCGGGTCGAATTCAGGCCCTGGAGATCAGGCTCTCGAGATCAGACTTTTGAGATAAGGAAATCCTTGGCTTGATTCACCTTGGCCGCGAGATAGTTGCTGCCGCCGCGGTCGGGATGCAAGCGCTGCATGAGTTTTTTGTGGGCCGCGAGGACGTCGGCCTCCTTCGCTCCCTCGTCCAGGCCAAGGATCTCCAGAGCCTCCCGGCGGGACATCCCTGAACGACTTGTGGCATCTCCGCTGCCGCCGTTTTCGAATCCATATCCCCCGCGATTCTGCTGCGCAAATGCCTGAAGCAGGTTCAGGGAGTCCGCGTCTTGCTCGGCCCGGTAGAAGGCCATCAGCTCCTCGAACTGGGATCGATTCAGCTCACTGAGGGTCTTGCCCGCAAAGGGGCCTGAGAGGACCTCGCCGGTGATTGCACCGCTGTTCTGATTGATCTCCACTCGAAGGAAGCGCGTGTGCAGCACGGATCGATCGCCCCAGGCCATTCGCCCCGCCATGCGCTGCTTCTGCAGTTGGCTTACAAAGGGCAGCAGGCGAATGGCGAGTGGCAGCAGGCGGGACAGAAACGGCACCAGCCCCGCGAACAGGGCGGTGATCCAGTGCACGCGGCCGGTAACAATCAGCAGGAGCACAGCGCCCACGGTCAAGTAAACCATCGCTTTGAACAGCAGTTGCTTGCGGTCGCCGGGTGTTTTCTGACGGAAGCGGTTGAATGCATACACCAGAGCAATGATCACGATAATGGCAAAGAAGAGTCTGATGATCATGTTCTGCTTCCGCGGGTTTCGCGGCCCCTTGGGCCGCAGGCAGCTGGGATTATAAAGATGGGGGTGCGGATCGGAAAGGAAGAGTCGCAGTGGGAGCACGGGGGTAGAGGTCCGAAGAGCGCACAGCGCTTTGGCCGGGGCGCTTTCGTCGGCTGGCGCGGTACCAGGGCGGCTGAGTGGTCAGCGCGGGGTGAATCCGTTTTGGCCCCTGCCGAAGCCCCATTCCCGGGCTGTGGCAGCGTGATTTCGGGCACGTTTTGGAGGAAAGGGCTCTGTTAGAGTAAATCCGGGATTTATGTGCCATGTCCGGTTAGAATGTAACCGTTTTACCGGATGCACGCGGCTTTCCGGGCCGTGACCGGACCATCCTGTACCTTCCGCCGGCACCGCGACAGCCGGTGTCTCCGATCGAGGATCAAACAAGATGAATGATTTTTATGCACGCGTTTTCGAGGATCCCTGGGTGGCGGTTTCGATCCTGGTGGGAATCGTGCTGGCGCTGTACATGGGGCGCAGCAGCGCACATGGAGTCATCGAAACCTTTTTCCGTCTCCTTTCCTCCGGTCTCCGTATGGGCTCGCGCTCCCTCGCTCTGGCCGAAAAGAAGCTCAAGGCCCGCAACCGGGAGGTCCTGATCTCCCTGGGCAAGGAGCATGCTGAGCGCGAGATCAACCGGGAATTCTTCCGCATCAACAAGTTTGTGGAGCGGGACCTTGGCGGGTATCCGCGGCTGCAGCGCAATATCCAGGAGCAGATCACACGCATCAACGAGGACTACGAGAAGAGCGGGGAAGTGCCGCCGCCCCAGCCGGAATGGGTCGCCGCGGTGGATGCGGTCGCCAATCTGCAACTGAAGGACAAGGGGAGCAGCCTGTCGGAGAAAATTCTGCAGGACATCCACCAGGCCGCGGAAGAGCAGCACCGGGAGGTATTGCAGTCCTACCGAGAGAGTATGGCGGAGCGCCATTCCATTCTGAAGCGCATGGCGCCGTTCTGGCGCAAGCTGAGCAACAGTGTGGATCAGATCGGCAGTCATCTGCAGGAGCTGGGCAAGCGTGCCCACAACATCGATGTGCAGATGGAGCGCTACGAAGAGATCTCCAGCCAGACCGACAAGGCCGAACGCATGCTCAAGGCCTCGGCCCTCACCCAGTTCAGCATTGCCCTGCTGGTGGTGCTTATTGCCATGGCGGGAGCCTACTTCAACTTCCACCTGATCGCGCTGCCCATGTCGGAAATGGTGGATGGCAGCAACCGTATTGGCGGGGTACGGGTGTCCGAGATCGCCGCGCTGGTGCTTATTTTTATCGAAATCACCATGGGGATCTTTCTTCTTGAAGCGCTCCATGTCACCAAGCTGTTTCCCATCATCGGGTCCATGGATGATCGGATGCGGGTGCGGGGGATCTGGCTGGTGGGCACGCTCCTGCTGACCATGGCCTGCATGGAGTCGGGGCTGGCGTTTATGCGCGATCACCTGGCCGCCGAGAACCGCAGCCTGGAGGCCAGCCTGACCGGCGCGGAGACGGGTGATATCAGCTGGATCACCCTGGTGGTCAACATGGGGATGGGCTTCATTCTTCCCCTCGCACTGACCGTGGTGGCCATCCCGCTGGAGTACCTGCTGCACACCGGGCGAACCGTTATGGGCATGCTGATGGAATTGGTGCTCCGCATTCTGGCGGTGCTGATGCGGGTCCTTTCAGTGGCGCTGCGCCACGGCGGCCGTCTGACCACCCACCTCTATGATCTGGTGATTTTGCTGCCGCTGTGGGTGGAGAACACCATCCGTCGACGCACGGACGGAGGGGCGGAATCGTCCGACTACTTTGCGAAAGAGGCTTCAAAATGATGAAACACATCGCTCTGATCCTGCTCGCACTTTCGCTGCTGGCTTGCTCCGGTGAGCCGGTGAACTATAAACGTGGGGTGTATCTGCTGCTGGATACCTCGGGTACTTACACTCAGGAGTTGGAGAAGGCGCAAAAAATCATCAACTTCCTGCTGGCCAAGCTCGAAGCCGGCGACACACTGGTAGTGGCGCGGATCGACAGCGGCAGCTTCAGTGAGAAGGACATTGTCGCCAAGGTGGTTCTGGATTCCCGCCCGTCCGCTGCGAACCAGCAAAAGCGGCAGTTCGCCGACGTCATCGACCAGTTCGCCACGAGCGTTGAGAGCAGCGCCTACACCGACATCTCCGGAGGTTTGCTGCAGGCCATTGACTATCTGAACGAAGCGGACGTGGGCCAGAAGACGATTTTTATCTTCTCGGACATGAAGGAAGAATTACCTGAAGGCTACATGCGGGATTTTGATCTGACGCTCGACGGTTTCGCGGTAAAAGCCCTGAACGTGACCAAGCTCCGCTCGGACAACGTGAATCCGGACGAGTATTTGCAACGAATGGCCGACTGGCAGTCCCGGGTGGAGCAGGGCGGGGGCCACTGGACGGTGATCAACGACCTGGATCGCCCCGAAGCCCTCACCTTCTGACCGCCTCGGCATCCCCTCCTGCGGCTGCCTCGACCTCCGGGGCGGCCCCATTCCAACTTTCTATTGATTGCGCGCTCTGGCGGTGATAGATTCCTGTTACCCAAAAACGGTTTTCGGTCATTTTTGCTGTTGGTCGGCCAATGACGAGAATCGGGTCGGGGGTCTCATTTCCGTTTTTTCGGTCTACACTCTGCGGAAAGCCCAGCCCCCAAAAGGAACGCAACAATCACCGACTTCGGTCAGATGAGGCAGAAGATGGAAAAAACCCAGCGAAAGATAGAGAAATTCCGCCAGCGTGAACAAAAAATCCTGGATGCGGCACTTGAGCTGCTGGTGGAGCACGGGGAGGAGACCGTAACCGTCGAACAGATCGCCAACCATGTGGACATTGGTAAAGGCACGATCTACAAGCATTTCACCTCGAAGGTGGAAATCTACATGCGCCTGCTGTTTGATTACGAGCGCCAACTGCTGGATCGTCTGAAAGACGCGATCAAGGCTGCAGAGGGCGGGGATTACGCGGCCCCGGCGCGCGCCTACTTCGAGTCCCGTATGAGCGACCCGACCAAGGACCGCCTGTTCCAGCGCCTGGAAGAGAAGATCATCGCGCTGAAGCAGGCACCGGAACTCATCGCTGAACTGCACCAGATGCGCAACAACGTCTTCGAGGCCATGAACGACGTACTGACCCGGCGCATTCAGGAAGGCTACCTGCAGGATGTTCCGCCCCATTACTACTACTACACCTATTGGGCGCTGACCCAGGGGGCAGTAGAGCTGTTTCACTCCAAGGCATTCCCGCGGATCGAAGACAACATGGAAGGACTGATGAAGTTCATCATGGAAGTGGGTGTCCACATGGGTAACCGCAAACCGGACAACAATAACCATTCCGGGCCCGCTACCAGCCCCGCGGGGTAAGACCGGTATTCCCCCCGGCGGCGTGCCCGTCGGGGAGTGTCCCTCCCGGGGCGGATGATTCCCTGTTCCGGCCCCATTCTTGTTTGCTATCGTAAACCCTCTTCGACGTTATGGATTTACGACGCCATGTCCGATCTGTTCCAGCAAGCTGAAGCTCTTCAGAAGGAGCACAAATCCGGCCTTCCTCCCGTTCACAAATGGAACCCTCCGCTCTCCGGGGACATTGACATCCGCATTGCCCGTGACGGGCGCTGGTTCCACGAGGGCGAGGAGATCAAGCGCTTTGAACTGGTGAAACTGTTTTCCACCATCCTCAAGCGGGAAGGGGATGAGTACTTCCTGGTGACTCCCGTGGAGAAATGGCGAATCACTGTGGATGACGCGCCATTGGTGGTGGTGGATTTCAGTCGCCGGGGCAGCGGTGCCGACCAGAGCCTGATCTTCAAAACCTGGACGGAGGATCTGGTAGAGGCCGATCAGGAGCATCCGCTGTGGGTTGAAGAGCACGACGGCGAGCCGGTTCCCTATGTGATGGTGCGCAACAACTTGCCGGCCCTGATCGGACGCAATGTTTACTACCATCTGGTGGAACTGGCGCTGGAGTCGGCCAGAGACGATTCCGAACCGGTGGTTATTTCCAGCAAAGGCGCCAGCTTTTCGCTTGCGGCGAAGGGTAGGGGCGGGGATTAGCAGGCGGTAATCGGTTCAGTACCAGCTTTGGCAGGATGAGTGCTGAGCGCTGAGCCTCACAAACTGCGGGTAGTCGGCGATCTGGATGCAAGCGAGCAGTCGCTCCTTGATGCCGCGTCGCTCGACATCCTCGGCCAGGGCCCAGAAGCTGCAATGGGCTGCCAGCCGCTCGATCTGCGGCGCGCATTGCGAGCCGCGAACGGCTCCGTAGACGCCGTCGTTCAGCAAAACCACGGTATCTCCCGTTGCGAGCATGCCGAGACAGGTCTGTAGCAGAGGTGCGCTGGAGGGGGATTTGTTGACGGTGTGCAGCATCAGAAGCTCAGTATCTGATCGTGGCGGATGAACAGGGCTTTGGCAGAATCCGTATCCAGAATCCCTGTGGCGTCCGGGATGACGGTGGCGTCCAGCCCGCGCTGTTCCAGGTCGAGCTTGCGGGCAAAAAGGTCGAGTGAGCCGAACTCCCGCAGGGAAAGGATTTTCTCCGCCCTTTCGAGTGTGGTGAGTTGAAAAACCCCGTCGCCCACAAAAAACAGGGCAACCGGCTGATTCAGAAGGACGGCGGTCATCACCGCATCCAGGCAATCCTCACCCAATGAATCCGCGTGCGCGCCGCGGCTCACCACACAAAGAATTCCCGCTGCCGGATCGTCAGCCTGCATGCTCGCGCCTCAGGGACCAAATGTTATGAAGCGATCAGAGTTCACCCTGGCATCAATCAATTGACCGAGCCCCCCCACCACAAAACCGCTGGCGAGGGGCAGGCGTCCATCTGTTTCAGTGTCGATACCGATACTGCGCTTTTGCGCAGAGTTAACGCAAACCACTGCATCCAGCTTTGCGTGTTCCACGAGAGCCTGCCATTCCCGACGCAGCAAATCCGCCTTTGACGTTCCATCTTCCGCTGCGGCCACCCCGTTCAGCACTCCTTCGCTGAAGAAAAAGATCCGGTAAAGCTCGTCGCCGCCGTCGAGTACGGCCTGGGCGAAGTGCAGGGCGGTGCGTGCGGAATCCGTTGCGAAAGGGGAGGCGTAGACGGCAAGGGAAAATTTCATCGCGTATGCAACAAAAAAGCCCCGTTGGAACGAGGCTTTTCGGATTGGATTACAAGGTCCTGAATCAGTCTTCGCCTGACAGAGCACCCAGCAGGTGCAGCAGGTGGACGAACAGGTTGTAGATATCCAGGTACAGCGCGGTGGTGGCCAGCAGGTAGTTGGTTTCACCCCCGTTGATGATACGGCTGGTGTCGTACAGGATGAAGCCGGACATCAGGAGCACCACGGCCGCGCTGATCGCCAGGGACATGCCGGAAATCTGCACACCGAAAAAGCCCATCACGATGGAGCCGAGCATGGCGAGCAGAACAACCACCAGGCCCACCACCAGGAAGCCGCGCATGAAGCTCAGGTCCTTGCCGGTGGTCAGTACGTAGCCGGACAGGGTGAAAAACACCAATGCGGTACCGCCCAGGGCCTGCATGATCAGCATGGAGCCGTTGGCCATGGCCAGGTAGTGGTTCAGGGTCGGGCCGAGCGCCGCGCCCAAAAGACCGGTAAAGCCGAATACTACCCAGATACCGGAAGCGGAATTAGCGGTGCGGGGCAGGGCGAACCAGATCAGGCCCAGGGCACCCAGGGACATCATCAGCGCAGCCCCAAAACCCAGGTTGATCGCCATGGAAATTCCCGCGGTGGCCGCACTGAACAGCAGGGTCAGCCCCAGC
The DNA here is from genome assembly GCF_054401055.1 of Gilvimarinus sp. F26214L. Lineage (NCBI taxonomy): Bacteria > Pseudomonadati > Pseudomonadota > Gammaproteobacteria > Cellvibrionales > Cellvibrionaceae > Gilvimarinus > Gilvimarinus sp. F26214L. Next base: position 86,686 of record NZ_JBTIYG010000004.1, on the reverse strand, counting down.
AGTGCATAGGTGTTGCGCAGTACCTTGCTTACCTCGGCCGAACGCGAGCTGACCGCCTGCGTTTGTGAATAGAGCTCTTGCATAGATGTTCTCCGTTAAACGTGGACCCACAGCGCCATAATACAAAGGTCGGTCCTAAAATCAAGCACTTAGCGCCCATTCGAAGCGAATAGGTCCAAGCTGAGCTCTTAGAGTCGCGAAGGCCCGCCAGGTTCAGGTTTCGGGAGTGGGAAAACGCAGAATTTCCTCATGATCAGCCGACTGTCCCGGGGGTGCTGCGGGCGATACTTTCCCAATCCTTGAAGGCGGCTCCCTCGTCCACGTGCCCGGCGGGATGGGCTCCGGGCGCGGGCCCGGGGCCAGGCTCGCGTGACAGATAGACCGTCTGAGAGGGCAGGGCGAAGCCGGTGCCGCTCTTCTCCACCGCTTCGGCGATCAGCAGGTTGAGTTCCTCCTGGACTTCCAGGAAGCCGTCGTAATCGTTGGCGAGCACGTAGGCGAAGATTTCTATCTTCAAAGCACTGTCTCCGAAGCCAAGGAAGCGAACCCGGGCCGGATCGGGATCCACCTGGGGGTGGGACCGCAACACGTTTCTGAGCTCTGCAAGCAGCCAGCGAATCTGCGCCGGGGAGCTCTGGTAGCGGACCGCCAGGACCGGATGGAACCAGAATCGGTCCCGATGTGCGTAATTTTCGATCTTCTGCGCGGAGAACTCCCCATTGGGAATGGTAATCAGCGTGCGATCCAGAGTGCGGATGCGGGTGGAGCGCATTCCGATCTGCTCGACGGTCCCGAGAGTGTCGCCCACCTTGCAGAAGTCGCCGATGCGCACGGGCTGGTCGAACACCAGCGTCATGCTGCCCACCAGGTTTTCCATCATTTTCTGGGCACCCAGCGCGACGGCGATACCACCAATACCGAGGGCGGCGAGCCCCGTAGTGACGTCGACCCCAGCCGTATGAAGGGCGACGATGGCACCCACCACCACCAGGAGCACCCTGGAGCTGCGGCGCAGCAGTAACACTGCGGACAGCGCGCCAAACCGGGAGCGGCTCGTCATCCGCCGCTCAAAAACGGCAGCCACTACGTCGATCAGCCGCCACACAAGCCACAATACCGACAGCCAGGCGACGATCACCAGGACCTCGCTGATGGTCTGGCGGGCAATAATGGAAATCCCCGCCTTCTGGATGGCCAGAGCAAAAATCCACACCGCTGCGAAAAGCTGGGCCGGAGTTGAGAACGCCTTTACCAGCCCTTCCGGATAGTGGTGCAAACGGCGGCGCAGAACCATTCGCGTCGCGGAGCCCACACTTCCGATGGTGGCCCGAATGATTCCAAAAGACAGCGCGGCAAGAAGTACAATGGCGATCCAGTGGCCGACGGGAACGCCGTTCCATTTGGTTTCCAGCAGTGCGCCGGGGATCAGCTCATTGAGCCCGAGCGTCGCGTTGTTTGAGTCGTCGTTGGGAAGAGCGCTCAAGGACTCGGCCGAGATCAGCCATTTGCCCTGATCACCCGACTCCAGGTACTGGAGCAGCAGGTCTACCTCGCGACCGTCGATTTTGAGGGAGCCGATGCGCTCGAGTTCGGGGGATAGGTCATCGTCAACTTCACCCCGGGCCTCGTTACTCAGCATCACCATGGGGGGGATGTCACTGTTGCGGTCCAGTGCACGCTGAAGCATTCGCGCAACCTGATCGCCGTGAATGCGCTGGTCAAAGGGCAGAGGCGCCAGATCCAGATACTGGGCCGCCCGTTCGTAGTCCTCGTTAGACACGGCATTGAGGTAACCCTCAAAGGTTCCCCTGGGAGTGCTGCGTCCGAGCGGATCGGACGGTGCCGGCGCCATCTCTTCAGCCGAGGCTTTCTCGCTCGCGTTCGCGCTTGTTGCTGCGGAGTTGCCCGGAGCGGCGAAGACCGGCATTACATTGAAACTGAGGAAAAGCGACAGAGCCAGACGTGGGGCAAAGTGCGCCCAACCGCGTTTGAAGAAGCGTGGGCGGGCGGCAGATTTCGAGAACGAATTGGCGTGGGTGCGGCGGGCAAGCAGAATACGACGAAGCATTGAAACTCTTACGGCTGAGTGTGAGTTTTCGAACATGATTGGCTGCAGTTTGTCGACGCAACTTTTGCAGAAGCAGCGATTCCGAAGCGAATACTCATCGGGTTTCTTGCAGCGCGCCCGTTGCAGTGCTGTTGTTCAAGTGCGAGCACTCAGGCTTGCAACAACGATAGTGAAGGATTGTAAAACCTGCAATGCAATGGAGGCGCTGTTTTGTGCCATTCTGCTCACTAAGGTGATCGACCCGCCGGCCACCTCAGACCCAACAATTTTGTGGGACTTCCGCGTTCACAATTGCGGTCGCGGGGGCGATCCGCTGGTCGTTCGTTCAGTCCATCTAAAAGGCCCGGCTTGAGCGTCACCCGTGAATATGGAATTGGTCTAACTTTCGACCGGGCATAAAAAAAGGCCCGACATTGTGCGGGCCTTTGATTATGGCGGAGGGGCAGGGATTGATTCGCGCCGTCGTGGCGCTCACCCCTTCGGGGCAGCTCGCGGGCTCGCTGTCCCAATTCGCTCCTGCGAATTGGTCGAACCCTGGGTTCTCATCCCTGCTTTCGACCGGGCATAAAAAAAGGCCCGACATTGTGCGGGCCTCTGATTATGGCGGAGGGGCAGGGATTCGAACCCTGGGAACCTCGCGGTTCAACGGTTTTCAAGACCGCCGCTTTCGACCACTCAGCCACCCCTCCGGGAAGATTCTGCGCCGTCCTGCGGCGAAGAGGCGCAGATTATACAGGTCTGTATTGGTCGGGCAAGCGTCTCACCGCTGCCGTGGGTTTTTTGTGACTCTTCTGTTCAATTGTTGATCGTGCGGGGACCGGGCAGTTGCTGCCCGGTCCCGCTGCTTAGCTCGCCTGGTTGTCCTGGTGGGCCCGTGCGCTCCGGGGGTCGTTGGCCGGGCGCGAGATGGGGCGCGGCGCGTGAACGACTGAAGACTGGAGCGAAGTGTCCAGGGCACGCGGGGTCGGCCGCTCGCGTGTTTCCGTAATGATTCGGGCAGCGCGGACCGGCTTCGGGTTCAGGCGCGGATCATTGGGCGCGCGCTTCGGAAGCGCTGTTCCGGTGGCTTCTTCAGCCGGCTCGGCTGGTGTTTCGCTTGCCTGAACTTCGGCTGGCGCTTCCGGCCCGGCTTCCGGTTCAGCTTCTGCTGCGGCTTCTTCCGTGGTCCCGGACGCTGCTTCTCCGGCGCTCGCAGGAGCGGCTTCGGGTTCAGTCGTGGGCACAACGGCTGCGGCTTCCGGCTCGGCCGGTTCTTCTTGTTGCTCTGCCGGCTTCTCAGCTGATTCCTGCGTCGATTTCTGAGCTGCAGGTTCGCTGCCGGTTGATTCCGCGCTGACCTCTTTCAGGGGCTGTGGCTCGGTTTGTTCCTCATCGGCAAGCAGTGATTCGCGAGCAACGGGGGAGATGGCAGGGGCCTGCTCCGCCGCTGCGGCTGGCTCCGTTGCGGCAGGCTGCTGCTCAGTTTTCGCCCGAGCGTCTTGGGCAGTTGTTTCTCCTGCTTCCTTCGCCGGCGTTTCCTCGGTCGGCTGGGGTGCGTTTGCCTTCAGTTCGGCCTCCTGGGCTGCGGCAGAAGCACTGACCTCACTTCGCTGCTCCTCGCGGGCGGGGCGTCGGTCCGGTGTTTCCTGGGGTTTTTCCGCGGCCTGTTTCGCAGCTTCGGGCTGAGTGCCTTTCGAGGCCTGAGACTCCACGGCGGTCACCAGGTCCTCGCGGCGGCCCCGGCGGCGGGGCTGCTGGCGCGGACGCCGGTTGGCCGGCCGCTTGGGCGGCCGCTTGGCGGATTCTTCGCCACCTGCTTCGGCTTTCGAAGCCGGTTCGGCCGCCGTTGGTTTCTGAGTGCTTTTCCGCTCATCTCTTTTGCCGCGGTCGTCGCTTCGCCCGCGCTCGTCACGGCGGGCTTCCTTGCGATCGTCTCTGCGTGTGTCTTTGGACTCGTCCCGTTCCCGGGCACCGCCTTCGCGGCGGCGATTGTCGCGGCCTCTGCGGTTTCTTCCCTGGGCTTCGCGGCGCCCCCGGCCGGAGCCAGACGAGCGGCTCGGCTGACGACGGCCCTTGTCCTGTTTTCGCTCGGTGGTTTCTTCGGCTCCGCTGAAGAACTCGCCGAGCATTTTGAGCACGCGGGTCAACAGGCCGGTCTTGGCAACGGTGCGGGTGGGGGCCGGAGTGTCCGGGGCAACCTGCTGTACGGCCGGAACCGGGATCTTGGCAGGGGGCGCGTTATCCAGATCTTCCCCGGTGTCTTCAATTGTGCTGGCGATCTTGTAGCTGATCTCGAAACTTTCGCTGTCGTCGTCCCGCAGGCGCTGGACTTCAAAATGCGGCGTGACCATGTTCTCGTTGGGCACGACCACCACGCGAGTGTTGTTTCGCGCCTCGATCATTGAGATCGCCTTGCGCTTCTCGTTGAGCAGGAAGGTTGCAACGGAAACGGGGGCAATGGCCCGAATCTCGGCGCTGCGCTCTTTCTGGGCTTCTTCTTCCACCAGGCGCAGGATGGACAGGGCAAGGGATCGGGTAGACCGGATCGTGCCCTGGCCGCTGCAGCGGGGGCACACCTTGGAGGTGGTTTCCCCTAATGACGGGCGCAGTCGCTGGCGGGACATCTCCAACAAACCGAAGCGTGAAATGCGACCCACCTGGACGCGGGCGCGATCCATCTCCAGGGCATCGCGAATGCGGTTTTCCACTTCGCGCTGATTGCGACTCGATTGCATGTCGATGAAGTCGATCACCACCAGGCCGCCCATGTCGCGAATGCGGAGCTGACGGGCGATTTCATCGGCCGCCTCCAGGTTGGTCTGGAGCGCGGTCTCCTCAATATTGACGCCTTTGGTGGCACGGGACGAGTTGATGTCGATGGAGATCAGGGCCTCAGTGACATCAATAACGATTGAACCACCGGAGGGCAGCTTCACTTCACGCTCAAACGCCGTTTCGATCTGACCCTCAATCTGGAAGCGATTGAACAGGGGGACATCGTCGGTGTACAGCTTGACCCGGCTATTGAAGTCCGGCATGACCTGCTGGATGAAGGCAGAGGCCAGATTGTGGGCATCCACCTGGTCGACCAGCACCTCACCGATGTCATCCCGCAGGTAATCGCGGATTGCCCGGATGATGACGTTGCTTTCCTGGAAGAGGAAGTGGGGCGCCCGGGCGTTGGTGGCTTCCTTCTTGATCTCTTCCCACAGGCGCATCAGCCAGGCCAGATCGTACTGCAGCTCTTCCGCATTGCGGCCGACACCGGCTGTGCGGATGATGACGCCCATTCCGGCGGGGATTTCGATCTTGCTGAACGCGTCGCGCAGTTCGGACCGATCCTCGCCCTCGATCCGCCGGGAGATGCCACCAGCGCGAGGGTTGTTGGGCATGAGGACCAGGTAGCGACCGGCCAGGCTGATGAAGGTAGTCAGGGCGGCGCCTTTATTGCCGCGCTCTTCCTTGTCGACCTGGACGATGACTTCCAGACCTTCTTTCACGACATCCTTGATCTTGATCTTGCCGTCAATCTCCTTGGGCTGCTTGATGAAGTATTCGCGGGAGATTTCTTTGAGGGGAAGGAAGCCGTGGCGTTCCGCGCCGTAGTCGACAAACGCGGCTTCCAGGCTGGGTTCGATGCGGGTGATCTTGCCGAGATAGATGTTGGCTTTTTTCTGTTCGCGACTGCGGTTTTCGATGTCCAGATCGTACAACCATTGACCGTCGACGAGTGCAACGCGCAGCTCTTCCGGCTGGGTTGCATTGATGAGCATTCTTTTCATGTGCTTCCTGATATTTTTATCTGGGGCACAGACCGAACGCTATTTGAGAGGTGGTGTCAGGATCGGGCAGGTAGGGGCGAACACGCGTCGCGCGGCAAAATAGCTGGATTCCTGGCGGTCAAACACGCTACGTGCAGTGTTTGCGTCTGCCGGGAGTACCAAATTCCGCCTGGGAGCGAAGAATCAATTTCGGATCGTTGCTAGTTGCGCTGTGATCTAACTTCATGAAGCCTGAGTGTTAAAACGATAGTGATCGGCGACCTTGTCTCGAGAAAACTGATTCCGTGCTCGTTGATGCGATTCATTGTTCCGTCGTGGCTCTCTGAATGGTTTCGATCAGGATGGCCACGAGCCCATCAAATTCCGACTCTGATGTCTTTTCTGACTCAAATAGGTGCGCTCAGCTGCGCGATTGTCACATCGATCTGCCTCGGCAGATCGGGTTTCCATAACTTTTGCTGGAATGGCGTCTGTCAAATGGTTTGCGCCATTCGTTGCGCCGACCGCCGGTATGCGGGTGCGAATCTTCATCCAGCCTGCGCCGGGGATTTTGGCCCCTGAGTTCGCAATAGTTTTCAGGCAGGTGGGCCGGTTTGCGCCACCCATGCCACTGGGAAGTCCGGTTTGTACATCCGCATATCGGATGGGCCAGCGACGCGACTATAGCACCATTTTCTAAGTGCTTCAATTTGCAACGAAAATCGTGCCACGTGACCGCTGTGGCGGGAGCAACCGTCCGATCCACTCGTGTCCCACTCCAGTATTACATTGACGCCATGGCTCACAGGAAGTTTGCCACTCGCGGTGTAATTTGGCTGGGCGGGAGCCAGCGGAGCTTTTCCGGTCTGCCCGAAGAGCGCCGCTCCTGTTATCATGGGTCGATGCAGACGCCCGCCCCTCCAGCTACAGTCCGGGTGGTCCGGATCGACTCCGACTCGGCCGGACAACGGATTGACAACTTCCTGATCACCCAATTGAAAGGCGTGCCTAAATCGCGAATCTATCGTCTCCTGCGCAAGGGCGAGGTCCGCGTCAATAAAGGGCGCATCAAGGCGGATTATAAACTGGCATTCGGCGATAACGTCCGAATCCCTCCGGTGAGGGTGGCCGAGAGCGCGCCCGCGGTAGTGCCCGGAGGCAAAGTTCTGGCTCTCGTCCAGGGAGCAATCCTGTTCGAAAATGATGATTTTCTGGCCATGAACAAACCGACAGGCATGGCTGTTCACGGGGGCAGTGGGGTCAGCCTCGGGCTGATCGAGGTGCTGCGCCATCTCTACGGCAGCCGGCGGCTGGAACTGGTGCATCGGATCGACCGGGAAACCTCCGGTCTGCTCCTCGTGGCGAAACGGCGCCCGGCGCTGCGCGACCTCCAGGATCAGTTTCGGGAGGGCAGCATCGACAAGCGCTACCTGACCCTGGTCGCGGGCAACTGGCCGCGTCATGCCAACCGGGTGGAGGCCCCATTGCTGAAAAACCAGCTCAGCAGCGGCGAGCGGATTGTGGTGGTCAGCGCGGACGGGAAGCCGTCGACCACTGAGTTCAGGGTTCTTGCCCGGTACCCGGGCGCGACTTTGCTGGAAGCCCGGCTCTTGACCGGTCGAACCCATCAGATCAGGGTTCACACCCGTTATTCGGGCCACCCGATCGTCGGGGACGAGAAGTACGGAGATGCCGACAGCAACAGGGCCATGCGCGTGTACGGGGTAACCCGCCTTTTCCTGCATGCTGCGTCCATGGAGTTTCGTCCCCCTGGGGGAGGCGAGCGGATGCGCATCGAGGCGCCGCTGGCGGATGATCTCCAGGCGGCTCTCACCCATCTCGAGCCCGGCAAACTCTGAGCGCGGCGCGTTTGCTGACGGGTTATTCCAATGGGGTGAATCGGTAACTTGCGGCCCGGGGGCGATGCCCGAGTCTGCACCTGAAGCGGGGACAGCTATTCATGTTGTACATATTCGATTGGGACGGCACTCTTTGTGATTCCCTGGCCAAAATCGTCTACTGCACCCAGTCGGCAGCGGCTGAGCTGGGTCTGCCTGCGCCCGCTGAAGAGGCTGTGAAAAATATCATCGGTCTAAGCTTGCGACCGGCCATTGCCCAGATCTTCCCGGGGGTGGAGGAAGACGAGCTCCAGGCTCTGCTGGCTGCCTACTCCAGGCATTTTATTGCCGACAATGAGCAGGGTATGGATTTCTACCCGGGGGTGAGGGAGACCCTCGACCGCCTCCATCAGCAGGGGCACCACATCGCCATTGCCACAGGCAAAAGCCGGCGCGGCCTGGATCGCGTTCTGGAAGCAATGGATTTGCGGGACTACTTCCACGGCAGTCGCTGCGCGGACGAGACTCAGTCCAAGCCGCACCCGCAAATGCTCAGTGAGCTGCTGGATGAGTTCGGGGTGGGCGCTGAAGCGGCGGTGATGATCGGAGATACAGAGTACGACATGGACATGGCGCGACGGCTGAATATGCCCCGGATCGCGGTCAGTTACGGGGCTCACCACATTGATCGACTTCGCCCCTTTGAGCCGGCGGTCTGCCTGGATCAGATGGCTGAGCTTCTGGACTGGAAGGGGTGCTGATCCCAGAAGCGGCATTCTTAGAGGGATTTCCCCGTGAGGGTCCGATGAAATGGGCCATGAGCGGCCTTTTTCTTTGACAGACCCCGGTCAGCTCCCTATCATTGCGCCGCTATGCCGGGACCCCCTCCAAACAAACGATTGCCGCGCTGGGTGGACCCTAGAAAGTTCGCTCATCAGGGCGTGACCCTGGAAGGGCAGATCCCGGCGGAAGGCATGCCCCGACTGGTGCAGGCGGTGAACACCGTCAACTCTCCGGTGGATGCCCGGCTCCATTTCGAGCGTGATCCAAGTGGCCATCGAATTCTCAGCGGGACTGTAAAGGTCGCGGTGAGCGCCACGTGTCAGCGCTGTATGGAGCCCAAAGAGCTTCAGGTGGAATCGGATATAGCCGTCGCCGTGGTTCGCAGCGATGACGAAGCCAAAGCATTGCCGCGCTCACTCGAGCCCTGGCTGGTGGACAGCGAGGATGGCGAGGCCGACGTTTACGCCGTGGTGGAAGACGAGCTGCTGTTGGATTTGCCGATGGTGGTTTATCACGACTACCAGTGCATTGATCAGGCACTGTATTCCGCTGGTGAGGAAGCGAAGTCCTCGCCAGAGCAGGGTGAACGCAACCCTTTCAAAGTGCTGGAGCAATTGAAGGGTGGCCGAAAGAAATAGCGGCCACTGTAAAGATTTAACTTTCTATATATAGAGCATACCGGAGTTAAGCCATGGCTGTTCAGCAAAATCGAAAAACCCGCTCCAAGCGCGGAATGCGTCGCGCGCACGATTCCCTGTCAGGTCCGACCTTGTCCACTGATCCCACCAGTGGTGAAAAGCATCGCCGCCATCATGTATCGGCCGACGGCTTTTATCGCGGCAAGAAAGTCATCGAAACTGATGAAGAATAGGTTTGTCGGCGTCGACTCGAATTGCAATTGACGCCATGGGTGGGGACTTCGGTCCCCGGCCCGTACTGGAAGCTGTCCTGGAGCTGGTCTCCAGCCACAAGAACGTCGATTTTGTCCTGGTGGGCGATCGAAACGAGCTTGAAACACAGCTGATATCCCTCCTGGGGAGTTCCTCCCTCCCGACCCGAATCCAGATCCTTCATGCGCCCGACGTGGTCAGCATGGACGACAAGCCTTCCACTGCCCTGCGTCAGAAACGGGAATCCTCGATGTGGAAATCCCTGGAGCTGGTTCAGTCCGGGGAAGTTGACGCCTGTGTCAGCGGCGGCAACACCGGCGCACTCATGGCGATGGGACGATACCTTGTCAAAACCTGGCCGGGCATCGATCGCCCGGCGATCTGTAAACCGGTGCCGTCCTCCAAGGGGCATTGCTACCTTCTGGATCTTGGCGCGAACATCAATTGCAGCGCCGACCATCTTGTGCAGTTCGCACTGATGGGGTCGGTCCTCGCGGCGGTCAGCGATCATAATCCTTGCCCGAGTGTCGGGCTCCTCAACATCGGTGAAGAAAACACCAAAGGGGTCGAGCAGGTGCGCCTTGCGGCCCGGGTTCTCGCCGAAAGTGCGAAGATCAACTACGCCGGCTTCGTGGAAGGGGACGATATCTACACGGGGGACGTGGACGTCGTTGTGTGCGACGGATTTGTGGGCAATATCGCTTTGAAGGTGAGCGAGGGGGCGGCCAAGTTCCTGGCCGCCAACGTCCGTCAGGTGTTTGCCAGCAACTGGTATGCGCGCTTTGCGGGCTGGGTAGCTGCTCCAGTGGTGAACCAGTGGCGGGCAAAGTTCGATCCGGTGAGGCATAATGGCGCCTGCTTTTTAGGCCTGCGCGGGACCGTGGTGAAAAGTCACGGAGGCGCGGATTCGCGCGGTTTCTGTTATGCGGTGCAGATGGCGATAGAGCAGGCCCGTATGCAGATTCCGGAGAAGATCAGCAGCCGTTTTGAAGAACTGTTTGCCCAGAGCCCGAGCGCCGAAGTGGAGCGCGGGGCACGAGGCGAACAGTCGCAGTATTGAGGCGGAAGACACAACAATGAACGAAGACACCAGCAACCTGAATGTTCCGGGCGGCTACGAGCCCCTGTATCGGGAAAGCGCCTACATCGAAACCATTGGCCCGGTTTACCACAAGCGCACGCCCGAGTGTCTGGTACTCGCCATGCGGGCGAGCGAAAAGCATTGCAATGTGCGTGGCAACATCCACGGGGGCGTGGTCAGCGGGCTACTGGACACCGCGATGGGCTACAACATCAGTTTTGCTGAAGAGCCGCCGCTTTCCGCGGTTACGATCACCTTGACCGTGGACTACATGGGAGCCGTCCGCTGCGGCGATTGGCTGGAGGCTCATACCCACATTCAGAAACTCGGCCACAAGCTCGCCTTCGTCCAGGCCACCCTGATGGTGGGGGACACCCAGGTGGCTCGTGGCAACGGCGTATTCAAGATCCTTCGCAAGAAGCATTAATTCCGCAAGGAAGCATAAATAAAGTAACAGTTCGTGGGCCTGGCGCTCGGTTGTGCGGAGGCTCAGTGATGCAGCTAACGACTGGGAAGAGACTATGACCATGCAGGACAAAGTAGCCATTGTAACCGGCGCGAGCCGTGGTATCGGTGCGGCGATTTCCGACAGCCTCGGGGCTGCAGGTGCGACCGTCATCGGCACGGCGACAACGGAGAAGGGTGCGGCGGCCATTGGCGAGCGCTTCGCTCAACAAAATGTCAAGGGCACCGGTATGGTGCTGAACGTGACGGAACCCGGATCAGTAGACCAGTTCCTGAAAGCGGTTCAGGAGCAGTTTGGCGTCCCCACCATACTGATCAATAACGCAGGCATTACTCGCGACAATCTTCTGATGCGCATGAGCGACTCGGAATGGGACGAAGTGATTAACACCAACCTGAATGCCGTGTTCCGCCTCAGCAAGGCCTGTCTGCGTGGAATGATGAAGGCCCGCTGGGGACGCATCATCAACATCAGTTCCGTTGTGGGCTCCATGGGCAATGCGGGGCAATCGAACTATGCGGCGACGAAAGCGGGGGTCGCCGGTTTTGCCCGGGCGCTTGCGCGTGAGGTGGGCTCGCGGGGTATTACGGTAAATACAGTGGCTCCCGGCTTTATTGACACGGACATGACCCGTGAACTCCCGGAAGCACAGCGGGAGAGCCTGCTGTCCCAGATCCCTCTGGGGCGCCTGGGTGATCCAAAGGAAATTGCCGCTGTGGTGGAGTTCCTGGCAAGCGACGCCGCAGGCTACGTTACCGGCGAAACAATACAGGTAAATGGCGGTATGTATATGGCCTAAGTGGCTGATTTCTCGGGGAAAGTGACCGGTCCTTCAACTTTTTTGCCGAGATGCGTTACAACCGCTGAAAAATAGATGTAAAATGCGCGCTCAATTTGGGCCGCCCCTGGAATTTCTTCCCAAATTTTCGGGTTTTATCCCCAGATTTCCGGGTATTACTAAGGGCACGAAGTTGGTGCGCTGATTTTGGGCTAATGTCGAGCGCGGACCACTGCGGTGGGATGCTCGCGACGAAAGTAACGACAAATTGCTTCAAAATACTGCGTTTTTGTTAAGTGCAACAAAGGCGGTGAAGCCGGTTTTTATCGACTAGGAGTTGAAGAACATTATGAGCAGCATTGATGAACGAGTAAAAAAAATCGTTGCTGAGCAACTGGGTGTTAAAGAAGAGGACGTGAAAAACGAAGCGTCGTTCGTCGAGGACCTGGGTGCGGACTCATTGGATACAGTTGAGCTGGTAATGGCCCTGGAAGAGGAATTTGAAACAGAAATTCCTGACGAAGAAGCCGAAAAAATTACCACTGTTCAGTTGGCCATTGATTACATCAACCAGAATCTGGCCTAAACATCCAGCCATTTTTTTGCTTCAGGGAAAGCCGTATCTATGTGCATAGTGCGGCTTTTGCTTTATCTCCTGCCGCAAACGGTACAACTGCCAGCGCGGCTTGACCCTGCTACACAAAGCAGGGTTGGCTGTGAGTAGTTGTATGGTTGTGAATCCTAACGCTGTTTCTCGTCCCCGAGGTGTCGGCGTGGTTTGTGGCCTTTTTCACCTTGACGTAGCCTTGGGAGGTTGAATTGTCACGTAAAAGAGTTGTGGTTACCGGACTGGGTATGGTAACTCCCCTTGGAAACACCGTGGCAACAACCTGGGATGGTATAGTCAACGGTCGAAGCGGCGTTCGTCCCATTGAGACCTTCGACGCTTCCGAATTTACTACCCGCTTCAGTGCCCCGGTGGTCGGTCTTGAAGTCGACCAGTACATCCCGGCACGGGATGCCAAGCGCATGGACCCGTTTATTCAGTACGGCGTCATAGCGGGCATGCAGGCCATGGAAGATTCAGGCCTAGAAGTCACGCCTGAAAATGCACATCGAATCGGTGCGGCCATCGGCGCTGGCATCGGCGGTATCGGATCCATCGAGACAGTAAGCCACGTTCTTGATGAGAAAGGTCCGCGCAAGCTTTCTCCTTTCTTTGTTCCCGGAGCGATCATCAACATGATCTCCGGAAACCTTTCAATCAAATACAAGTTCACCGGCCCGAACCTGGCCGTTGTAACCGCCTGCACGACCGGCACCCACAACATCGGCATGGCCGCGCGCATGATCATGCACGGGGAAGTGGATGCGATGCTGGCCGGCGGCGCCGAGATGGCCTGTACCCCTGTAGGCGTTGGCGGTTTCGCTGCGGCGCGGGCTCTCTCGACCCGGAACGATGATCCGCAGGCGGCCAGTCGCCCCTGGGACAAGGATCGCGATGGCTTTGTGCTGGGTGACGGTGCCGGTGTGATGGTGCTGGAAGAATACGAGTTCGCCAAGGCGCGCGGTGCGCGCATCTATGGCGAAGTGGTCGGGTTCGGGATGAGCGGCGACGCATACCACATCACCTCACCGGCCGAGGACGGCGCCGGCGCCGCGCTCTCAATGCAAAATGCCCTGAACGATGCCGGCCTGACCGCCGACGCGGTGGACTATATCAATGCCCACGGCACCTCCACACCGCTGGGAGACGTTGCCGAGTGCACCGCCGTCAAAAAGGTCTTCGGGCCGGCGGCCGACGAGGTGGCCATCAGCTCCACCAAGTCCATGATCGGGCATTTGCTGGGCGCAGCGGGTTCTGTGGAGGCGATTTTCAGCGTCCTGGCGATTCGGGATAAGGTTGCACCTCCGACCATCAATCTGGACGAGCCGGGTGAAGGTTGCGATCTGAACTTTGTACCCAATTCCGCGCAACAGCGAAACATCGATGTTTCTCTCTCCAATTCCTTTGGTTTCGGCGGAACCAACGGCTCACTTATCTTTCGCCGCGTCTAACCGCCCGCAGTCTGGCGGTCCGCCGGCCTCCTGTCCTTCCGCGCTGCAGCACGGTAATGTTGCAGCTGCGGAGCAACCATGAAAATACCTGCAAGCATGTCGGAGTTCGAGCCCCTCAGTTGCGTCAACGGAGTGCTCGGAGGGGAAATCTCCCCCTTCGACCGCGGACTCGCGTACGGAGACGGACTGTTCGAGACGGTGCGTCTGGAGGAGGGGCAGCTTCCATTCTGGCGCGAACATCGGCAACGGCTGCTGGACGGATGTGTACGCCTGTCGCTCGCGCTTGACCGCGAACGCCTGGAAGCAGATGTCCGTCGGGTTCTCGAACTGGCCCGGGAGCGGGCACTCGATCGCGGTGTGCTCAAGCTTCTGGTCAGCCGCGGCGTGGGAGGGCGCGGCTATCAGCCCGCAGCCGGGAGTCGGGCCACCATAGCCATCAGCGTTTCCCCTCCGCCCACCCAACCAACCGCGAGCGCGGGCGACGGAATTTCTGTTCTTCTCTGTGAGCATCGACTGGGCAGCAACCGGCGTCTGGCGGGACTCAAACACCTGAACCGCCTGGACCAGGTGCTTGCGTCGCGGGAGTTGATCGGGACCGAGTGCGCGGAGGGTCTGGTATTTGACGAGGACGACTGTCTGGTGGAAGGTTGCAGCCGGAACGTATTCGTCCGCGCCGGTGCACAGCTGTTAACGCCTTCACTGAGCAAGGCGGGCGTGGCGGGTGTTCTCAGGGCGCGTGTTATGGAAGACTACGCGGCCCGGCTGGGAATTGCGGTGCAAGAGTGCTCCATCGAGCGAAAGGCCCTGAAAGACGCCGATGAGGTTTTTCTGACCAACAGCATCCGGGGCATCTGGCCGGTGCGGTCGCTACAGGACGCCCACGGCTTTATGGTTTCGATGAAGGCGCCAACCATTGCTCCACAGCTGCAAGCTCTTTTTGAACACGATATTCGGACAAGATTACATGCGAGTACTTCGTAAACTCCTGATCCTTGCGGGCCTCGCCCTGGTAGTGGCGGCTGCAGGAGTGTTCTACGGTTATCAGTGGCTTCACAGCCCTTTAACCATGGAAGGAGAAACCTTTGAGTACACTCTGCCCAAGGGCGGTTCTCTGTCGTTGCTCGCCCGGGACCTGGGCCGCGCCGGGGTTCTGGAGCATCCGCGCCTCCTGAGCGCCTACGGGCGGCTGACGGGGCGCGATCACGTCAGGGCCGGCGAGTACCGTCTGACCCCCCAGGACACCCCTGCCACTTTGCTCGACAAAGTGGAGCGGGGGGAGGTCATCAGTTATCTGGCCACCCTGGTGGAGGGCTGGACGTTTCGCGACGCGTTGAACTATCTCCAGGCCCAGCCAAAAATCGAAGTACTGCTGGATGACGATGCTGCGCTGGAACAGTTTCTCACCTCGCTCGAGTTACCGGGCGATCATCCGGAGGGCTGGTTCTTTCCCGATACCTATCGCTATGTGGCCGGGAACAGCGATCGCGAGATACTGCTGCAGGCGCACCGGCGCATGCGCGACGTGCTGGCCACCGAATGGGAAGGGCGCGCCGGGGCCTTGCCCTATTCAGACAGCTACGACGCTCTGATCATGGCTTCCATTGTGGAGCGAGAGACGGGAGTGCCCCACGAGCGGGAGGAGATTGCCGGGGTTTTCGTGCGACGGCTCGAGCAGAATATGCGCCTCCAGACAGATCCAACCGTCATTTACGGATTGGCGGACAGCTATGACGGCAATATCCGCCGCCGTCACCTGTCGGAGCACACCCCATACAACACCTACATGATCAGGGGCCTGCCACCCACGCCCATTGCCCTGCCGGGGCGCGAGGCCATCCATGCCGCCCTGCATCCGGCGGAAGGGGAGGCGCTCTATTTTGTGGCCAGGGGCGATGGCAGCCACAAGTTTTCCACGACCCTTGAAGAGCACAACAAAGCCGTGCAGGAGTTCCAGGTGCGCCGGCGTGCCAAGGATTATCAGTCGGCTCCCCCGGCACCGGGGAGTACCGAAGCAGAGGAAGCCTCGCGGTGACGGCAACGGATCAGCGCCCGCGACGAGGGCGCTTCATCACCCTCGAGGGCGGGGAAGGGGTCGGAAAATCCACCAATCTCGCCTTCGTGAACGATTACCTGAAATCCCGTAATCGTCAGGTGGTGCTGACCCGGGAACCCGGCGGCACGCCCCTGGCGGAGAAAATCCGCTCGCTGTTACTCGAGCCATCCGCCGAGACCATGAGCGACATGACCGAGCTGCTATTGATGTTCGCAGCCCGCGCCCAGCATCTCAGTCAGGTCATCCGACCGGCACTGGAGCGGGGCGATTGGGTGTTATGCGATCGGTTCACCGATGCCACCTTTGCCTACCAGGGCTTTGGGCGCGGACTGGACCAGAGCCTTATCAGCCAGTTGCAGCGACTGGTTCACCCGGAGATCGAGCCGGATTTGACGCTGCTCCTGGATATCGACGTGGACACCGGCCTGGCCAGAGCCCGGGAGCGCGCTGAACTGGACCGGATCGAACTGGAGCAACGCAGCTTTTTTCAGGCCGTGCGCGATGGGTATCTCGCGCTGGCGGCACAGCATCCGCAGCGCTTTGTTGTGGTGGATGCGGCGCCTCCTCTGGAAACAGTACAGGCCCGCATTCGGGAGCAGCTTGATGATTTTCTGAGTGCGGAGGAGGGGTGAGATGAACCTTATCAAGCAGCCCTTGCCCTGGCAGGCCCGACACTGGTCGGACTGGATGCACTTGCTGCGCAGCAGACGGCTTCCTCACGCGGTCCTGATTACCGGCATGGCCGGACTGGGTAAACGCCACCTGTCGGAGGCCCTGGTGCAGGCCGTGTTGTGCAACAGTGCGGACAGCCGGCCGTGTGGCGCCTGCAAGAGTTGCCAGTTGCTGATCGCCGGCTCCCATCCGGATCTGCGCATCGTGGAGCCGGAAGATAAAAGCAAAGCAGTCAAAATCGATCAGATCCGGGGACTGGTGCGGTTTCTATCCGGCACCTCCCAGCAGGGGGGGTGGAAGTGCGTGATCGTCGACCCGGCGGACAGCATGAACCCGTACGCGGCCAATGCCCTGCTGAAGTCCCTGGAAGAGCCTCCCGGGGACAGCCTGATCGTGCTGGTGTCCTCCAATCCCGGACGCCTGCTCCCCACCTTGCGGAGCCGATGCAGGCTCATCACAATGGATCTCCCTTCGCGGGAGCAGGCCCTCACCTGGCTGGAGCCACGAGTCGGGGAGCGGGCTGTCGACCTTCTCGATTTCGCCCGGGGGGCTCCCCTGCGAGCATTGTCTGCGTACGAGAGCAACGCACTGGAAGGCCGGGCCGAGATGCTGGCCGCTCTGCTGGATGTGGCCGAAAATCAGGGCAATGTGGTTGACGGGGCGAAACGGGTGCAAGGTGCGGACGCACTGAACGCGCTCGACCAGTTGCTGGTGCTGCTCAACCGCCTTGCGCGTGGGCAGTTTACCGGAGAGGTAATCAATGGAGCGCCGGCCGGTGAGCGCTGGAACGCGTTGATCCAGCGCCTGGATCCCGCACTGCTGTTCCGGTACCAGGACAAGCTTCTGCAGGCCAAGCACCAACTGCTCAGCGGCGCGAATCCCAACGTCCAGCTCCTGTGGGAAGAGCTGATGCTCGACTGGCGGGCTCTGACCCGGGTCAGGGCGATCGGACCGGCGACGCGGCTTTCAGGCCAGTGAGGGTAGAAGAGAAACAGACGCACTTAGCGGATTGGTCCCATCAGTGTACACTGAGGGACTATAATGCCTACAACCCGGCTAATCGGGTCGGGAAATCCATAATCAATCAGAATCCAGGCAAATAATCGGTCATGAAAGGTCTTAGCGGCGGCGCCCGGAACGGCATACTCTCGTTGACAATCAAGGATAAAGCGGTGCTTTACGCCGCCTACATGCCATTTCTGAAGAACGGAGGGCTGTTTATCCCGACCAACAAGGCCTACAAGCTGGGTGACGAAGTCTTCATGCTCCTCAACCTGATGGATGAGCCCGAAAAGCTGCCGGTGGCCGGCAAGGTGGTGTGGATTACCCCCAAGGGTGCCCAGGGCAACCGCGCGGCCGGTATCGGCGTGCAATTCAGCGACCAGGACAACTCCGCTGCTTCCAAAATAGAGAATTACCTGGTGGGCTCATTGGATTCGGACCGACCCACCCATACAATGTAAGCGGCGGACAGGTCTGGCCCCGTTGATCAGCCGGACCCGCTCTGCGCGCTGAGCCGCAATCCTCGCGGTGAAACCAAACCTTTCAATTTCCCCGAACCGAAGACAGTTATGCTCATCGACTCCCATTGTCATCTGGACCGCTTGAGGCTGGACAAGTACGAAGGCCGCCTTGAAGACGCCGTCGAAGCGGCTGAGCAGAGGGGAGTGCAAGGCATGTTGTGCGTTGGCATCAGCCTGGAGAACCGGGAGGCAGTTACCGCGATTGCCGAGCGCTATCCGCGGGTGGTGGCCTCCGTGGGCGTACATCCGTTGGACATCGAGTCCGGTCTGGCGAAAGCGGACGAACTGCAGGCATGGGCCCGGCACCCGAAAGTAGTGGCTTTGGGCGAGACCGGGCTTGACTACTATTATTCCGAGGACTCCAAACAGAGTCAGCAGGAGAGCTTCCGGATCCACCTGGAAGCCGCGGCACAGGCTCGGCTGCCGGTCATCGTGCACACCCGGTCCGCGAAGGAGGATACCCTGCGCCTCATCGCGGAACATGGCAACCAGGAATCCGCGGGGGTGTTGCACTGTTTTACGGAGGATTGGGACATGGCCCGGCGAGCCGTGGACCTCAACTATTTGATATCCATCTCGGGGATCGTCACCTTCCGCAATGCAGAGGCACTGCGGGACGTGGTGCGCAAGCTGCCGCTCGAACGCCTGATGGTGGAAACCGATTCACCATACCTCGCACCCGTGCCCTATCGCGGTAAACCCAACGAACCTGCCTATGTACGCGAAGTGGCGGAGTATGTGGCTGAGTTGAAGAATGTGAGCTACGAAGAGCTGATCCACGCAACGTCGGAGAATTTCTTTCGCCTGTTTCCCAAAGCAGAAAGCCATCTTCGCAGCGTCGCCTAGCAGCCTGCCAGTACCTCCCACTCAATCAAGAGGCCTGAGGCGCGCGCCTGATCGATGCCGAGCCACTCGCAGTGACTTCCTCAAGCCCTTGGGTCTGAGCCCAGAGTTTGCCCGCCAGGCGCTCCGGTGCCGAAAAATCTCCTTCCGCTATCCAGGCTGCGATGTGTTTCGCCACGTTTGGATAGCGTACCCGTCGCGCTTCGAAGTTCTCCAGCCACTCTCGAATCACCGGGCGTTCCAGCTTGAGCGTAGCGCGCCCCAGTCCGAGATCCTGCAGGGCCAGAGCGTTGGAGAGCTGCTCCATTTGTCCCAGCAGGGGCTTGACCAGCAGCTTTTTGCCGAGACTGATGGACTCGCTGGCCAGTTCGAAGCCGGCGTTGCTGATCACACCACCGCACCGGGACAGGTCCCTGAGAAAGGCGGTTCGTGAGATCGGGTTGAAGGTCAGGTTTCCCACTGTCTCCTTCTCTGCGAAGTTGCCGTAACAGAGGAAGTGAAAATCCGGAATCCCACTCAGCAAATCCCTGATTGCGTTCGCATCCTCAAAGGGCAGGTAGACCACAATCTTGTTTGCGTCCGGCTTGACCTGCTCTTCTTCGACAATGTCAATAATGGGCGGCACAATGGGTTGCCCGTAGTGATACCAATGCATGCCGATGCTGTATGAGGCCGGAGCGAACTTCTTCATGATGGTGCGTGTGAGGAAGCTGTCCCCGAGCTTGGGGATCGGGTAGTCGAAGGCATACTGATGGCCAAGTCCAAGACACCGCACGCCCCGGCGCCGAGCGGCCCACGCGCTGACGGGTTCGAAGTCCGAAATCACCAGGTCGTAATCTTCCACTGGCAGGTCGCGAATGTCCCGCAGCAGTTGCAAGGGGCGACTATTCAGCAGCGTGGCCAAAGGTCGAACCCGGCCCGCGGCGACGGCAAAGGTCAGTCCTTCCAGAGCACGCCAGTCACCGAAGGTTTCCATGGAAGCGTACCGGTCGCGGGCGCGGCCTGAAAATACATAGTCCACCTGGAAGCCCGCAGCCCGAAGTTGCCTGCTCATCCCCCTCGCTCGGGTGATGTGGCCGTTGCCGGTTCCCTGCACACCATAAAGAATTTTCAAAATACCCTCACTGTCAACTGTTACGCTGGAAAGGAATCAAGCAAACCCGGGCCGAGTAGTGCGATGCTGGTGCCGAGTGTTGCCCCCGCGAGAGTGTCGCTGGGAAAGTGAACCCCCAACGTGACCCGCGACCAGGCCACGGCACAGGCCCAGGGGTAAACGAAGAACAGAACCTGGGGAAAATGGCCGACGAGCAATGTCGCCATCAGGAAGGCGGCGGAGGTGTGACCCGAAGGGAAGCTGAATTTGTCCGACGCCTGGATAACGCTCTTGAAGCCGGGAATGGCTTCAGGCGGCCGGTCGCGGCGAACCCATTGCTTGAGAACAAAGTACGCGCTTCGCTCCAGGGCGAAAGCAAGGACACCGAGTTTCAGGATCAGGTAATGGGATTCAGCCCAGGCAATCAACCCGATCAGCACATAGAGATGGCCGTCCGCTGAGCGGGACACTTGCCGTGCAAAAGCGGCGAGAAGAGGTTGGCGTTTGCGCTGTTGACACCATAGGAAAGTGAGATAATCAAATTGGACAGCCGTGGTAATCAGTCGCATGCTAATGCCCTCCCGTCTGCCGCAAACGATAGGGCGGGTCCATAACGCTTTTATGATAGTATCGTGTCAGTTCAATGACATGTACGACAGGTGGATACATGCAGCAACAGATTCAGGTCATGCTCGACCTGCAGAACGATATGAACAGCCGGGTGCACAGCGATTGGCGCGAACAGGGGTTCGCCTGGTATCGCGCAGTGTGGATCGAATGCGCGGAAATGCTCGATCACCATGGCTGGAAGTGGTGGAAGAAACAAACCCCGGATCGCGATCAAGTGGTTCTGGAACTTATCGACATCTGGCATTTCGGGCTGAGCATGCTCCTTCTTGAAAACAGGAGTGCAGCGGAGCTGGATTCAATAATCCGAGCACAGGAAAGCGCAGAGAGATCCGCAACAAATTTCGCGGAAGAACTGGAAGATTTCGTGACGAAGATCCTTGTGAGCCGTCGTTTTGACGTTGCCGGTTTCGTACGGCTCATGCAGGCTGTCAACATGAGTTTTGCAGAACTGTATGCAGCCTATGTGGGGAAGAATGTGTTGAACTTCTTCCGCCAGGACCACGGTTACAAGGACGGCAGCTACCGGAAACAGTGGGGCGGCCGCGAGGACAACGAGCACCTGGTGGATATTACCCGCGCCCTTGATGCCACCGCCGCGGACTTCAAGGATCGCCTCTATGAGGCGTTGTCCGAGCGCTACCGTACTCTCGAGACCGGGGGTTGACCCCGGTTTGACGTTCCCGGGGAAGCCTTCGAACGCCGACTTCAGGGGTTATTCGGTCGCTTCCTAGTGAAAAATCTGCCCGATTCCCTATAATGCGCACCCGCGCCGCCCGTATCTCCTGGCATTGATTCCCATCACTGATCAGCGGTTGTCCAAAAAACGATCAATTGGGCGGCAGGTTTCCCCCACACACTTCCACAATGGAGACGAATCGTGAAAGCACCAGTTCGAGTTGCCGTCACTGGCGCGGCGGGCCAAATCAGTTACTCCCTTTTGTTCCGAATCGCAGCCGGCGAGATGCTGGGCAAGGATCAGCCGGTGATCCTGCAGA
Organism: Gilvimarinus sp. F26214L; assembly: GCF_054401055.1. NCBI lineage: Bacteria > Pseudomonadati > Pseudomonadota > Gammaproteobacteria > Cellvibrionales > Cellvibrionaceae > Gilvimarinus > Gilvimarinus sp. F26214L. The sequence goes on along the minus strand of NZ_JBTIYG010000004.1, from coordinate 65,175 downwards.
TGCTGGAAATCACTCCCGCCCTGGGCGCCCTGAACGGCGTAGCCATGGAGTTGGACGACTGTGCTTTCCCTCTGCTGGCCGGAATGGTCTGCACCGACGATCCCAACGTGGCGTTCAAGGACGCGGATTACGCTCTGCTCGTGGGCGCCCGTCCGCGCGGCCCCGGCATGGAGCGCAAGGATCTGCTCGAAGCCAATGCGGCGATCTTCAGCGTTCAGGGCAAGGCCATCAATGACAATGCCAGCCGCGACATTCGCGTACTGGTAGTGGGTAACCCGGCGAACACCAACTCGCTGATTGCTCAGCGCAATGCACCGGATATCAATCCGCGTCAGTTCACCGCCATGACCCGTCTCGATCACAACCGCGCGCAGACTCAGCTGGCGCAGAAGACCGGTAAAACCATCAACGACATTACCCAGCTGACTATCTGGGGCAACCACTCCTCGACCCAGTATCCGGACATTCATCACGCACAGGTCGCCGGTTCCAGCGCCATGGGCCTTGTGGACCAGCAGTGGTACGAGAACGATTTCATTCCCACCGTTCAACAACGTGGCGCTGCCATTATCGACGCGCGTGGGGCATCCAGCGCGGCCTCGGCAGCTAACGCGGCCATCTTCCATATGCGTGACTGGGCTCTGGGTTCCCCGGAGAACGACTGGGTCAGCATGGGTGTATATAGCGACGGCAGCTATGGCATTACCGAAGGGCTGATCTACTCCTTCCCCTGTCGATGCAAGAACGGCGACTGGGAGATCGTCCAGGGCCTGGACATCAACGAATTTTCCCGCAAGAAAATGGAAGCGACCGAAACCGAGCTGAAGGAAGAGCGCGACGCGGTCAGCCACCTGCTGCCCAACTAAACCGACGGCCGCTGATCGTCGAAAAGCCGCAACCCTGGTTGCGGCTTTTTTGTGGGACCCGACCAGCCTGAATTTACCGCCTGTCAGCGAGAAACGGAGGAACAATGACCCTTCCAAAAGTGGGCAATCTGGCCCCGGCATTTACACTGCGGAACCAGGATGACGCCAAAGTTGCTCTCAAGCAGTTCCGGGGCAGCAAGAACGTCGTACTCTATTTCTATCCAAAAGCCATGACCCCCGGCTGCACGACCCAGGCTTGCGGTCTGCGGGATGCACTCAAGGAATACGAAAAGCTGGACACCGTGGTGTTGGGGGGCAGCCCCGATCCTGTGGTGCGCCTGCAGAAATTCCGGGACAAATACGATTTGAACTTCGATCTGCTTGCCGATGAAGATCATTCGCTGGCCGACAAATACGGGGTGTGGGGCCTGAAAAAATTCATGGGCCGCGAGTTCATGGGCCTGATTCGCACCACATTCATCATCGACAAGGACGGCCGACTTCGGCACATCATGGAAAAGGTCAAAACCAAAACACACCATGAGGACGTTATCAGCCAAATGGTCGAGCTTGGCCTTGGCAAGTAGCGCTCGGAAGATAGTCTGAGGCTAAGGTCGCGTAAATAAAGGACTTTTTGGTATAGGTGACAAATTAGTCACCTTTCAATCTTTTTTGGTTGACACCTCAGGTTGGGTGCTATAGCGTCGTTAACAGCCCACTCGCTCGAGAGGCTGGTTCTTCCCTTTTTGGCCCCGGAAAAGTCCCGACCGGCGCTGGTCTCCGATGTAATTGCTGATCTGGACGGTTGTCGCCTCAATTTGCCTGGTGGCGCGAGCCGGACTGGTATGGGAAGAGCACAGGGAATAGTTTAGACACGTAATAGCGTTAAGTCTCAAACTTGCAAAGCAGGTACTTGCTTGGGGGGTATTGCGGTGGATCACGAATATATGGAGCGCAACTTGTCTGGACCAAACTCCATCGGTCTGCCGGAAACGCCTTTATACAGGGAAGAACTCCTCCGGGACTACGACCTGGCGTCCTTCGAGGACCGTCTCAAGTTCCTGTACCGGCAACTGTGCTCACCACAGGAGAGCAACGACAGCCAGTCCGCAGTCTATATGGAAGTTGGTTGCCGGATTGTCGGAGCCGACCGCGCTTTCATCGTGTCATCCTCAGGATCGATTTACCGCCGGGTATTTGTCTATCGGCGCGCAGAGAAGCAGATCGACCACGAACTCTCTGATGCGGAAGAGGGCATTTACAGGAGGATTATCGATCACGACAGCCTCTCCGAGGTCGTTACGGGTGAGCAGAGCCCGCTCAATTCACCTGTGATGGCAGCCAACGGTGGCGCTATTTGTCACTATCTCGGGGTGCCGATTGTAAATTCCGGGAACAAATGTGGCGTTTTGTGTTTCTTATCCCCCACGAGGATTAACCCGTCACCTCGTGATCTCGAAACCCTTCAACTTATGGCAGAAGGAGTCGCCAGAATGATCGAACTACAGAACGTTCAAGAAAAGAACCGGATCGAAGAAATCCGCGGATTTGCCACTGCCGGGGTAAAATCGCTGGACGAGTACATCAGTCAGGCTCGACTGCCGGAAGTTTATGGTGTGTCGGGTCGGGTGGTTGAAGTTCTGCAGCGTCGAATTGGCAAGCAACCTCTGGCCATCGACTATATCGCGGAGGAACTCAATCTCTCCAAGCGAACTTTGCAGCGGCGTTTGCAGCAACAGAATGTCAGCTTTGCACAGCTGCGTGACCAGGTGCGTTTCCATTACTCCATAGACTACCTGATTCACCAGAACATGAGCATTGATGCCATCTCTGCTGCCCTCGATTTCTCCGATCGCACCAGCTTCACCAATGCGTTCAAGCGCTGGACCTCTCTCTCCCCCAGCTCTTTCCGCAAGTTGTTTCGCGACTACGCATAAGGTAAGCAGCAAGTCCCCAGGAAGGGCTCTTCTGCTGTCAGAAGAGCCCTTTTAATTGCCTGCGTATTGCAAAAAAGGTAGAGTTAGCCGCTTTCTATCGCCGTGCAGAATACGAGGTAAACCATGGATTTCCTGATTCCCGCCGCCCTGGCGCAAGCAGAGACCGGACAACCGGCCCAGAGCCCCTGGTCGTTCTTTATCATGATGGGCGGGCTCTTCCTGTTCATGTACCTGTTCATGATCCGTCCCCAGCAGAAGCGCGCCAAGGAGCATAAGGAGCTGGTTGCCTCGCTCGGCAAGGGTGACGAGGTCCTCCTGAACAGCGGGCTGGTGGGCAAGATCAACAAGGTGGACGAAAACTACGTGGTAGTGGAAGTCGCCGCGAACACCGAACTGAAATTCCAGAAGGTCGCTGTTCACGCCGTTCTGCCGAAAGGCACGATCAAATCGATCTGAGCACCTCTCGCCCGCGCGATGAACACTGTGGTGACCTTCGGATTTGACCGAACCGGACAGGGGCGCCACAGTACCCTGAACTGCCCTGCGTCAGCAGGGCAGGCGTTACCTGCACACCCTCGAGTCCCGCGCTATGTTTGACTACCCTCAGCGCCTTTCTCTGGCTCGTACGCCCACCCCTCTGCAGCCGCTGGACAGGATCTCATCGGATCTTGGTGGCCCGCGCATCTGGATCAAACGCGATGACCTGACCGGCTCCACCCTGAGCGGCAACAAAGTGCGCAAGCTGGAATTCGTCGTAGCTCAGGCGCTGAGCGAAGGGTGCGACACACTGATCACCTGCGGGGGAACCCAGTCGAACCACTGTCGTGCCACGGCCGTAATCGCCGCGCAGCTCGGGCTGGAAGTTTGCCTCATTTTGCGTGAGGACGCGGCGCCCCGCCCGGATGGCAACCTCCTGCTGGACTACCTGGTCGGCGCCAAAGTTCACACGGTGTCCAAGAATGAGTACCAGCGGGACCTGGAGGGGCTGTTCCAACGTTGGGACGACCATTACGCGGCACAAGGGCGGAAAGCGTTCAGGATTCCAACCGGTGCCAGTGATGAGATCGGGCTGTGGGGCTATGTGGCATGCGGTGAGGAGTTGCGGACGGACTTCCAAACCCATGGCATTAAACCAGCTCACATTGTGGTTGCGACGGGGTCGGGCGGAACTCAGGCGGGCTTGAGCGCCGGTGCGGCGCTCTTCGATCTTCCGGCCACGGTTCTGGGAATGGCGGTCTGTGACAGTGAAAGGTACTTCAACAGCAAGGTTGCCCGGGATCTGCAGGACTGGAAACAACGCTACGCGGTGAACCTGGATCTGGACAGGGTGGTCGTGGCCACCAATGCGGAGTTTATCGGGCGTGGATACGGTCTTGCTGATCGGGAAGTTTACGACAGCATCCAGTATGTGGCCGGCCGCGAAGGGATCGTGCTGGATCCGGTCTATACGGGCAAGGCCTTCCACGGTCTCCTCAGCCTGATCAGGGCCGGGCGATTCTCGGGGCACAGCGATCTCGTGTTCGTCCATACCGGTGGAATCTTTGGCCTCTTTCCCCATCGACAACGTTTCGACCTTGCTCCATGAAATCCAACCGACAAAGACAATAACGATGGACTTTCTGAATCAGCTAAACAGTTTTGCCTGGGGCCCGTGGATGCTGGCTTTGATTCTCGGGACGGGCAGCTTTCTCATGATTCTGCTGCGGGCAATCCCGTTGCGAAAGATTGGGTATGCCTTCCGCCAGCTTGCACGCGGGGGAAAAGGCCGGGGTGAAGGGGAGATCTCACCGTTCCAGGCTTTGATGACCTCGCTCTCGGCGACGATCGGCACCGGCAACATCGCCGGCGTCGCCACAGCGATCGGGCTGGGCGGGCCCGGGGCTCTGTTCTGGATGTGGTGCAGCGCGCTGGTGGGGATGGCCACCAAGTACGCAGAAGCGGTCTGCGCCGTTCACTTTCGGGAAACCGATGAAGACGGCCAGCACGTGGGCGGCCCCATGTACTACATCAAGAACGGCCTGGGTCGCCGCTGGCTGTGGCTTGGCAGTGCTTTTGCCATATTCGGCGCCGTCGCGGGCTTCGGGATCGGCAATGCCGTTCAGGCCAATTCCGTGGCGGATGCACTGGAAACCGCCTTCGGTCTCAACAAGCTGCTGGTGGGCCTGGTACTGATGGTTCTCGTGGGGTTGGTGCTGATTGGCGGTATCCGGCGAATTGCTCATGTGGCCAGTGCCGTCGTGCCCTTCATGGGCATTACCTACCTGTTGGCCGGTTTGTGGGTTCTGGGCACCAACATCTCTGAAATCCCCTCAGCCATCGCACTGGTTTTTCACAGTGCCTTCAATCCGGTGGCCGCTGAAGGAGGATTTGCGGGAGCGGCTGTGGCCATGGCCATTCGCTATGGCGTCGCGCGGGGGGTGTTCTCCAATGAGGCGGGCCTGGGCAGCGCGCCCATTGCCCACGCGGCCGCCAAAACCGACAATCCGGTACGACAGGGCATGATCGCCATGCTGGGGACCTTGATCGACACCCTGATTATTTGCTCTGTTACCGGGCTCGCCATCATCGTAACGGGTGCGTGGAAGGGGGGCGCGGAGGGCGTGGCCATGTCCCAGGCCGCTTTCCTGACGGCAATTCCCTACGGCGACAAGCTTGTTTCCATCAGTCTTATTTTCTTTGCGTTCACCACCATCCTTGGCTGGAGCTATTACGGCGAGCGCTGTGCACAGTATTTGTTCGGCACTTCCGTGGAAATGCCGTTCCGCATCGTCTGGGTGTTGATGGTTCCCGTCGGCGCTTTCGCCGTGGGACTGGACATGGTTTGGAATGTGGCTGACACCCTGAACGGATTCATGGCAGTGCCGAACCTGATCGCTCTCTTGTTACTCTCGGGCGTTGTGGCACGGCTCACTCGCGAGCACTTCCAAAGCGAGCGGAGGCATGCGGGACCTGTTGCGGAGAACAATCGAACATAGCACCCAGGTGCAAACAGGCGCCCCGAATCCGGTTGCATGAGTTCAGGCTGGACCCCGCAGCCTCAGGTGTATCGCCTCAGGACGGCGAGCACCTGGCCATGGTAGCCGCCTCCGAACAGGTTGAGATGGTTGATCAGGTGATAGAGGTTGTAGATTGGAGCCCGCTGCCGCCATCCCGGTGCCAGGGGGCGTTCCGCCTCATACGCAGAATAGAACTCTTCATTAAAGCCGCCGAACAGCAAGGTCATGGCCAGATCCGCTTCCGGCCAGCCGCAGTAGGCCGCTGGATCAATCAAGACCGGCCTGCCGGCTGAATCCCGGTGGATATTGCCGCTCCATAGATCGCCATGGAGGAGGGCGGGTTTCTGCTCGGGCACAAGGTTTCCAAGTCGGCTCGCCAGCCGTTCGGCCAGAACCATTTCCTGTCTCCCCAGCAAACCTTTTTCAAACGCACGTCGAGCCTGTGCCATGAGCCGGTGTTGGGCAAAAAACTCGTAACCGTCGGCGCTCGGGGTGTTTACCTGAGGCGTCAGCCCGCAGTAATTGTCTCGTTCGAATCCGAACTGTGGCCGCACCTGCTTGTGCAGGCGTGCAAGGCCCCCGCCCAGGTCAGCCCAATATCCGGGGGCTCGCGGTCCCGATTCAATGAACTCCAGGAGGATGTAGTTTTCCTCCAGATGGATGACGTCAGGAAGCCGCAATGCCCCGGCGCTTGCCAAAGTCTTGAGGCCGTGAGCCTCGGCCGCGAAGAAATCGTCCGGTGCCCGGGTGTTGTGCTTGAGGCAGAAACGGTGACCACAGGCTGTGCTCAGGGCGAAGGTGTCATTGATGTCGCCCCCGATCAGCGGCTGCAAATTGAAAGGGCTCGAGTAGCCGGCGGACTGCAGCCAGTTTATGAGTTTGGGCGGGAGCGGCATGACATTGTTCATGTGTGAAACTACAATGAGCAGAGCTTCTGGATAGGAGAGGCTCCTTAGGTCTGGTTTGGCGCAGAGGGTTCGGTATGCCGGGAAATTTTGGCAACAAGTTGGTGATCGCGATTTCCAGTCGTGCGCTTTTTAACCTCAATGACAGTAACGAAGTGTTCGAAAAGCAAGGGTTGGATGCCTACTCACAGTATCAAATCGAACACGAGAATGAAATTCTCGAGCCGGGTGACGCGTTTCCCCTGGTGCAGAAGTTGTTGCGGCTCAATGAGCGCCTCGGCGGTGAGCCACGGGTTGAAGTACTTCTCCTGTCGCGCAACAGCGCCGATACCGGATTGCGGGTTTTCAATTCCATCGAGCATTATGGCCTTACCGTGACGCGCGCGGCCTTCTGCGGAGGGGAGAGCCCCTACCGTTACGTGCAGGCCTTCGGCTGCCATCTGTTCCTGTCAACGGACGGGGATGATGTGCGCAACGCGCTCGAAAATGGCGTGGCAGCGGCAACCCTGATTGCCGCCAAAAACAAATCGGATCATGGGGATCAATTGCGCTTTGCGTTCGATGGCGACGCGGTACTGTTTTCCGACGAAGCGGAACAGATTTTCAAACGCGACGGGCTGGAGGCATTCACCACCAGCGAGAAGGCCGCCGCTCGCAAACCGCTGGACGGGGGGCCGTTCAAAGCCTTCCTCTCCGCCCTTCACGGCATCCAAAGCGAATTCAACAGCGAAGACAGCCCCATCCGAACTGCCCTGGTGACGGCGCGCTCCGCGCCCGCTCACGAACGGGTTATTCGCACCCTGCGGGCGTGGAACATTCGCATTGATGAGTCTCTCTTTCTGGGTGGCTTGGACAAGGGGCCTTTCCTGCGTGCTTACGGTGCTGATGTGTTCTTTGACGACCAGCGCCAACACTGCGATTCTGCCAGCGTTCACGTGGCCACCGGGCACGTTCCCCATGGGATCGCCAATAAGCCAATCACGTCAGACGAATCCTGAAAACCAGCCAAAACGTTCTATGCACCCGGAGGCCGCGAGCCCAAGCAGTGCTATTCTTTAGTGTGGTTGTCGCCCGGATGCACTCGTTCAGGCGCTGCCCCCCTGCAAGGCTCTACTGGTACCCCGGTTTATGATCAACACCATCGTCTTCGCGACGGATCTCGGCGTTTACACTCCCTATATCGTTCAGCACGTGATGACCTTTGCCAAAAACCTTCAGGCGCGGGTGGTCGTAGTGCACGCAGTGGAGCCCCTGGGCAGCCTGGGGACCGCCATGGTGAAAACCTATCTGCCGGCGGAGAAGACCCGCGAGTTCCAGCAGCAGGGCATGAGCGTTCTGATCAGCACTATTCGTGACCGCCTCGTGGATATGCTGGCCGATGAGTACATCGACAATGACCTGGGGTTGCGCGATATACCGGAAGTGGTGGTGGAGGCCGGGCGCCCGGCTGAGATCATCCTTGCCCATGCGGCCCGAACCCAGGCGGACATGATTGTTATGGGCAGCCACGGCCCCGACCTGGATCGGGCTCACCTGGGCTCCGTGACTAACAAGGTGCTGCAATTGACGAGGATCCCCGTCTACATGGTGCCGGTGCTGGCGGAGATGACCACCCGGGCCTTCGCTGACGAAAGCGACGGAGCGGCATGAGGGCCATCTAAGCGCCTGTCGAGATTCTCGACGGCCTAGAAGAACGCGAACCGAACACCCAGCATCATAAGAATACTGGCGAGTATCGAGTGCATGATGTGATTGGGCACCCTGTCGCCCAGCCGCGTGCCATAGTGCACCGCGGGCAGAGAGCCCACAAGGAGGCAGGCGAGGAGCACAAAATCCACGTTGCCGAGGAATATGAAGTGGCCCATGCCCGCTATGAATGTCAGCGGTACCGCGTGGGAGATATCGGTGCCCACCACCTTCAATGCCGGGAGGCGCGGGTACAGCGTTAACAGCAACGCGGCGCAAAACGCGCCCGCCCCGACGGATGAAAGCGTCACCAGTACCCCCAGAAGCAGGCCGGCGGCGACGGTGACCCCTGTTGCGTGGTCGCTGACCAGCCGCCCGAACCCGTTCCCATCGCTGGTGCTTTTAAGGTGCTTGCGAAACATCAGTACCAGGGAGGTGGCAATAAGCATTACGCCCAGGGCGCTGGTGAGCAGGGGCTTGTATTCTTGCGGGTCGGTGAATACCCGGTTCAACAACAGTGTGGTGAGCAGGGAGGAGGGGATACTGCCCAGTGCCAGCCAGCCCACCAGCCGCCAGTTGACGTTCCCGCGACGCTGGTGAGCCACAACACCGCCGGATTTGGTGATCGCCGCATAGAGCAGATCAGTGCCAATGGCCACGTTGTAAGGGATATTGAAAAGGATGAGGAGGGGGGTCATCAAAGAGCCGCCCCCGACGCCGGTCATCCCAATCGCCAGGCCCACACCGGCGCCGGCCAAAATATAAATAACAAAGTCCATGAATTTTAGGCTAGAGTTATAGTAACCGGCTCTAAGACGTGAAGAAGAGCTTAATGCTGGTCAATATAAGGATCTGGAAGTATTCTGGAAAAGAATATTTGTTCATATTTTTATAATATAAAAGCAAACCGTCAGCGCGGCCGAACCGGAGGGCACTAATGAAACTGCAGCAGCTGCGTTATATCTGGGAAGTCGCTCATCACGATCTGAATGTCTCAGCGACCGCTCAGAGCTTGTATACCTCTCAACCAGGCATCAGCAAACAGATTCGCCTGCTGGAGGACGAACTTGGGGTGGAAGTGTTTTCCCGCAGTGGCAAGCACCTGACCCGCATTACGCCGGCCGGGGAAGCTATTCTCAAGACCGCCGGGGAAATTCTGCGGAAAGTCGAAAGTATTAAGCAGGTGGCCCAGGAATACAGCAACGAGCGCAAGGGCAGCCTTTCCATAGCCACCACCCACACCCAGGCACGTTATGCGCTGCCGGGTGTGATCGAAAACTTCATCCATCGCTATCCGGACGTGTCCCTGCACATGCATCAGGGGACGCCCATGCAGATTTCCGAAATGGCGGCGGACGGAACGGTGGACTTCGCCATCGCGACCGAAGCGATGGAGCTGTTCAGTGACCTGATCATGATGCCCTGCTACCGCTGGAACCGCTGTATCGTGGTGCCCAAGGATCACCCCCTGTGCCAGCTGTCCGAGCTGACCCTGGAGGAGGTCGCCAAGCATCCGCTGGTGACCTACGTGTTCGGGTTCACGGGCCGTTCCAAACTGGACGAAGCGTTCATCGACCGGGGACTGGCGCCCAAGGTGGTGTTTACCGCGGCCGATGCCGATGTAATCAAAACCTATGTTCGCCTGGGCCTGGGCATCGGCATCATCGCCCGTATGGCCTTTGATGCCGAACTGGACCCGGATCTGGTAGCCCTTGATGCGAGTCACCTGTTCAAGGCGAGCACCACGAAGATCGGCTTCCGTCGCGGGACCTTCCTGCGCGGCTTCATGTATGAGTTCATCGAGGAGTTTGCGCCACACCTGACGCGGGCCGTGGTCGCGGATGCCTACGAGCGAAACTCGCGGGCCGAACTGGAAGAGCTCTTCAGAAATGTGGAACTGCCGACTTACTGAAGATCGTTGTCGAAGGCTGGCAAGCCAAAAACGGCCCGGGGCGGTTACGCTTCCGGGCCGTTTGCGTTTGAGCCGGGCTTAATCGATGGCGGGGCGGGCTTCAGAGAAAATCAAGATCGTTGCTGTTCTGCAGGATCTCCCGCGCTTCATCGGCGGCGGACTGCTGCTGGCCGAGCACTTCCTTCACGAACTTCAGATACACCGTATACACCTCGCGCCGTCCGTCCGAATGCTCCACCACGAAAAAAGGCGCCCGGCTCACGTTCAGCTCCCGCGCCAGGACCATTCCAGGGCTGTCCGAATTGCGCTCATCGGCTACCAGTGTCTCGTCAATGTGCTGAATCTGTCCCGAGCTTTCCAGCTTTTCCAGAACGTCGGCGCACTTCTGGCAGGGAGAGCCGTCGGCAAGAATCTTTTTGACCAGGGTGATTTTCATCCCTTGTTCTCCGGTTCAACATTCGCAGAATGCAGCCCGCACTCCTTCTTGGTGGCTTCTTCCCACCACCAGCGACCTTCCCGCTCATGCTGGTTCGGACCCAGGGGCCGCGTACAGGGCTCACAGCCGATGGACACGAAACCCCGGTCGTGCAGCTCGTTATAGGGCACCTGATGGCTGCGAATGTAATCCCAGACCTGGGCCGACGACCAGTTGGCCAGCGGGTTGAACTTGGTCAGGCTTTCGCCGGGACGTGAAAAGGCCCGGTCATCCTGGATAACGGGCAGGTGGGCGCGGGTATTCGGGCTCTGGTCCCGGCGCTGGCCCGTGATCCATGCGTCGAGGGTCAGCAGCTTTTTCCTGAGGGGCATGACCTTGCGAATGCTGCAGCACTCCTGGTGGTTGTCCCGGTAGAAGCTGAACAGCCCTTTTTCCCGTACCAGCTTGTTGACCGTTTCCGCGTCGGGAAAGAGCACATCGATCCGGATCTGATAGTGGTCCCGTACCCGCTCCATGAACCGGTAGGTCTCCGGGTGCAGGCGGCCGGTGTCCAGAGAGAACACCTCCACATCCGGGCGAATCTTATGGGCCATGTCGATCAGAACCACATCTTCGGCGCCACTGAATGAGATGGCGATGTTGTCGAACTGCTCCAGGGCGTGCTCCAGAATTTTTTGTGGGCTTTCACTCTGAAGTCGCTGGTCAAGGTCCACAGTGGCAATGGTTTCAAGAGCCATTTGGGCTTTCCTTACTTGAACTGAGCTTCGCGGGTCGGGTCTTGCCGATCCTGGCCTCGCGGAGCCGGCGGTGGCCGAGAGGGGAGCGAAGGATAGCAGAGAGCCGCGGCGCCTAGAAATAACCATGCACTATACAGTTATTACGATCCGTGACGGACCAAAAAATGCGTGGAACATTGGCTGTAGGGTAGGCAGTGTGTTCATAAAATATCCCTCATCTGGCGCAGGATGTCAGGAGTTTGCCCAACATGTTGTGTTTGGTCCCCGTAGTATCGGGGCTACAGCGGCATGACGCAAAAATCGACTTATTGGCCAAACCTAAAGTGAATTGTTAGGTGTTTCACGTGAAAACGCGCCATTCTCCCGGGAGGTGTGCCAGCTTCCCGGCAATTGCGCTGACCTGCGGAAACGGGTAGATTCCCGGCCTCGTCATTTTGCCAGTTCGTGAGGTTGATCGTGGAATTAGCGTGTTTGGATTTAGAAGGGGTGCTGATCCCCGAGATTTGGATTGCCTTCGCCGAGCACACCGGCATCGATGAGCTCCGGGCGACGACGCGCGATATTCCCGATTACGATGTGCTGATGAAGCAGCGGTTGCGCACCCTCGAAGAGCACAAACTGGGGATCGAAGAGATCCAAGGTGTGATCGCCGAGCTTACTCCGCTGGATGGCGCCAGGGAGTTTGTGGACTGGCTGCGGGAACGCTTCCAGGTCATCATCCTCTCCGACACATTTTACGAATTCTCACAACCGCTGATGCGTCAGTTGGGGTGGCCGACGCTGTTTTGTCACCGACTGGAGATCGACCGTGGCGGCAAAGTGGCGGGCTATACCCTCCGGCAGAAGGACCCGAAACGGCAGAGCGTTCTGGCGCTCAAAAGCCTTTACTACCGCATTATCGCCGCAGGCGACTCCTACAACGACACGACCATGCTGAGTGAAGCCGATGCGGGCATCCTCTTCAAGGCACCCGATAACGTGATTCAGGAGTTTCCGCAGTTCCCCGCAGTTCACAGCTATGATGATCTGAAGCGCGAGTTTATCAAGGCAAGCAATCGGGACCTGAGTCTCTGATCAGTCTCCGGAGATGCGCGGTTGCGTCTAGGTAAATTGTTGATAAATAAAGGAAAACTAAAACTCGGGTGCTACGGGAATGTTCTGCCGGTCAGACCTTCCAGTAGCACCCGGACCTTCGCGAGGGATTCCGCATACTCGGCGTCTGCCTGGGAGTCGGCGACGATTCCCCCTCCACCCCAGCAGTGAATTTTTCCACCGCTGCACGCCAGGCTGCGAATGGCAATGTTGGTGTCCATGTTGCCGTTGGCGCTCAGGTATCCGATACTTCCACAATAGACTGAGCGGTCGCATTGCTCGAGCTCCGCGATGATCTCCATCGCGCGGATTTTGGGCGCTCCGGTGATAGAGCCTCCCGGGAAGCAACCCTTCAGCAATTGAACCGGGCTGCAATCCGGCTCCAGGCGCCCGGTAACAGTGCTGACCAGGTGGTGGACGTTCGCGTAACTCTCCAGGGCGAAGAGCTCCGGTACCCGCACACTGCCGATTTCGCACGTTTTCCCCAGGTCGTTGCGCAACAGGTCGACGATCATGAGGTTTTCAGCTCGGTCCTTTATGCTGTCGAGCAGTTGTTGGGCGTTTTGCCGGTCCGTGTGTGAATCGGTGCTGCGTGGAGCCGTTCCCTTGATGGGGCGGGTTTCTACATGGCCCTCCCGCACCGCTAAAAACGTTTCCGGCGAGTGGCTCAGCACGGCGCCTTCATCGAGTTCCAGAAAGGCCCCGTAGGGAGCGGGAAGCAGGCTGCGCAAATGGCAGTAAGCGGCAAGGGGGTCCCCCTCGAAGGCGCCACTGAAGCGCTGGGCGAGATTCACCTGGTAACAGTCGCCGGCCCGGATATAGGCCAGTATCCGCGCGAGCCGCTCCCGATAGCTGCGCAGGTCGAAATTGCTGGTGAGCTTTCCGACCCGGAATTGGCCCCGCAGGTCGTGATTCGGTGAGTCCTCCGTCGGAACGGCCGCCGCTCTGAAACGACGGACCAGATCATCGAAGTCCGCCGAACGGTGGCCGGGGAGGGCGACCATAAAGGATTCCCGGCGCAGGTGGTCCTGGAGCAAGGCCCAGTCGTAGCAGCCGACCGCCATATCCGGGAGACCCACGTCCCGCCCCGTATCCAGGTGGGACGGTTCCACGTGCTGTCGCAGGTTGTATCCGAAGTAGCCGAGGGCTCCGCCGCAAAACGGCAGGCCGGCAGCTTCATCGCACCTGAATTCCGCCAGGACCTCGTCGACGATATCAAACGGGTTTGCACTTGATCGGGTCACGCGGGAGCCCCGCGCAATGAGCGTTTCATCGCCGCGAGTGGTCATCTGGACACGGGGGCCGGCGGCCAGAATGTCGTATCGGCCAAAATGCCCCTGCGGGCGACCACTGTCCAGCCACACGGGTCGCGGCAAATGCCGGATGGCCCGAAAATACCGGGAGCTGTCCGGGAAATAGGGAATATGCTGGATCCTGAGCGCCATGAAAACTTTCCGGCTGGGCTGTCCTGGAAGGAGGCGGATTGTAAAGGCATCCGCCGGCCCGTGCATCCGCCTGTAGCCGTTTGACTCATGGCGGTGAGATTCGAGTACTCTTATCGGCCCCCGAAACTGCAGGACATTGATTTTGTCAGGATATCGAGATGAGGTTTCACCCACTGGACTATCTACATCGACTGCATGAAGGCTATCAGAGAGCCTTTGTGGTGGACGGCCAGCCCTTGTTGCTGATTCAGACCGATGGGCGGGCCTACATCGTCGCCAATCAGTGCCCGCACATGAATGCGCCGCTGACTCACGCGCGCATCCAGGACGGCGTGATTCGCTGCCCCCTGCACGGCTTCGAATACAATCTGCACTCCGGCCGGCCGGCGCGGGCGGCATTCGAGGGGGGAGGCCGATTGCAGCACTTTCCTGTAGCTTATGAAGGTAACCAGATCGGCATCTACCTCTGATGACGAGTAGGTGCGGATTGCCGTGCGCAGAACAAATTCCGACAATAAACCTGCATCAGGACGCATCAATCAGTGAATTACTCGAAGCTCGTCAAGGGCGGCATAGTCGCCGTGCTCGCGGTTACCGCGGGGTTCTATCTTGTGCCCGCCGAGCGGGCGGAAGGACGCATTCAGTACAACACAGCGACCGTGGATCGCGGCGAGATCGTCAACCGTGTGGTGACCACAGGGACCGTGCGGGCCGTGGGCACTGTGGAAGTGGGGTCCCAGATCTCCGGGCAGATCGCGAGAATCTTTGTGGACTTCAATTCCGAAGTGAAAGAGGGGGATCTGCTGGCAGAGATCGACCCTCGCAGTTATGAAGGCCGGGTCCGACAGAGCGAAGCGCAACTGGAAATCGCCAAAGCCAATGTCCTGCAGCAACGGGCCAACCTGGCCCGCGCGGAAGCCGATCGCGCCGAGGCGCGGCGCCTGCTGGAGCGGCAGCAAGGCCTGGGCTCGTCGGGTTTGATTTCGGAGGTCGAAATTGACCGACTGAGAACGGCGCTCACGGCGGCGGATGCCCAAGTGACCATCGCCCAGGCACAGGTGGCCAATGCACGAGCGTCCGTCACCCAGGCGGAAGCGTCCCTGTTCCAGGCGCAAATTGATCTGGAGCGCTGCACCATTCGTTCACCGGTGGACGGCATCGTCATCAATCGCGCCATTGAAGTGGGGCAGACCGTTGCCGCCAGCATGTCCGCCCCGGTGCTCTTTACCCTCGCCCAGGACATGCGCGAAATGCAGGTGGAAGCCAGCGTGGACGAAGCGGACATAGGGAAGGTCCGGCCGGGGCAGAACGCAAGCTTCACTGTGGAAGCTTTTCCCGGCCAGATTTTTGAGGGCGTGGTCCGACAGGTTCGAAAGGCGGCGAACCTCGAGCAGAATGTGGTGACCTACACGGTGATCATCAGCGCCGACAATCCGGACAATCGACTGCTGCCCGGAATGACTGCCACTGTGGATGTGACCACGGGGCACAAGGCGCAGGTCCTTCGGGTTCCCAACACCGCACTTCGATTCAAGCCGCCCGGAGAGGGCGCGAGGAAACGCGGCGGGCGAGCTCCCGTTGCGCCGGCCGGCGAATTGTGGGTGATGACCGCGACGGGTGAACTGGAGCCACATGGCGTCCGGGTCGGTCTGGAAGGCGACGAGTTCGCGGAGGTTGTGGACGGGGATCACCTTGAAGGCGCTGTGGTGGTGGTGCGGGCAACTCGCAGAGCGATGGAGTAACCGATGGAGATAACCACCACGGAGTTGGAGCCAGCGAACACGACTCACGCCGCCGCAGCCGAGGACATCATTGTCTGCCGAAACCTCAGCAAGCGCTACGTCATGGGAGGCCAGAATGTGCACGCCCTGCGCGACGCCAACTTTTCCGTTCGACGCGGTGAGTTTGTTGCGGTACTTGGCCCTTCCGGATCGGGCAAATCCACGTGCATGAACCTGATGGGCTGTCTTGACAGCCCCAGCGGAGGGCAGTTGTTTCTGGAAGGCCGGGATGTCAGTGCCATGAGCCGGGACCGGCTGGCGAAAATTCGCAGCGAAAAAATCGGCTTTGTTTTTCAGCAGTTCAACCTTTTGGCCCGTACCACGGCACTGGACAACGTTATTCTGCCCTTGCTCTATACTCCCACGCCCAGGGCGCAACATCGGGCGCGCGCCATGATGTGCCTGGAAAGCGTCGGGCTTGCCAACCGCAGCGATCATCACCCGGCACAATTGTCCGGTGGCCAGCAGCAACGGGTGGCTATCGCCCGTGCACTTGTGAACGAGCCCGTCATTATTCTGGCCGACGAACCGACCGGCGCCCTGGATACACGCACCAGTATCGAAGTCATGGCTCTGTTCCAGAAGTTGAATGCGCAAGGCATTACCATCGTGCTGGTCACCCATGAGCCGGAGGTCGCCGAAGCCGCAGGACGGCAACTGCACTTTCGGGATGGGCGACTGCAGGAAGACAAGATCAATCCCGCGCCGCGCGACATGCGCGTCGCGGCGCGCTCATTCAGTGCAATGGAAACCTGATGGATCTGCTTACCTGTTTTCAAGTTGCGTTCAACGCGTTGCGCATCAATCTTTTGCGCAGTGTTCTGACCATGCTCGGGATCATCATCGGGGTGGCTGCGGTAATTACCATGGTGGGCGTCGGCGCCGGTGCGCAACAGGAGGTGGATGAGCGGATCAATGCAATCGGTGCGAACCTGCTGACCGTGACCGCCAACGCGGGTCGGCGCGGCGGCGTCACTCTGGGTTCCGAAACCGCACCATCGTTGGCTCTGGGCGATGTGATTTATCTGAAGGAAAACATTCCCGAAATCGAAGCAGCCAGTCCACGCGTATCCGGCCGCGCCCAGGTGATCCATGGCAACATGAACTGGCCCACCGAGATTGAAGGAGTCAACGAAGACAGCCTGATTACCGGAAACTGGAGTCTCGATGAAGGGCGGGAATTTTTTACCCGGGAGATCGAAACCGGAGCCAAGGTGGCCCTCATCGGGCAGACGATCAAAAACGAACTGTTCGGTGCGGAAGACGCCATTGGTCAGACCGTACGCATCAACAGGATTCCCGTGCGCGTGGTGGGAACGCTCAAAGCGAAAGGAGAAAACGGTTGGGGTCGGGATCAGGACGACCTGGTGATGCTACCCGTAAAAACCGTGTTGAATCGAATAGTGGGCAACACCAACCGTGCCAACCCCGAGAGCATTCGGCAAATCACGATCACGGTTCAACGCGGCGCTCTTATGGAACAAGTGGAAGATGACATCCGCTACCTGCTTGGGGCACGTCATCGAGTTCCCGCAACTCCGGGCAACAATCCGTTTCGGGTGCGCAATATCACCGAAGCCATGGAAGCGCGCGCGGAAACCCGCAGCATTTTCAACACACTGCTGGCGGCGATTGCTTCGGTTTCCCTCCTGGTCGGGGGAATCGGAATCATGAACATCATGCTTGTCTCGGTAACCGAGCGAACCCGGGAGATTGGTTTGCGGCTCGCGGTGGGTGCACGGGAGCGGGACATCATGCGGCAGTTTCTCGTGGAAGCCATTACCCTGTGCGTAATGGGCGGACTGATTGGAATCGGTGTTTCGCTGCTGGTCTCGGCGGTGGCCGCGAGCTGGTCCGGCTGGCCCATTGTGATTCAGCCTTCCGTGATGTTTGTCAGTGTCTTGTTTTCGGGGGTGGTCGGGATTTTCTTTGGCTATTATCCTGCGCGAAAAGCGTCCCGAATGAATCCCATCGAGGCGCTGCACTTTGAATAAGTGTGGCGACGAAGTTTGCAAATTTCGCAAAAAACTTTACCTTTCCTTGCATTTTCTCGGAGCGTTCCCTGCGCGCAACCAATTGCTTAACAATCCGCAGGGAGGTCTATACAATGGCCCGCTGGTCAGAGCCCTCATAAATGGGCTGCCCCGTTAAGCAGATCCCAATAAATTCTCGGTAAAGGCATTACATGAATACGTCGACTATCACCATCATTATCTACCTGACGGCCGTAACCGGATTGGGGATTTACTTATCGCGAAGAAACAAGAGTTCCGCGGATTGGGCGACCGGTAGCGGGGGAATGGGCATTTTTCTGATCGCCGCAGGAATTGCCGGTACCCGAATTGGCGGGGCCGGAACCTACGGCGTTGCCGGAGACGTGATGAACACCGGTATCTGGAACGTCTGGTACGGCATCACCACATTCCTTGCATTGGCTCTGGTGGGTTTTTTCTTTGCGGTGCCGTATCGCCGTTTGAAGCTGACTACCATCGGCGAGCTTTTCATCCGCCGTTTTGGCAACTCCCGGTCGTCGTGGTTGACCAGCCTGTGCGTTCAGACCGAGTACCTGGTGGTGAACGTCATCGAGCCGCTGCTCATTGGTGTCATCATCAGTAATATCACGGGAATTCCTCTCTGGCTGGGTATCTTTATTGGTGCGGCGGTCATTATTTCTGCCACCGCTTCTTCGGGTCTGAAAGGAACAGCCGCAACAAACATCATCCACTGTGGAGTCATCCTGTTCGGTCTCGGCATTGTCGGTTACATGGGCGCGAGCCAGATGGGCGGGTGGTCCTCCGTAGTGGACAAAGCCGACGCGGCGCTCAGTGCCGCGGGCAAGGAGCCGGCGCACTGGTGGAGCTTCGTGGGTCTCGGCTGGTTTCCGATCATTGCCATGTTTTTTTCGGCCACCATCCATACACCTGCCGCATCGGTTTACGTGAACTACTCCAGCTCGGCGCGCACTGAAAGCGCTCTGTTGCCCGCCTTTTTGCTGGCGGGTCTGATTGCCGCAGCCATGCCGTTCCTCGCTGCCGTCATTGGAGTGGAGGCGCTGGCGAAGTACGGCGCAAACGCGGGTATCGGAAGCTATGCCAGCATAACCAAGATCGCCACCGACGTTGGGCCAGTGATTGGCGGCCTCGCGCTGGCTGCGGTACTGGCTGCCCTGATTTCTTCGGGCGGCCCGATCCTGCTTGCCAGCGCGACCATGTTCGTCAACGACTGGATTCCCGGCTCCAGCGACTATTCACCGGTCCGGAAACTGCGGGCCTATCGCCTCACGGCGGTTGTCTACGGTCTGGTGGCGGCGGTCATTGCCTGCATCTTTGGCTACTTCATCGGCACGGCGTCGGTACTGGAGTGGCTGTTGCTCGGTTACGCCATGGTGGTTCCGCCGGCCATTGCGATCGCCTACATCTTCTACGTCCGTTCAACCACGGAGCAGGGGGTGTTCTGGGGCATCGCCAGTGGCTATGCCCTCGGCCTGATTTCCTGGGTGATCAATCAGACGATTCTGCATCTCGAGGTGGACATCCCCGCGTACTTCACCACCATCGTTCCCCTGGTTGTGGTGCCTCTGGTTTCTGCATTCACCCGGCCCCAGGAAGACCCCCTGGCCGACGAGTTCTATCGAACCATCAAGAATCGTCCGGGTCGCTCGGAACCGGAACCGGCCGTCCAGAGCCTCTGACAATCGCAACCCCGGCTAATGGCCGGGGTTTTTCCTTGCATTCGAGCTGAACTCCGGCCGTCGATCCGGTCCGTTTTTGCTGAATGTGAACAGGCCTTCCGGTATACTTCGCGCAGTTCCAGCGGCCGCGAAGAGTCTTTGATGTGAAGCTCCCAAGCATCCCACGAGCGTGCACTTCACCGGCATGCATTCCACGGGTAAATTTCCGACCGGGCATTTTCGGTTCTGGTTCTGCTTCCGTCGTCCACGGGACTTTGTCCGTAATGTCGGGGGCAGCAATGACCGGCCGGGCACTCCTCATTCCGGCCACACGCAATGTGGTGTATAGCTGATGGAGGGCCGGGTCGAAACCGAAGCGCTCGAACTGCGAAATCTTGCCTGTGAGCGGGATGGTCGCATTCTGTTCAGCGGCCTCGATCTGACTGTCTCGTCCGGCGAGATCCTTCAGGTCCACGGGCCCAATGGCAGCGGGAAAACCACCTTGCTGCGAATTCTCACGGGTATCTCTTCGGATTTCGAAGGCTCGGTGCAGTGGTGCGGAACGGAGCTCCACCGCAATCGCTTCGATTACCATCGCAATCTCCTCTATATCGGGCATTTGCCCGGTGTAAAGCGGGCGCTGACCCCCGAGGAGAATCTCGCCTGGTATTGCGGTTTGAGTGGCGGAGCAGGGCGGGAAGCGATTGGGTGGGCGCTTGCCGAAGTGGGGCTGGCGGGCTACGAGGATGTGCCCAGCCACCAGCTGTCCGCAGGCCAGCATCGGCGGGTGGCTCTGGCGCGCCTGTACTTGAGCGGCGCCCGGGTCTGGATCCTGGATGAGCCTTTCACTGCGATCGACGTCCAGGGAGTCACGAAATTGCGCGATCTATTCTCCCGGCATGTGAAAAACGGCGGTTTACTGATTCTGACCACCCATCAGGATCTTGGCATGGAGCAGGTGAAATTGCTGAATCTGCTCGACTTCGCGGGAGTCCAGTAATGGATGCCCGGCGAGCTGTTGCGGCCAATGCGCCGCTCGGTACCTCCGCTGCGCTGTGGGCCATGTTCCGGCGCGATCTCCTCCTGGCTTACCGGCACCGGGGCGAATTGCTGAACCCCGTCCTCTTCTTTTTTCTGGTCAGCATGCTGATCCCCTTGGGCGTGAGCCCGGAGCCCGAAGTGTTGAGTATGGTGGCGCCGGGAATCATCTGGGTGATGGCACTTCTCGCCACTTTGTTGTCTATGGATGGGTTGTTTCGCAGCGACTTTGATGACGGTACGCTCGAACAACTGGTGGTCAGCCCCCATCCGCTCTATTTGATGGTGCTGACCAAGGTGGCGGTGCACTGGCTGGTCACGGGCTTGCCCCTGACCCTGGTTTCGCCCCTGTTGGGCTTGTGGATGTCCCTGCCCGGCGAAGGGTTTGTGGCCTTGTTTTTGACCCTGCTCATCGGCACAGTGTCCCTGAGTATGATCGGCGCCATCGGTGCGGGTTTAACGGTGTCGCTGCGGCGGGGTGGCGTGCTGATTTCCCTGATCATCATTCCCTTTTATACCCCCGTGCTATTATTTGGCACGGTGGCAGTAAGCAACGCGATTACAGGTCTGCCCTATGGAGGGCTGGTCGCCATCCTGGGTTCGTTCATGGCGCTGTCCATGGGACTTGCGCCCCTCGCCACGGCGGGCGCCATCAAGATCAGTATCAATAATTAACAGGAGTCCCGAGTGGCTTGGCAATGGTTTCACAGGCTGGGTTCGCCGCGCTGGTTCTACGAGAAGACAGGTCGCTGGACCTTCTGGCTCGGTGTGCTGTCTCTGGCACTGATTGCCGTCGGCACCATCTGGGGGCTGGCCTTTGCGCCTGTTGAGCGTTTTCAGGGAAATTCCTACCGGATCATCTACATTCACATCCCCATGGCCTTCCTGTCCATGGCCGGCTACTACATCATGGCCATAAGTGGCGCCATCGGTCTCATCTGGAAAATGAAACTCGCGGACATGGTAATGAAGTCCGCCGCACCCATCGGTGCAGTGCTCACCTTTCTGGCACTGCTGACCGGCGCGGTCTGGGGCAAGCCGACCTGGGGAACGTGGTTTGAATGGCGCGACCCGCGGATCGCCTCGACCTTGCTGCTGTTCTTCCTGTATCTGGGTGTGATCGCCTTGCAGGCCAGTTATCAGAATCAGCAGATGGCCGATCGCTTCAGTGCCATTCTGGCGATTGTCGGAACCGTTAATATCCCCATCATTTACGGCTCGGTATACTGGTGGAACAGCTTGCATCAGGGTGCAACCCTCAAACTGAGCGGCGGCTCATCCATGCACCCAACCATGCTGTATCCGCTGCTGGTGATGATCGCAGGTTTTTACTGTTTTTATGCCTACGTACTTTTGAAAACGGTGCGAGCGGAGATTCTCCACCGGGAACACCGGACCCAGTGGGTGAAAGAACTGGTGGCGGCCAGTTGAGCTCACGTAAAGCAAGTGCCAGAACATGAACTTTCAGTTTGACTCTCTGCGCGAGTTTATCCTCATGGGGGACCATGGGCCCTATGTATGGGCTTGTTATGCGATTACCTTCGCCCTGATGTTATACCTGGCCTGGGCGCCCGGTATTCGCACCCGCCAATTCATTCGCCAGCAGAAACGCATCGAACAACGGCTGTCATCCGCTCGCCAGCGGGAAGCCAGCACACTCAGCGGTAATTAGCTATGCATCCAGTCCGAAAACAACGACTCATCTTTGTCCTCTTTCTCGTGTTTTTCGCCGGCGCGGCCGCTGCGCTGTTCGGATTTGCGTTGCGTGAGAACATCGATCTGTTCTACCCGCCGTCGGCCATTGTTGCCGGGCAAGCCCCGGTGGACAAACAGATACGGGCCGGGGGGTGTGTGCTGCCGGGCAGTATCCAACGCCAGGAAAACAGCATGACCAAAACCTTCGTGGTGACAGATGGTGCGGCCAACCTGTCGGTGACCACGGATGTGATTCTTCCCGATCTGTTCGGGGAAGGGGAATCTGCGGTCCTGACGGGCAAACTCAACGGAGAGGGCGTGTTTGTGGCGACGCAAGTTCTGGCCAAGCACGACGAGACCTATATGCCCCCGGAAGTGGCGGACAATCTTCAGAATCCGCAGGATCATGCGAAAACCTGCGAGGGGCTCGACTATGGTTCCTGAGCTCGGGCATTTCGCCCTCATCATGTCCCTGTGCCTCGCGATAGGGGCAGCGGTGCTGCCCATGGTGGGAAGCTACACGAATAATCTGGCGCTGATGCAGTCGGGGCGCTCCATGGCCGTGGGGCTGTTCGTTTTCGCCTTCGTGTCCTTCCTCTGCCTGGTCTGGGCCTTCACCCACGACGACTTTTCCGTGGCCTATGTGGCCAGCAACTCGAATACCCTGTTGCCCCTTCATTACAAGCTGACCGCCACCTGGGGCGGCCATGAAGGGTCGCTGTTGTTGTGGATCCTGATGATGGCGGGCTGGCTGCTGGCGGTGACTTTCTTCGCCCGCAGTCTGCCGCGGGTGATCCATGCACGGGTGCTGTCCATCATGGCCATGACCGTGGTAGGGATCATGCTGTTCACGGTATTCACCTCCAACCCCTTTGAACGCATTCTGCCCGGCAGCCCCGCAGAGGGCAGCGACCTCAACCCCTTGCTGCAGGATTTCGGTTTTATCGTCCATCCGCCTATGCTGTACCTGGGCTATAGCGGTTTTTCCGTGGCCTTCGCCTTCGCTATCACCGCCTTGCTGTCCGGGCATCTGGACAGCGCCTGGGCACGTTGGTCCCGCCCCTGGACCAATGTTTCCTGGGGCTTTCTCACGCTGGGTATCGGCCTCGGAAGCTGGTGGGCCTATTACGAACTGGGCTGGGGCTTCTGGTGGGGCTGGGATCCGACCGAGAACAACTCGCTGATTCCCTGGCTGACCGCAACGGCGCTGGTGCACTCGCTGGCGGTTACGGAAAAGCGTGGGCTTTTCAAGACCTGGACCATATTGCTGGCTATTGCGACCTTCTGCCTGATCCTCCTGGGAACCTTTATCACCCGTTCCGGGGTGGTGAATTCGGTGCACGCCTTCGCCAACGATCCGGAGCGGGGCGCGTTCCTGTTGCTATACATGGGAGTGGTGGCCTTTTTCTCTCTACTGCTGTACGCCCTGAAGGCGCCCAACGTGGCCAGTCTTTCCGCCTTCCGTCTTTCCTCGCGGGAGAGCTTCATGCTCGCCAACAACATCCTGCTGACCATCCTCATGGCCACGGTATTTCTGGGGACCATCTACCCGATGATTTCCGATGGTTTTGGCTGGGGCAAGGTGTCGGTGGGCGCGCCGTATTTCAATTTCTTCTGGGTCCTGCTCGTTGTGCCAATCTGCCTGCTGATGGGGGCCAGTGCCCTGTCGCAATGGAAGCAGACCTCTATGGAGGTTTACAGGAAATACCTCAAGCTGCCCGTTCTCATCAGCCTTGTAATCGCGTTGGTATTTCCCTTTTTATATAGCGACGAATATCGGTTTGGCGGCGCGGTAACGCTGTTTGTAGTCTTGTGGATCGTTACCAGCACGGCAGCGGCCGTCCTGCGGCAAACGCGCAATGCGCCAAACCTGTGGAAGGGCTTGCGGCAACTGAAGATGAGCTATTACAGCATGGTCGTCGCCCACATCGGGGTGGCTGTGCTTGCGTTGGGCGCGGGCCTGACTTCGGTTTACTCCGAAGAGCGCAACCTCATTCTTGTGCCGGGCAGCAGTAAGGAGCTCTTTGGCTACCAGTGGGGTTTTTCCGGCGTTCAGGAGGTGCGTGGTCCCAACTATTTCGCCCAGGAAGGGGAAATCACAGTGAGCAAGGGCGACAAACTGCTGGCCACTCTGCATCCCGAAAAGCGCTTTTACATGTCGGGTGCCATGGTGACCACAGAAGCGGCGATTCAGGGCAACCTGTGGCGGGATCTTTACGTTTCGCTCGGGGAGGCCACGGAGCCCAAGGCTGCCGGTGGCTGGGTGGTGACGGTGTACGTGAAGCCCTTCATTGCCTGGTTGTGGATGGGCATTACCCTCATGGCCGCGGGCGGATTGATGGCGTTGTTTGACAAGCGCTACCGACACGCGAAGGTGGCGGACAAGGTGCGAACCCGGCGGCGAACCGCGTCGGCTCAGGTAACAGCGGGGCAGGCAGGCTGATGCAAAGATTGAAGCTGTTTATTCCTCTGATTGTTTTTGCGGGTCTGGCCGCGCTGTTCTGGCGAGGATTGGGAACGGATCCCTCGGAATTGCCGTCGGCCCTGGAGGGGCGTCCGGTGCCCGAGTTCCGCATGACCACGGTGACCGATCCACAACGGCAGGTTACCCAGGATGATCTCAAAGGACACGAGTTTGCGCTGATCAATGTGTGGGCCACCTGGTGCGGCCCCTGTCGACAGGAGCATCCGTTCCTGGTTCATCTGGCGGAGCAGGGGATTGCCATCTACGGGGTCAATGCCCGGGATGAGCTCAACCTGGCTCAGGAGTGGTTGGAACAGCGGGGCGACCCCTATGTTTTCAGCATCTTCGACCCGGACGGAAAGCTGGGGCTGGATCTTGGTGTGTACGGATACCCTGAAACCTTCCTGATCGACAAAAACGGTACCGTCCTGCAGCGCAAGACGAGTGTGCTGGACGAGCGGGTCTGGCAGAACGATTTTCAGCCGATCATCGACCAACTGAACAAGTCCTGAACATGCGTCCTTCCATTGCTACAGTTGTTTTCACTTTGCTCCTCGGTCTGGCGGGGGCAACGTTTGCGGCGACCGATGTATACGAGTTTGATACGGAGGAGCAACGGGAACGCTTCAAGCGTTTCACCTACGAACTGCGTTGCCCGAAATGCCAGAGTCAGAACCTGGCCGGTTCTGACTCCATGATTTCCCAGGACCTGAAACGGGAACTCCATAACCTCATTCAGCAGGGGAAAACCGACGAAGAGGTGGTGGACTTCATGGTGAGCCGTTACGGGGACTTCGTGCTCTACAAGCCCAAATTTCAAGCCAACACCTACCTGCTCTGGCTCGGCCCTGCCGCCTTGATCTTTGTGGGCCTCGGCGTGTTCGGCTGGGTTCTCTACAAGCGGCAACCGCCGGAAATCGAATAGTGCGGATAAACAAATTTCCGTTTTTGCTGATTCTCAATTTCTGCTCGCTTCTGGCGGGTACAGACGGATAACGAATGATGATGGGTTTTGAATGGTGGTTCGCAGCTCTCGCGCTGCTGGCCGCAGTTTTTGTAGCCTGGCCGGTATTGGGCGGACGCCGCCATGAAACCGATGGCGACGAAGCAGGCGATTTCGCTCAGCGCAAAGCATTCAACGATGCGCTGTATGCTGAGCAACTGGAAGAGCTGGAACGCCAAAGAGCCGCTGACGAGATTACCGCCGGCCAGTTCGACAAACTGAAGCAGGAACTGGACAGCCAGCACGAGCAGGACAACGCTCTCGATGCGGCAACGATCTCACACCGTCAGTTCCGCAAGGGGTGGTGGGTCGTGGTGGCGACTGCTGTGCTGCTCCCGGCGGTTTCCTTTTTCCTGTATCAGAGCATGGGGGCAGCGGACGACTGGGAAATCCAGCGCCTGAACGATGAGCTGGTGCGCCAGCAGCAACGGGGCGCGGACGCGAGG
This sequence comes from Gilvimarinus sp. F26214L, assembly GCF_054401055.1. NCBI lineage: Bacteria > Pseudomonadati > Pseudomonadota > Gammaproteobacteria > Cellvibrionales > Cellvibrionaceae > Gilvimarinus > Gilvimarinus sp. F26214L. The sequence goes on along the minus strand of NZ_JBTIYG010000004.1, from coordinate 39,066 downwards.
ACGCTGGAGGCAATTAACAGCGAGCTTCACACAAAACTTCAGGCGCGTCTGGAAGAGCAACCGGACAATCTCAACAACCGGTTTCTGCTGGCCCGTACCGCCGTCGAGATGGGCGAGCTGGGTGAGGCCCTGACCGCCTATCAGTACATACTGGAACGTCAGCCCAATTCACCGCGGGTGGTGGGGGAGATGGCCCAGGTGCTGTTCATGGCAGCGGGTAACCGTTTTACATCCGAGGTGCAGCAGGTGTTCGATCGGGCCCTTGAAATGGACCCCCAGAACAGTGAACTCCTGGGCTTTGCGGGTATCGGCGCCTACCAGTCGGGTAAATTCGAGCTGGCCATTGATTACTGGGAGCGGGGCATGCAGGTGCTGGAGTCCAGCGACCCACGCTACCAGACCTGGCAGCGGGCAATTGCCCAGGCCAGGGGCCAGCTGGGCGAGGACGCGCCCGTGGCCGATTCCAGGGAGGGGGAGCAGCCGGCCGACACCGCTGGCGATGGCGCATCGATCCAGGTGGAGCTGGCGTTGGGTGAGCAGGTGCAGGCGAAACCGGGGGATCGGGTCTTTGTTTACGCGCGGGCCTGGCAGGGCGCCCGGATGCCGCTTGCCATGCAGCAAATTCGTGTCAGCGATCTGCCCACCACCCTGGAGCTCAATGACTCCATGAGCATGATCGAGGGGATGAACATGAGCCGCTTCCCCCAGTTGGAGATTGTGGCGCGTATTTCATCTTCAGGCTCGGCGGAGGCCCAGTCAGGGGATTGGCAGGCCAGCTTCGGCCCCGTGGATTCCCAGGCCGCCGGTGAGACCATCAAGCTGCAAATTGACTCGCAAATCCCCTGAGAGCCCCGACTCACCGAGGGGCTAATTAGCGTGTAATAGCCCAGTCATGTGTGTAAAATTCCCCCCTTTCAAGGAAGTAAGGGGGCGCCATCCCGTTGCGGGATGTAGATCCATTCATGTCCCGACCCAGCCTTGTCAGAACTTTAAAAATTATCCCTACGTCAAGTACTTACGAATACAAGTGAAAGCAGTTCTATGCGGCTAAAATCCATTAAGCTGGCCGGGTTCAAGTCATTTGTTGACCCCACTACGGTCGCGTTTCCGAGCAATCTTTGCGCAATTGTCGGCCCCAACGGCTGCGGCAAGTCCAACATTATCGACGCGGTGCGCTGGGTGATGGGTGAGTCGTCCGCCAAGCACCTGCGCGGCGAATCCATGACGGACGTTATTTTCAATGGTTCCGGGGGGCGCAAGCCCGTGGGCCAGGCGTCCATCGAGCTGATTTTCGACAACAGCGACGGCACCATCGTCGGAGAATACGCCAGCTTCGCAGAAATTTCCGTCAAGCGGAAGGTAACCCGGGACGCCCAGAACACCTACTTCCTCAACGGCAGCAAGTGCCGCCGCCGGGACATTACCGACCTGTTCCTCGGGACCGGCCTCGGGCCGCGCAGTTACGCCATCATCGAGCAGGGCATGATCTCCAATCTGATCGAGGCCAAGCCGGATGAATTGCGCACCACCATCGAGGAAGCCGCCGGGATCTCCAAGTACAAGGAGCGCCGACGCGATACGGAGAATCGCATCCATCGAACCCTTGAGAACCTCGAGCGCCTGACCGATATTCGCGAGGAGCTGGAGCGTCAGCTCGGCCGCCTGGAGCGCCAGTCCAAAGCCGCGGAGAAGTATTCCGAACTCAAGAAGGAAGAGCGCTGGCTCAAGGCCCAGGAGCTCGCTCTGCGGATCAGGGCACTGGACCAAAAGGCCCAGACCAACAAGACCCGGATTACTGAGTTGGAGTTGAAGATCGAGTCCCTGGTGACCGATCGCGTGAGCCGCAACACGGGTATCGAAAAGCTGCGTACTCAGCACACGGAGCTCAATGATAAATTCAACGAAGTCCAGGGCCGTTACTACGCCGCTGGTTCGGATATCGCGCGGGTCGAACAAAGCATCCATCACGCGGAAGAACGCAGCCAGCAGCTTCGCATCGATCTGGATAACAGCCAGCGGGAGTTGCGCGAAGCGGAGGAAAACCTTCTTTCAGACCGCCAGAAGTCTGAAGACTGGCAGGCGGAACTGCTGGAATTGGAACCAGAGCTGGAAGCCGTCAAGGACACCGAGTCCGTCTCGACTGAAGAGCTGCTGGCAGCTGAGAGCGCAATGCAGGGCTGGCAGAGCGAGTGGGACACATTCAACCAGCGAGCCGCCAAGCCACAGCAGGACGCCGAAGTCCAGCAATCGCGTATTCAACATATAGAACAGGTTCAGGTACGTTTGCTGGAGCGCGTCGAAAAACTGCGTAACGAGCAGGCCGAGCTGGCGGACAACAACGACGACGAGAACATCGCCGAGTTGCAGGAAGACATCGCCGCTCTGGAGTTGATTGTGGCCGGAAAGCGCGAAGAGCTGGACGGCCTCAACGAGCGCATTGAAACCATTCGCGAACGGAGTCAGCAGAACCAGGACCAGCTCAACAGGGAGCGGAGCGAACTGCAACAGATGCGTGGCCGCCATGCATCCCTCGAAGCCTTGCAACAGGCCGCAATGGCTGAAACCAGCAAGGATGTGAGCCGTTGGCTGGAGCAGCAGGGCGTTGCCGGAAATCCCCGTCTCGCCGAGCGAATTCAGGTTCAGGACGGTTGGGATACGGCCGTGGAAACTGTGCTTGGCGAGTCCCTGCAAGCTGTTTGCATCGATGGCCTGGATCCGCTCGCGGGCGTTCTGGGTGAATTGCAGCAGGGCAGCCTGGTTCTGCTGGACGCCCAGGCCAGTCCTGCGGCCGCTCCCCACGACAAGGGGCCGCGCCTGCTGGACAAGATCACCTGCCCGCAGAACCTCGAAGATCTGCTTTCAGGGGTTTATCTGGCCGAAGATCTCAACGGCGCGTTGCAGCTTCGCGAGCGTTTGCAGGCCGGCGAATCCGTGGTGACCCGCGAGGGTATCTGGCTTGGCGCCAGCTGGTTGCGCGTGGCCAAGGGCAAGGACGCCACAGCGGGCATTCTCGAGCGCCAGCAGGAGCTGGAAGTTCTGGAAGAACGAATCGCCCGGGCCGAGGACACCATTGCTGGCCTGGAAGGCGAGAGCGAAAATCTGCGGGAGGAGCTGAAGTCGGTCGAAGCCCAGCAGAGCCAGCTGCGCCAGACTATTGAAGCGGAGAATCGCAAGATCAGCGAGCAGCAGTCCGCGCTATCGGCGAAAAAGGTCCGCATTGAGGAATCTCACAACCGTCACCAGCGTGCGGCCGCGGAGATTCGCGAAGCCGACGAACAAATGAAGCTGGAAGGCGAGCATCTGGCGGAAGCCCGACATCTGCTGGCCGAAGCCATCGAAGCGATGGAAGAAAACAACGTGGAGCGCGAGCGGCTGATGAGCCAGCGCGATCAGTTCCGCGAAACCCTGGACAAGGCACGGCAAAAGGCCCGGCACGACAAGGATCGCGCCCACGAGCTGGCCATGCGGTTCCAATCCGTGCAAACCCAGCTGCAGTCCACCCGTCAGGGCATCGAACGTCTGGAGCAACAGTCCCAGCGTTTGCTCGAACGGAGGGAAATGCTCCAGACCAGCATCGAAGAACTCATTGAGCCGCTCGAGGCGAACAAGCTGGAATTAGCGGAGCTGCTGGAGCGACGGCTGGCGGTTGAAAGTGAGCTGACCGAAGCCCGACACGCAATGGAAGCGGTGGACCATGAGTTGCGCGAGTCCGAACAGGCCCGCGCCAACATTGAGCAGGACCTGCAATCAGTACGCGAGGTGCTGGAAAAGGCCCGGATCGAAGCCCAGACCTTCCACGTGCAGCGCCAGAACGCTGAACAGAAATTGACGGAAGAGGAATACGAGCTGGAGCAGGTTCTTGAGGCACTGGATCCGAGCCTGACTGTGGATGCTATCGGCGAGGAACTGGAGCGCATTGCCAATCGCGTTTCCCGGCTCGGACCGATCAACCTGGCGGCCATCGATGAATACAAGGTGGAACAGGAGCGCAAAACCTACCTGGACGCTCAGAACGAAGACCTGCAGCAAGCCCTGGAAACCCTGCAGGAAGCCATTCGCAAGATCGACAACGAGACTCGCAACCGCTTCAAGGAAACCTTCGAGCAGGTCAACTCGGGGCTGCAGGAACTGTTTCCAAAAGTTTTCGGTGGCGGCAGCGCATACCTGGAGCTGACTGGCGACGACTTGCTGGATACCGGTATCGCCATTATGGCGCGTCCGCCCGGCAAGCGAAACAGTACAATTCATCTCCTGTCGGGCGGTGAGAAAGCCCTTACAGCCATCGCTCTGGTGTTCTCGATATTCCGTCTCAACCCGGCGCCGTTCTGCATGCTCGACGAGGTGGATGCGCCGCTCGATGACGTCAACGTCGGCCGCTATGCGCAACTGGTCGCGGATATGGCCGACTCAGTGCAGTTTATCTTTATCACACACAACAAGATTCCCATGGAAATCGCCCACCAGTTGATGGGTGTTACCATGCACGAACCAGGCGTGTCGCGGCTGGTGACGGTAGACGTGGATGAGGCGGCGGAACTGGCTTCTGCCTGAGCAGCAAGTGCTCGCGTTCGCAACTCTCCACCGCAGTTCGAACATCTGGATGTTCGAAAGATGAGGTGATCGGTCCGGTCGGCTGCAAGTACCCGAAGCAGTGGACCGGAACCGGGGAATGACAGGTGGCAAAGGAAAGGTCTCTTGGAAAAGTATCATGCGTGAATGGTTAACCGTAATTGTTGCCCTACTGATTCTGGCGGTCATTCTGGACGGCGTGCGGCGAGCGCGCCAGGCGCGGCAATCCGGGTTGCGAATGCCCTCAAAAGCGCAGCGCCGTGCCAGGGAAAACGCGCAAACCTACGGCAGTGAACTCCCCAACGGGGGAGCCCGTGTGGCCAAGGTTCGCAAGCCCGATGATGCGCGCCAGCTCCACGAACAGCTCCGACAGAATCGGGAGACGCAGCGACCGCCTGCGCGCATTCCAGAGCAGGTTGCCTTGAACCTTGATGAACACGTTCCGACTCTGATGGAGGTTGAATCCATCGAGGAGGAGGCAGCATCTGCCGCTGACGCAACCCAAGCGGCCGAGTCGACGCCGGAGCGACGTATTGAGCCGCGCTTGAGCGAGCCTGACCTTGAGCCCATTGAAAGCCCGGCTTCATACGACGATCTGGAGGCGGACACGTCTGCCATGGGCGCGGGCGACACCAATGACCGGATCGAACCCCTTGAGGAAACAGACGCCGAAGGCGACGACTACCGGGAGCCGGACGAGGTGCTGGTCATCAACGTGATGGCACCGAAGGGCGAGCACTTTCGCGGCGATTTGCTGCTGGAGACGGTGCTCGATTGCGGAATGCGGTTCGGCAGCATGAACATTTTTCACCACCACCAGGGCAAGGCCGTGCTCTACAGCATGGCCAATATCGTTGTGCCCGGCACCTTCGACCTGGCCACCATGCGGGAATTCAGCACGCCGGGTGTGAGCCTCTTTCTGGCCCTTCCAGTGGAAGCGGACAGCAGCCAGGCATTCGAACGGATGCTCACCACCGCCAGGGCGATTGCCTCGGATCTGGGCGGTGAAATGAAAGATGAAAACCGCAGTGTCATGACCGCGCAAACGGTGGAACACTATCGGAGCCGCATCAAGGAATTCGAGCGCAAACAGCTTTCCAAAGCACCCCATTGATCCGCGAGGCCGCCGTTGAGCGATAGAGCGTCTTCCATCAGTCCAGAAATCGTTCAGCGTGCTGCGCAGCTTCGCGAGCAACTGAACGACCACAATTACCGCTATTACGTGCTTGATCAGCCGGACGTTCCCGACGCCGAATACGACCGTCTGATGAATGAGCTGAACGCACTTGAAGCGGAGCATCCCCAGCTTGTTTCTCCCGACTCTCCCACCCAGCGGGTAGGGGCAGCTCCGGCCACGGGCTTCGAGCCGGTGCGCCACGAAGTGCCCATGCTGTCCCTGGATAACGCTTTCTCCGACCAGGAACTTGCGGATTTCAATCGCCGTGTTGGCGAGCGCCTGAAAACCGGTGCGGACATCGAGTATGCCTGCGAGCCAAAGCTCGACGGAATCGCCATCAGTCTGATGTACGAGGACGGCATCCTGGTGCGCGGCGCTACCCGTGGCGATGGGCAGACGGGGGAAAACATTACGCAGAACGTTCGGACCGTTGCGTCGATTCCCCTGCGGCTGCGCGGAAGCGGCTACCCGAAGGTCCTAGAAGTTCGCGGCGAAGTGTATATGCCCAAGGGCAGTTTCAACAGGTTGAACGAAGCAGCGCGGGAAGCCGGGCAAAAAACATTTGTAAATCCTCGCAATGCGGCCGCCGGAAGTTTGCGACAGCTCGATCCGCGAATCACCGCCAGTCGCCGCCTTGAGTTCTGCGCCTATGGTGTGGGGCAGGTGGAAGAGGGTACTTTACCGGACCGGCACAGCGACATCCTGGCGGCAGTGAACCGCTGGGGCTTGAAGATCAGCGACAGGATTGCCGTGGTCAAAAACCTGGCAGGTTGTCTCGACTACTACCTGAAACTGGAAAAGGACCGCAGCGCGCTCGAGTACGACATCGACGGAATCGTCTACAAGATCAACAGAATCGATCTGCAACGCGAGCTCGGTTTTGTTTCGCGCGCGCCGCGCTGGGCTATCGCCCGCAAGTTTCCCGCCCAGGAGGAAATGACGCGCCTGCTGAATGTGGAGTTCCAGGTGGGGCGTACCGGCGCCGTGACGCCGGTGGCGCGCCTGGAACCGGTGTTCGTCGGTGGTGTGACGGTCTCCAATGCCACCCTGCACAACCAGGACGAAATCAATCGGCTTGGTGTTCGCATTGGCGACACGGTCATCGTTCGCCGCGCCGGCGATGTGATTCCGCAGATTGTCTCGGTGGTCAAGTCCGAACGGCCAGATGATACACAGGAGATCAGCTTCCCTCACGAGTGCCCGGTTTGTGGCTCGCCGGTGGAGTCCGTCCCCGGCGAGGCGGTTGCACGCTGTACGGGCGGCCTGATTTGCGAGGCTCAGCGCAAGGAGGCCATCCGCCATTTCGCCTCCCGCAAGGCCATGGATATCGACGGGCTTGGCGACAAACTGATCGAGCAACTGGTGGACCACCAACTACTGCGCTCAGTGGCTGATGTCTATCGACTGGACGCCGAGACATTGGAGCGACTGGAGCGGATGGGCAAAAAATCCGCGGAGAACTTGATCGGGGCCATTGAGTCGAGCAAGGCCACAACGCTCGCCCGCTTCCTGTACGCGCTGGGCATCCGTGAGGTGGGTGAGACAACAGCACGGAATCTGGCGCGCGAATTTGGTAATCTGCAGGCTTTGATGGACGCTGATCAGGAGCGCCTGCAACAGGTGAAGGATGTGGGACCGGTTGTGGCTCACTTCGTGGAAGAGTTCTTCCAGCAGGAAGAGAACCGCGAAGTCATCGCTTCGTTGCAGGCCGCAGGCCTGCACTGGGAAGAGTCCGACTCGGAGCCCGGTGCCCAACCGGAACCGCTGGCAGGTCGGACCTACGTGATCACCGGCACGCTGGAAAGCATGTCGCGGGACGAAGCAAAGGAACGTCTTCAGGACCTTGGAGCCAAGGTGTCCGGTAGCGTCTCCAAAAAAACAGATGCAGTGATAGCCGGGCCGGGCGCCGGCTCGAAACTCACCAAGGCCCAGGAACTCGGGATCACTATAATAGACGAGGCTGAGTTTCTGGCTCTTCTGGACGATCCGGCGGCGGCAGCAAAAAAATAAGCCGGTATTCCGTTATTGACATGGGGATGAATCGTGCGTGTGCGTGTTACAAGATGCCTGCTGGTGAGCCTTGCCTTCGTTCTGATCTCGGGCTGTGCGACCTCGCCTCCCAAGGCCATGGACAACGTCTGCCACATCTTTGAAGAAAAGAGCGGCTGGTACAAGGCCGCAAAAAAAGCGCAGGGGCGGTGGGGCACACCGATTCCGGTGACCATGGCGTTCATTCATCAGGAGTCTCGTTTTCACGCCAAAGCCAAGCCGCCACGCCGGCGTTTTCTCTGGATCTTTCCGGGGCCACGCCTGAGCTCCGCCTACGGTTATCCACAAGCGAAGGACAGCACCTGGGACTGGTACAGAACGTCCAGCGGCAACGGCTGGGCGGACCGTGACGATTTTGCGGATGCGGTCGATTTTATCGGCTGGTACAATGCGGAAAGCCGGCGACGCAACAGGATTGCCGCTACCGATGCCTACCACCTGTACCTTGCCTACCACGAAGGTCACGGTGGTTTTGAGCGCCGGTCGTTCAGAAACAAAGATTGGTTGAAGTCCGTGGCAAAGAAGGTCTCCGCCCGCTCCATTCGCTACACCCGGCAGTTGGACAGCTGCCGGGATGAACTGGAGGATTCAGGATGGTGGCCTTTTTGAGCACGTTGGGGTGAGAAATACCATGGACCAGGAATCCATTGTGTACGGCTGCATCAAGGATGTGGCCTACCACTACACAGAAGTTGAGCGGCGGCGGGTGAATCGGGACGCCATGCTTTCACTTCCCAGCGGGGAGGAGTGGCCCTTTCTCAGTCAGGAAATGTTTTCCATTCCGCGTCTGGAAGGGGGCGCCGGGCGTTATCAGACGCAGGTCATGCATTTCGGTGCATCCTACAAGGCTGTGGAGTACGAGTGGGATCAATGGATTGCCACGTTCGAGTCCTTGTTGCGCAGGATGTACTGGGTTTCGGCCACGGTGCATCTGGAAACGGAACTCAGCGGCATCCACACCTTTCACTGGACGTCGTTGTCCGATTCCCATACCCCCGGCGCCTGCGACATTCAGGTGCAATGTGAATGGAGCCGGGAAAACGTTATCGGAATGTAGGGTCAGGATCTGGAATCCTATTCGAAGGCCGGGCTCCAGGCCCGGGCTCTGAACACCTCCGCAACTGGAAGTCATATGTTCGGCAACAAAGCGGTTCGATACATTGTAATGGCTACGCTGATCCTGGGTGGCGTAGCGTTTATCGGGCTGGCCATGAGCAGCCTGGACATCGGGTCCGAGCGGATTATCGGCGAGCTGCTGGCGGTGTTTGTACTGATCGGCGCTCTGATGCTTGCCGCTTTTATCGCAGCCCTGGGGTTGCGCGCGCTGCAGAGCCGCAGGGAAAAAGACGAAAACAGGGACGATGAAGAGGAAGACTGACAGGCTGTTGTAACGCAAGCTGATTGCAACCGCCTGCTAAAACCGGATCGGAAGCGATCCATAACCATAATACAAGGATACCAGCGCCGCTCTTGAGAGCCGGTGACTGGGAACCAGAGAGAAGTGGAGAGGCAAATGCTGGGTGATAACGCCACTGTGGTGGATGTGTTCAACGAGAGCGTCAAGAAATATCAGAATAACCGCGCCTTCACTTGTCTGGGCCACACGCTCAGCTTCGCGGACCTGGACCAGCTCAGCGCCCGATTCGCAGCCTACCTGCAGAACGAGACGAGTCTTGAGCCTGGTGATCGGATAGCCATTCAACTGCCCAACGTCCTTCAGTATCCGGTGGTGCTGTGGGGCGCTCTGCGCGCGGGGATGGTGGTGGTTAACACCAACCCTTTGTATACCGCCCGCGAAGTTCAGCACCAGCTCAAGGACTCTGGCGCGAAAGCGCTGGTGGTGCTTGCCAACGTGGCGGCTGCCGCAGCAAGCGTGGTAGCGGATACGGAGGTGGAACAGGTGATTGTTACCGAAATCGCCGATCTCCATCCTCCCCTGAAGCGGCTGTTGATCAACAGCGTTGTTAAATACGTTCAAAAGGGCGTGCCGTCGTTTTCCTTCCCGAACCAGGTTCCACTGAACAGTGCGCTGAAAACGGACGCCGGGCTTTTCCAGCCCGTGAACCGTCGCCCTGAGGATCTTGCGGTTCTTCAGTACACCGGGGGCACCACTGGCGTTGCCAAGGGCGCGATGCTCACCAATGCGAACCTCGTAGCCAATAAGGAACAGCTGTCCGAGCACCTCAAGGACATCATGCGCGAAGGGGAAAATGTCACCTGGGTGGCGCCGCTGCCCCTGTACCATATCTACGCCTTTACCGTGCACTGCATGTCTATTTTCAGCGCCGGCAATCACAACCTGCTGATCCCCAATCCGCGTGACCTCGACTCGTTCGTAAAGGCCCTGAAGGGTGAAACCATCTACGGTTTCGTGGGGCTGAATACGCTGTTCAATGCCTTGTGTCAGCACGAGGGATTCCGCAAGCTGGACTTGAGCTCGTTGCAGTTCACCAGCTCCGGCGGTATGGCTCTCACCAAGGATACCGCGCGTTTGTGGACTGAGGTGACCGGTGTGGTACCCGGAGAAGGCTATGGTCTTACCGAGACCTCACCCGTGGTCTCCGCCAATCCGCCAGGCGGGATTCAGCAGGGTACGGTGGGTACGCCGGTGGCTGAGACAGAGCTCAAGGTCATCGACGAAAAGGGAGAGACGCTCCCCACAGGCGAGGTCGGCGAGCTGTGCGTGCGCGGTCCCCAGGTCATGAAAGGTTACTGGAATCGGCCTGAAGAAACGGCCAAGGTGCTCAGCGAAGACGGTTGGTTCAAGACCGGCGACATGGCCATGGTCCAGGACGATGGATACCTGCGAATCGTTGATCGGAAGAAGGACATGATTCTGGTCTCCGGTTTCAACGTATATCCCAACGAAGTGGAAGACATTCTCTCCGAGCATCCGGGCATCCTCGAAGCGGGGGCCATTGGTGTTCCCGACGAACACAGCGGTGAGGTGGTAAAGGCCTTCGTAGTATGCAAGGATCTGAATCTTACGGTGGACGATGTCCGGGCTTTCGCCAAAAAGAACATGACGGCCTACAAGGTTCCGAAAATCGTGGAGTTCGTTGACAGCTTGCCCAAGTCGCCGGTTGGAAAAATCCTGCGTCGCGAGTTGAAAGAAGCCGATCAGAAAAAACAAGCATAACGAATATCGGCTTCCGGCTGATCAGATGTCCTTATGAAGAACGCACTCATTCTTTCGGGTGGTGGAGCCCGTGCAGCTTATCAGGTGGGTGTGCTCTCCGCAGTGAAGGACATTCTCCCTGCATCGGCTCACAACCCTTTCCCCATCATATGCGGCACTTCCGCCGGGGCCATCAACGCCCTGGCGTTGTCGACCCATAGCGGTAGTTTCCGCGAGGCGGTTGCCGATCTGTACAGCATCTGGGGCAACATCGCCATCGAACGGATCTTCAAGACCGGTTGGCTGGAGCTGGGCCGCAGTCTTGCAGAGCTTGGCGGGTCTCTGTTCAATCAGGGGGCGGGGCGGGAACGTCCCATTTCCCTGCTGGACAATGAGCCCCTCCGGGAATTTCTTCTGGAAACCATTCGCTTTGCGAATATCCAGAAAGGGATCGAAGCAGGGGACCTGGAAGCGGTCGCCGTCACCGCCATGGGTTACAGCTCTGGCGAGACCGTGAGCTTCTTTCAGGGTCGGCCGAACCTGCAGGGCTGGCGACGGCATCGGCGGGTCGGGGTCGCCTCGGAGCTGACCATCGATCATCTGCTGGCGTCTTCGGCCATTCCCACGATTTTCCCCACCGTCAAGATCAATCGGGAGTACTTCGGCGACGGCGCCATGCGGCAGCTTGCTCCCATCAGCCCCGCGTTGCACCTGGGTGCGGACTCGGTCTTCGTTATTGGGGTGAGCAGTAACCGCAACCCCGCCCATTGGCAGAGGCGCAGGGTCCGTGCCCGGCGCTCACCGTCCATGGGACAGATCATTGGCCATATGTTCAACAGCGCGTTCATCGATAGTCTCGAAGGGGACATCGAGCATCTGGAGCGCATCAACATGCTTCTGGAAAAAATCGAGGGGGACGTCTATACCGACTCGGGCGTGAGGCTCCGGCCAGTGAAGACCCTGGTTATCTCGCCATCCAAGGAGTTGGACAAGATTGCCGGACGCAAGATTCGCTACCTCCCCAAGAGCATGCGCTTTTTCCTCGGCGCAACCGGGGCGACCGCACGGGGCGGCGGATCTGCAGCAGCCAGTTATCTCCTTTTCGCCAAGCCTTTCTGCGATGAGCTCATGGAACTGGGTTATCAGGACGCCATGTGGGAGAAGGACGCAATCCAGGAGTTTTTCCGCGTTTAGATGGCCCGTAAGCTTTCGGCCGAATAACTCTGTTCAATTTAAATCGAAGCAGCTTCCCCGGACACAAAAAAGCCGACAGGGGCTTAGCCCCTGTCGGCTTTTTGCATTCAAATCGAGTCGACCTGTCTAGGCGACTGTCTCGATCTGTACAGCGGCGATGCGCTTGCCTTCGTCGGCGGCTTTCTGGAAGGACTCGATCTCGTTGAAGTTCAGGTAGCGGTAGATGTCGCTGCCCATACTGTCGATCTTGTTGGCGTACTCCAGGTATTCCGCCGGCGTGGGCAGTTTACCCAGGATGGCCGCTACCGCAGCCAGCTCCGCAGAGGCCAGGTAAACATTGGCGCCGTCACCCAAACGGTTGGGGAAGTTGCGTGTGGACGTGGAAACCACTGTGCTCTTGGGCGCGACCCGCGCCTGGTTACCCATGCATAGAGAGCATCCGGGCATTTCCGTACGCGCACCCTTGCGACCGTAAATGCTGAAGTAGCCTTCCTCCATCAACTGGTGCTCGTCCATTTTGGTGGGTGGAGCGATCCAGAGGCGGGTGGACAGCTCAGCATCAGTGGCTTCAAGCAGTTTACCTGCGGCGCGGAAGTGACCGATGTTGGTCATGCACGAGCCGATGAACACCTCATCGATGTTGTTGCCAGCAACCTCGGACAGAAGCTTCACGTCATCCGGGTCGTTGGGGCAGGCCACGATGGGCTCTTTGATCTCGTTGAGATCGATCTCGATAACCGCCGCGTACTCCGCGTCCGGGTCGGCTTCCATCAGCTCCGGATTCGCCAGCCACTCTTCCATCTTGCGAGCGCGGCGCTCCAGGGTGCGCACATCGCCGTAGCCTTGCTCGATCATCCAGCGCAGCATGGTGATGTTGGAAGTCAGGTATTCCTTGATGGGCTCCTGGTCCAGTTTAATGGTGCAGCCGGCGGCGGAACGTTCGGCGGAGGCATCGGAAATCTCGAAAGCCTGTTCCACCTTCAGATCGGGCAGACCTTCAACTTCCAGAATGCGGCCGGAGAAGATGTTCTTCTTGCCTTTCTTCTCCACAGTAAGCAGCCCCTGCTTGATGGCATACAGCGGAATCGCGTTGACCAGATCGCGCAGGGTTACACCCGGCTGGCGCTCGCCCTTGAAGCGAACCAGAACGGACTCAGGCATATCCAGCGGCATGATGCCGGTGGCCGCTGCGAAGGCCACCAGCCCGGAACCGGCGGGGAAGGAGATACCGAGCGGGAAGCGGGTGTGGGAATCGCCACCGGTGCCCACTGTGTCAGGCAGGAGCATGCGATTCAGCCAGCTGTGAATGATGCCGTCGCCCGGACGGAGGGATACACCGCCCCGGTTCATAATGAAGTCGGGCAGCGTATGCTGGGTGTCGATGTCCACCGGCTTGGGGTAGGCCGCCGTATGGCAGAACGACTGCATGGTGAGATCGGCCGAGAAGCCCAGGCAAGCCAGGTCCTGCAGTTCGTCGCGGGTCATGGGGCCGGTCGTGTCCTGCGAGCCCACGGTGGTCATCCGGGGTTCGCAGTAGGCACCGGGACGCACACCTTCCATTCCGCAGGCGCGACCGACCATCTTCTGGGCCAGGCTGTAGCCTTTACCCGTGTCGGCGGGTTGCTCCGGCTTGCGGAACAGATCCGAGGGCTCCATGCCCAGTGATTCCCGGGCTTTCGCGGTGAGGCCGCGGCCAATGATCAGGGGAATGCGGCCGCCGGCCCGTACTTCGTCCAGCAGAACCTCAGATTTCAGCTTGAACTCGGAAATCACATCGCCGTTTTCGTTGAGTATCTTGCCCTCGTAGGGACGGATCTCGATCACGTCGCCCATGTTCAGGTCATCGACCGGGGCTTCAAAAACCAGTGCGCCTGCGTCTTCCATGGTGTTGTAGAAGATGGGAGCCACCTTGCCACCGATGCAGATACCGCCGCCCCGCTTGTTGGGAACGCCGGGAATGTCCTCACCGATGTACCACAAAACCGAGTTGGTGGCGGACTTGCGGGAAGAGCCGGTACCCACCACGTCGCCCACGAAGGACACCGGATAGCCGGACTGCTTCAACTCGTTGATCTGCTCTTCCGCGTTGTGTACACCTTCGCGGGGCACCTTGTACATAGCCTTGGCATGCAAGGGGATGTCCGGGCGGGACCAGGCATCCTGAGCCGGCGAGAGGTCGTCGGTGTTGGTTTCGCCGGTCACTTTGAAAACGATGGTCTTGATGCTCTCCGGAAGCGTTTTGCGCTTGGTGAACCACTCGCCGGCGGCCCAGGATTCCAGTACGGCTTTCGCATTCTCGTTGCCGGCCTTTGCCTTTTCCTCCACATCGTGGAAGGCGTCGAACATCAGAAGAGTGTGCTTGAGTTCTTCTGCGGCCAGTGGGGCCAGCTCGGCATCGTCCAGGGCATCCACCAGCGGTGCGATGTTGTACCCACCATGCATGTTGCCCAGCAGGGCAACCGCCTGCTTGCGGTCGATCAGCGGCGAAGAGGCTTCGCCCTTGACAACGGCGGCAAGGAAACCGGCTTTGACGTAAGCCGCCTGATCCACGCCCGGGGGAACGCGATTGGAGATCAGGTCGAGGAGCGTCTCTTCCTCACCGGCTGGTGGATTTTTCAGCAGTTCCACCAGGTCTGCGACCTGTTCCGGATTCAGGGGTTTCGGGACAACACCCTCGGCAGCACGCTCTGCTACGTGGTTACGATAAGCTTCAAGCACGGTGGTTTCCTTCTGTTAAAACGATGACTCCCCGCGGGCCATCGGTGACCCGCACGGATGGCGAAGGGAAGAGGGAGCACAGACCACTGGGCAAGGGGCTCAGGGACACAACGCTCCCAATCGGGGCGCGTATTCTACAACAAGGGGGGGTGGGGCTCCAGTAGGGGGAGGATTGACCAGAGGTGGCATGGGAGCGGGGACAGATACCTGAGCGGACATGGCAGGTTGTGGGCGAATGGGCCTACAATGTGATCCTGCATTCAGCCATGACCGAAGAACCGCCTTTCATGAAGAAACGACCCCGCACACCCTGCATCGGTATCTGCTCCACTGGAATCGGTGATGACGTCTGTCGCGGTTGCAAGCGCTTTGCCCAGGAAGTGATTGACTGGAATGGCTACAGCGATGAAGAGCGGCAGGCCGTGCTGGATCGAATCGGTCAGCTCCTGGCCCAGACGGTGCAAAGCAAGTTCGAGTTGGTGGATAAGGACCGGCTCCTGGAGCAGCTTCGCTTTCATCAGGTGCAATGCAATGCTGACCGGCCCCCATACTGCTGGATCTTCGATCTGCTGCGGCACGGGGCCGGCAATATCAGCCAGGTTGCGGACTTTGGTATCCGGGTCAGGCCGGAGTGGGAGCACCTGCCCCTGTCGGAGCTCAAGACCCGGATCGACCGGGAGTTCTACGAACTGTCCTGTGCCTATTATGAGCGCTACATTCTGCCCGGGCAGCGGGCTCTTGGCGTCTGAGTGCCCGCCGGAAGCAGCCGCTCAACGTCGGGAGCGTCGTCGCCAGATCCAGCGCAGCAAGGTTCCGAGCAGCAACAGCGCCACAACCCACGGCAACGCCCGGGCTACACCGGTGATGATGCCGGAAACACCCACGAAAAGGTTGTAGACAAAACGCTCCAGCGACTGGCGGACCGGGGTGAAAACCTGGTCCTCGGTTTCCGTGTAGAAGTGGATGTTCAGCAGGTCCAGGTCGAGGCGTTTCTGCAGGTTTTTCCGCTGGGCCTCGATTCTTTCGATGTCCGACTGGACCCGCGACAGCTCCGAACTGACCTTGATCAGCGACTCAATGTCGTCGGCAGCGCGGGATTCCAGAGCTTCCAGCCGTTGCCGGTAGGACTTCAGCATTTCCAGGCGCTTTTCGGTATCGGTAACCACCTCCGTGAGATCTTCGGCGCGGGAGTTTTGTGAAGCGATTTCCCCGCCCTCCGAAGCTGTTTCCATCAGGCCCTCAACCCCCGGGTTTGCGATGCGAACCTGGATATTGGCGCTGAGAGCATAGCGGTCTTCGTGCAGCGAGGCGTCCACCAGGGTGCAGCCGAAAAAATCCTCTTTGCACCGTTCCACCGTCGCTTCATAGCGGCTGCGGATCAGGTCCTCTGCCAGCCGGACGCGGAAGTAGTGCTCCAGGGCCAGGTAGGGGTTGCTGGCCTTTTGGGCCGTCATGCGGTCGGCGGCAACCGAGCGTTCGCCCATGGCGCGCCCGGCAAAAGACGGCGCGGCGTCCCCCACCGGAGCGGGAGATACGCGCGGATCGTCGCTGCAGGCAGTGAGCAGCAGGGCGGCGAGCGGTACGAAAACAAAGGCGATGATCTTTTTCATGAGAGTGTCCGGTTCGATGAGAGTGCTCAGTGTTTGCCGGAATCAGCCGGAGATCGTGCCCGGCGGCTGGCTGCATTTTCCTGGCTGGGCGTTCATGGCCACCTGCGCGGAGCGCGGGTACGTACCTGAATCGAGGTTGCCGGAGCGGGTTTGGCAGCCTCATGCCGCACTCGGGCAGCAGACCGCAGTTTATCCCGAGCGGACGCCCTCCGCACAGGCCCGACAACGGGGTCCGCGAGCGAGTCTTAACACTGAGGGGCGCTTCCTATACACTATTGCGCCCTGTCGCGGACTGTGTCCGCTCAGTCGAACACTCGGTGGCTGCCCCCGTTTTGGCGCAGGCCGCTCTCTTCACAGCCAGTCATTGTCTGATTTGATCCGGAGATTTACATGTCCCAAGCCTATATCTGTGATGCCATTCGAACCCCCATTGGCCGCTACGGCGGTGTCCTGAGTGCGGTTCGCCCGGACGATCTGGCAGCACTGGTCATCAAACGCCTGATGGAGCGCAACCCATCCGTGGACCGCACGTTGATCGAGGATGTGATGCTCGGTTGCGTTAACCAGGCCGGTGAAGACAACCGCAACGTCGCCCGGATGGCGGGCCTGCTGGCAGGTCTCCCGACAGAAGTGGCCGGCGTGACCATCAACCGCCTTTGCGGCTCCGGCATGGACGCGGTAGGAACTGCCGCACGCGCCATCAAGACCGGCGAAATGGATCTGATCATCGCTGGCGGCGTGGAATCCATGACCCGTTCCCCCTTCGTGATGGGCAAGGCGGATGTTCCATTTGCCCGCAACTACGAACTGCAGGACACCACCATGGGCTGGCGGTTTGTCAACCCGCTGCTGAAGGCGCAGTACGGCATCGACTCCATGCCCGAAACAGCAGAGAACCTGGCCGAACTGTACAAGATCTCCCGTGAAGACCAGGACGCTTTTGCCTATCGCAGTCAGCAACGCGCTGCCGCGGCCCAGGAAAACGGCCGCCTGGCGGAAGAGATTACGGCCGTAGAGGTCCCGCGACGCAAACAGGATCCCCTGATCGTCGACAAGGACGAGCACATCCGTGCCAATACCACCCTTGAAGGGCTGGCGGGACTGAAGGCGCCATTCCGCGAGAACGGCACCGTGACTGCCGGAAACGCATCCGGTATCAACGACGGTGCCTGTGCAGTCCTGGTGGCCTCGGAAGAAGCGGCCAGGCAACATGGCCTGACGCCGAGAGCCCGTATTGTCGGAATGCAGGTCGCCGGTGTCGAGCCGCGCATCATGGGCTATGGTCCGGTCCCTGCCGTAAAAAAACTGCTGGCCAAAACGGGCCTCACAATTGAACAAATGGATGTAATCGAGCTGAATGAAGCTTTTGCGGCTCAGGCACTCTCGGTCACGCGCGCGCTCGGCATTCCGGACGATGCGGAGCACATGAACCCGAACGGCGGCGCCATTGCGCTGGGTCACCCGCTCGGCATGTCTGGCGCCCGTCTGGCAACCACCGCCACCCTCGAACTGCACAAGCGCAAGGGCAAGTACGCTCTGTGCACCATGTGCATCGGCGTTGGTCAGGGTATTGCCATGATTCTGGAGCGGGTTTGATCGAAATCGAATTGCGGACTCGTTGAGTCCGCACTCGATGTCAGTTGTTTTGTCCCGGGCCGGGGTTGTTGATGTCGCTCCGCCCGGGGGAAACGCTCATGAGTGATTCACATGCCGACGCGCATTTCTTCAGCTTTCATCTCAAGGAGCCTGTTACCACCGCGCTCCGAAATGGCACCCGCATCATGCCGCTAACCATCGAAAATTTCCTGCACTGCGCAACCCCCGATGCCTGGGTCCAGAACGCCCTCGATAACCAGCGTCTGCTGCTGATTGACCACGCCAATTGCGAGAAGAAGGCAGCCAGTACGGCACTGAACCTGATGTATCGCTATGTTGAAGACACGGAGCTGCTCAACAAGATGTCGCGTCTGGCGCGGGAGGAGCTGCGCCATTTCGAACAGGTTATTGCGATCATGGCGGCCCGGGGCATCCCCTACGAGCAGATTTCCGCCTCGCGGTACGCCGCGGAGCTGCGCAACGGAATGGCCACCCACGAGCCGCAGAAGCTGGTGGATACATTGCTCATTGGCGCCATCATCGAAGCCCGTTCCTGCGAACGCTTCGCCAGACTGGCGCCGCATCTGGACGCGGAGCTGGGCAAGTTCTATTCATCCCTTCTCAAGTCCGAGTCCCGGCACTTTACGGATTATCTGAAGCTGGCCGAAAAGGCGGCCGGTGGGAGCTGCGCGGGACGCCTGCAGGAGCTGCTCGACCGAGAGCAGGAGCTTATCCTCGCGCCGGACACGGAATTTCGCTTCCACAGCGGTCCACTGGCTCAGGTTTGATCGCTTCCACGACCCTGGGCACTCCGGGTGTTAAGATGGAGCCCAACGATGAAAGACCAATCTGATCAGGGAGGAAGTGATGAAGTGTTCCAGATTTGCGCGTAGCCGGTTGCTGCTGATCGGGTTTTGTTGGTCCGCTGCCTTATCCGTATACGGGCAGGATATGGAAGCCACGTTTGTGGATGCGGCCTGGACGGGCGAAGGCATTCCGCAAGGGCAGCAATGCCAGCGCTTTGGTGGCGAGAATCCCGAGTCTCCGGCGGTGCAATTGCACAATGTACCCGAGTCCGCCGAGGCGATCGTCCTGGAGTTCAGTGATCGCAGCTTTGTCCGCATGGACAAGGGTGGACACGGGAAGGTGGGCTACAAAATCGAGAGCGGCCAGAGCGAAGTGGTGGTTTCCCCGGTTCAGGGCCATCGTGAAGAGTTGCCGGAGCCCTTTTTTGTGGTCCAGTTGCATCAAGCGCCCGGTTGGGACAAGGCGGGGGCATATCTGCCGCCCTGTTCAGGCGGTCGGGGCAACGAATACTTTATCGACATCAAAGCCGTAACCCTGAGGGATGATCAGTCCGTGGGCACGGTATTGGCGCAAACCAGCATCCAAATGGCTACATACTGACGGTGTGATTGTGAGAGGCCCTTCTCGCAAGAGGGGCATGGAGTTTTGATTTGTTTTATGGTTGGAAGGTGGTGGGTGCCATTCTGGTGGTTCTCACGTTCAGCTCCGGGCTCAGTTTCTACAATCACGCGGTCATTCTCGACGCCCTCGCGCGGCGTCCCGGTTTTTCCGTAGAGTCGGTCTCGATCGCGGTTTCCCTGTTTTTCATCAGCGGCGGCATTACCGGATTATGGGTGGGCAAGCTGCTCAATCGCTACGATATTCGCTGGTGCATGACGGTTGGCGCAGTGGTGAGCGGGATTTCCCTGACTGCTCTGGCGCGCGTCGATTCCCTTCTTGAACTTTGTCTGGTTTATATCTGCTTTGGAGCAGGATTCTCCGCATCGGGAATCCTGCCGGGCACCACACTGGTTGCGCGCTGGTTTCAGAGAAAGCGGGCCATGGCGTTGTCGGTGGCGTCCACTGGCCTGTCCCTCGGCGGGATCGTCATTACGCCGGCCAGCGCGGCGTTGATGGAGTCGGTTGGCTTGTCCATCACGGCCCCCATACTGGGGCTGGTTTACATCCTGGGCGTTGTCCCGGTGACCTGGATGTACCTGAAAGAGAGCCCGGCGAGTATGGGCATGGGTGTGGACGGAACGCCGCCGACGTCTGAGTCTGAAAGCAACCGACAGATCGATGGCGTCAGTTGGTCGCGGGCCCGTCGGCATCGTTTTTTCTGGGGAGCAAGTCTCGCCTATATCTTCCTGATGATGGCCCAGGTGGGAGGGATTGCCCATCAATATGGGCTGGTGAGTGAAATCGTCGATAACAAATCCGCAGCGCTGGCACTTGCCATCCTTCCCGTCGCCAGCATCGTGGGGCGTCTGATCGGCGGGTGGCTGGTGGACAACATGTCCATTCGCAGCTTTGCCCTCGCCATGATCGTTCTGCAGGTTGTGGCTTTATCCGTACTCGGTTTTTCTGCCGGTGTTGCGGCCCTGTTTGTCGGGCTGGCACTGTTCGGCGTCACCGTAGGTAATCTGCTCATGCTGCAATCGCTCCTGGTTGCCGAAGCGTTTGGATTGCGGGATTACTCCCGGATTTTCTCCGCCACCAATCTCATGTCGTCGCTGGGCACAGCCTGCGGCCCCGCTGTTTTGGGTCTGGTGTACGCCGCGTCGGGCTCCTATTGGGAAGCTTATGGGGTGGCTGCGTTGGCGGGACTTGTGGGGCTTTTGCTGTTTGTGAGCGCGGGTCCGGTGAGCGCTGCGCGGCAGGCGGATTCGTTTGCAAGTCCGCAGGCCGCGCCTTATAAGCCGAACGGATAGGTATCGGGCATTCCCTTCAGCATTTTGCTGTCCAGTGGTTCCACGGCCCGGGTGTCGTCGAACCAGATATATTCATCGAACTGCCGGCCGAGCCGCGCTTTGAAGTAGTGGCTGGCGCGTTCGCTTTCGGGGCGATAGATCACGCCGATGGCCCGCTCCAGCCGCTCTTCACCAAGCAACTCCTTCAACTCGGGCGGATCGGCATCCCGCAGTCCCAGCAAGAAGTTTCCCAAGCCGGTGTCGTGCGCGCTGCGCTCCCAGCTTTCGGGCAGGGAAGGGCGCACCGTTTTAACCTGCATGGGGCCACCCCATTCACTCGCTGCCATGACGGTTCCGCCATGGGTGCCGAAACCGATCAGGTAGGCCTGGTCTCCATACGCCTGCCGGCAAAGCTGTCCCAGGTTGTGCTGTCCTCGGCGGGCCATGTCCGTTTCCGAGGCATCGCCCAGGTGTGAGTTGTGGGCCCAGATTACGGCCCTGGAATCCTCGCCGTGATGATTGAACAAGTTCTGCAGCGTGTCGAACATGTGGCTGTCGCGCAGGTTCCAGGAGTCGCTGTAGCCCTCGTACATGCTCCGGTAGTAACGCTCCGCGTTGGCGACGAGCCGGGCATTCTGAACCGCATCAAAAAAGCGCTCCCCGTCGCGGGCTGAGTAGCCCAGCCGTTTTTCCAGCAGTTCCGCGAGCATGCCCACCACCTGCTTTTCACACTCGTCGAATTTCCCCGAGGCGGCTGCGCGGCCATAGTGAATCGGGTCGTCCTCCCAGGGGAACAGGCAACCGTAACGCTCCCGGGCGATTCTGGCGGTCTGCCTGTCTGTGCGCTCCAGGTAGCCGAGAACGGCGCCGATGGAGGTAAACATGCTGTACAGATCCAAACCGTGAAAGGCGACCCGTTGGCCCGGCGTATCAAATTGGCGATTGCGCTCGTGGAGCCATTCCACAAAATCCTGAACCTGCCGGTTGCGCCACATCCAGGTGGGGAACCGGGTGAATGCGGTCCAGCTGGACGGAGGCACATCCAGATGCCGGACGTAATGATCGATGCGGGCCGCATCGGGCCAGTCGGCCTCCACCGCGACGAAATCGAAGTTTTTCTTTTCGATAAGCTCGCGGGTTATCCGCGCACGGAACCGGTAGAACTCCGCCGTGCCGTGGCTTGCTTCGCCAAGGCAGACGACCCGGGCGTCCGCGATGCGCTCCAGCAGCGGATCGAGGTCACAACTGTCGGGGTCGTCCATGGGCTCGGCTTCGGCGCGCATCAGCTCCGGCAGGGACAAATCCAGCTTCCGGGGCCGGGCCAGGCATCTGGCGCCTGACAGTGTTCTACCGCTGCGCCAGCCGCCGCGGCCCACTAGCGGAACAAACTGGACATCGAGCAGGGCTTCCTCCAGATAATCGTTTTCCGCGCGACGGGTGACGCGAATCAGCTGCTGGCGCGTTTCACTGAGGCCCACCGGCAGTATCAGGCGTCCGCCCACCCGTATCTGCTGTTTGAGCGCGGACGGAACATTGGGCGCCCCGGCGGTAATGAGTATTGCATCGTAGGGCGCACCGGCGGGCCAGCCCTGGGAGCCGTCCCCGTGGATGACCTCCACGTTGTGGTAATGAAGTTCCCGGAGAACGCGGCGAGCGCGTACCGCCAGCGGTCGATGCCGTTCCACGGTGATCACCTGTGCCGCGATTTCGGCGAGAACCGCAGCGCCGTAGCCGGAGCCGGTCCCCACTTCCAGCACCCGCTCTCCGCCTTCCAACTGCAGGGCATCGAGCATGAAGCCAACGATGTATGGCTGGGAGATCGTCTGCCCTTCGGCAATGGGGAGTGGACTGTCCTGGTAGGCGGCGTCTCTCAACTGATCGGGCAGAAAGGACTCCCGGTGCACCCGGTCCATGGCTTCGAGCACCTGTGGAGAGTGAACGCCTCGCGCTTTCAATTGCTGTTCCACCATGGCGTGACGCCGGGTGGCAAAGGCCTGAGGGTCCAGCATGTGGTGCTCCTTCGTCGTTCCGGGTCTTCCCATGCCCGGCCCCGGCTGCCGGGAAACTCTACTGCTGCGCCAGCCCCTGGCCAACCTGATCGGGCCGATAGAGTTGCAACCAGCGCAACACGTCTTCCCGTTGCAGCAGGCCCACCACCTGCTCGCCCCGCAGAACGGGCATCTGATTGACGCCGGCGCTTGATAGCCGGGCGAGCGCCTTAAAGCTGTCGTCGCCCGCTTCGAGGGTGAGCAGGCGATCCTGTCTGGTCATGATGTCCGCGACCCGGGTGTTCGCCCACTTGCCGCGAGGCACCTGGCGCACGTCCTCGAAGCTCACCATGCCCACCAACCGCTGCTGATCCAGAACAGGAAAACCCCGCTGCCCCTTGGGCAGCAAGTAGTTCTCCACCAGGTCCTCAACCGTGGACTCAGGGGAAAGCGCTGCAAAGTCGCTGCGCATGATTTCTCCGACAGTAACGCGCGCCAGGGATTCCTTCACGCTGGCCTCCTGATAGCTGACCATGGCTACGCGGGCCAGGAACCAGCCGATGAACACCAACCAGATTCCACCGGCGAGACCACTGCCAAAGAACGGGACCGATATACCCAGGATCATGGCGATTCCCGCCGTCATCAGAAGCCAACCGAACAGCCGTCCACCGCTGGCGGCCCACTCGGTGGAGCGCACGTAATTTCCGGTGGCTCCCCAGAAGATGGCGCGCAGAACGCGACCCCCGTCCAGAGGGAAGGCCGGAACGAGATTGAAGATGGCGAGGATGATGTTCACGTTGCCGGCCCAGAAAAGCAGGGTCGGCAGTGCCCCCATGCTGCTGAGCATCTCTTCCGGCGTGAGGTTCTCAAGCCCGCTTGAGTCCAGGGAAAAGCCCGCCGCGAGAAAAAACAACACACCCAGTACGATGCTGGTAATAGGCCCGACGATGGCGATCAGCAGTTCGGCGCGCCAGTGCTTCGGCTCGTCCTCCATGTGCGCCATGCCGCCAAAGATGAAAAGAGTGATGCGCTCCACCAGCGTGCCATAGCGGCGTGCCATCAACGCATGACTGAATTCATGAATGAGCACGGAAGCGAACAGCAACACTGCCGCGCCGATCCCCATGAGCCAGCGCAGAGGCGCGGACCAATCGGGATGCCACTGCGCAAGGGGGCCCAGTGCGACGGAAGTGGCGATCAGAGTCGCCACGATAAGGAGGCTCCAGTCCAGTATGACCGTGATGCCAAACAGGCTGCCCAGGCGAATCCCGCTCTCTCCCTGCCGGGGCCGACGGGAAGAGTGGGGCTCCCGTGCACTGTGCTTCATCTGACACTCCTTGCGGCCTGTTCACACCAATCAGTAAAGTGAGAAAAGCACAAATTGGACCGGGAGCAGGAAGCAGGGAGGAGGAGAGAGGAGGGGAGCGTCAGTCTGGGCTGCGCAAGTCCTGGCGAATTGATTCGTTAAAGCTCTCCTCGAGCTCAAGAATGTCGTCGCGCATTAGGGCGTCCACTTCGATGACGGCTTCTTCCAACAACGCCCCAATCATTTCAGATGCTGTCGCGCTGTAGTCGATTTTCCACTCGCCTTCGTGAATGACAGCCACGGTTGCAAACTCAACTTCGGCGGGTTCGCCGTAGGCGATGCCCTCCAGGCGGGTCTCCACCAGCGCTCGCTCGCGTTGCCGGTTCACCTGACCAATTACGACGGTGGAAAACAGTTCGCTGTGACGGGCGGTGCGAAAGTGAGCCTCCTCGAAGTGGTCTGGCAGTGCAAGATGACGCACCGTCTCGTGATCGCCCGTCAGGGATGCTGCCCAGAAGCGGCTGACCACTTCCTCTGGTGGAACTGCAGGACTGCAGGCCTGCAGCACGAGCGCCAGAAAAAAAATCGACAGTGGGAAGGGGCGATTAAGCTTCATGGAAAGTAATGGCAGCGTGAAGTCCGGGAAACGTGACGAGCTTGTGTTTTGATGCGGAGTTCTTCGATCTTTCGGGCGACGCTTGGTTCCTCGCGACGTAAGGCCTGCATACCTCAGAGTCGCCAGGATTGGAGTTCCCAATGTCCCGACTCGTAGCCGAGGCACCAGCCCTGGTCATCCCAGTCTCCCAGCACAATGCGCTCGGCCGCCCGGCCGTCTACATCCAGGGGATGCCGTGCGGGGCGATGGGTATGGCCATGAATCAGTTTATCGGCGCCGTGGGTCTGGAGGGCTGCGATCACTTCCGAGTGCGTTACATCCATGATGTCTTCGCTCTTCCGGCTGTTCATGGACTGACTCTGCTGGCGGAGCTGGCGACCGAGCGCCCGTCGTTCCTCCAGGGGCTTGGCCAGGATCATATCCATCCACTCCCGGGCGCGCACCTGCTGGCGAAAAGCCTGATAGTCCCGGTCCCCGGTGCACAGCGTATCGCCGTGCATCAGCAAGACCTTATCCCCACCGCACTCAAGCACGAACGGATCCGGCAACAGGGTCGCACCCGAGCGCTCGCCAAACCGCGCCCCGATCAGAAAGTCCCGGTTACCGTGCATGAAAAACACCCGGGTCCCGGAATCCGCCAGGCGACGGAGGCGGTCCTGGACTTCCAGCACCAGAGCCGAGTCGTCGTCATCGCCCACCCACAGCTCAAACAAATCGCCGAGGATGTAAAGCGCTTCGGCCTTCGCGGCCTCTTCGGCGAGAAAGCGGAAAAAGGCCTCGGCGATGGCGGGGCGGGAGTCATCCAGATGCAGGTCGGAGATGAAGAGAATCACAGGGAAAAGTCTACAGAGGGCTGGAAGAGAGGAAGCCAGCACACGCTGGCTCCGGACTTTCGACCTGACAATCAGTCAGAGACAGTGACCCGCTCAATCACGATGGGCTCTTTGGGCACATCCTGATGGAAGCCGGCGTTGCCCGTCTCAACATCCTTGATCTTGTTCACAGTATCCATACCGTCCACCACCTTGCCGAACACACAGTAACCCCAGCCCTGGGCGTCCTTGCGGGTATGGTTCAGAAAATCGTTGTCCTTGACGTTGATGAAAAACTGAGCAGTCGCGCTGTGGGGCTCCATAGTGCGGGCCATTGCTACCGTACCCACCTTGTTCTGCAAGCCGTTGTCCGCCTCGTTCTCGATGCTGTCGCGGGTTTCCTTTTCTTGCATGTCTGCAGTCATGCCGCCACCCTGAACCATGAAGCCGTCAATGACCCGATGAAAAATGGTGCCATTGTAAAAGCCGTCTTCCGCGTACTGTTTGAAATTTGCCGCCGTCTTCGGGGCCTTCTCGAAATCCAGTTCAAGGGTAATGTCGCCGAGAGTTGTATGCAGGGTGATCATGGGGTACTCCAGATAGGGGCCGGAATCCAAATTCTTGCCCGGATGATGTGTTTGCCGGTGGCAGAGCTGGCTATAATACGCGCTTCCCGCGGATTCTCAAAGAATGCCGCCCCGGACAAACCCTCAGCCGTCGCCCGGAGTGCCGTACCCTTAAATGACTGAACGAAACCGACCCCTCAACTTCATCGAGCAAGGCATCGAAGCGGATCTACAGGCAAAAAAGATCAGCAAGGTCATCACCCGATTTCCACCGGAGCCCAACGGGTATCTGCACATCGGCCACGCCAAATCCATCTGCCTGAACTTCGGCATTGCGCGTAACTATGGTGGCGAGTGCAACCTGCGCTTCGACGATACCAATCCGGCCAAGGAAGAACAGGAGTATGTCGAGTCCATCCAGGAGGACATCCGCTGGCTCGGCTTCCAGTGGAGCGGAGAGGTGCGCTACACCTCCGACTACTTCGACCAGCTCCACCAATGGGCCGTCCACCTCATCAGGGAAGGCAAGGCCTATGTGTGCGACCTGAGCGCGGAAGAAGCACGCGCGTACCGTGGCACCCTCACCGAGCCGGGCAAAAACAGCCCGGGGCGGGATCGGTCCGTGGAAGAGAACCTCGAGCGCTTCGAAAAAATGCGCAACGGGGAGTTTGACGAAGGCGCCTGCACCCTGCGTGCGAAGATCGACATGGCCTCGCCCAACATGAACATGCGGGACCCTGTTCTCTACCGCATCAAAAAAGCCACACACCATCAGACCGGCGACAAGTGGTGCATCTACCCGTCCTACGACTTCGCCCACGGGCAAAGTGATGCCATTGAGGGCATCACTCACTCCCTGTGCACTCTGGAGTTCGAGGACCACCGGCCGCTCTACAACTGGTTCATCGAAAATCTGCCCACGCCCAGCAAGCCCAAGCAGATCGAGTTCTCGCGCCTCAACCCCAACTACACCGTGACCAGCAAGCGCAAGCTCAAACTGCTGGTGGACGAAAACCACGTGGAAGGCTGGGACGACCCGCGCATGCCCACCATCTCCGGCATGCGTCGCCGCGGCTACACGCCCGCATCCATTCGCAACTTCTGCGACGCAGCCGGCGTGACCCGCTCCCTTGGGATCACCGACGTGGGCATGCTCGAGTACCACGTGCGCGACGACCTGGACAAGAACGCCCCGCGGGCCATGTGCGTACTGCGCCCGCTCAAAGTCGTACTCACCAACTATCCCGAAGGCGAGAGCGAAGAACTCAGTGCGCCGGGCCACCCCAACCGGGACGACCTGGGCACCCGGACCCTGCCGTTCTCCCGGGAAATCTACATCGACCGGGAAGACTTCCGGGAAGAGGCCAACAAAAAATACAAGCGCCTGGTGCTGGGCAAAAAAGTCAGATTGCGCAACGCCTACGTGATCCAGGCCGAGAACGTCGTGAAAGACGAGCAGGGCAACATCCTCGAAGTGCACTGCCACTGCGACCGCAACACCCTGGGGCGGGACCCGGAAGATGGCGTCAAACCCAAGGGTGTGATTCACTGGGTGTCGGCCAGCCGCAACCTCAACTGCCAGGTCCGCCTCTACGATCGCCTGTTCACAGAAGAAGCGCCCGAGGCCGGCGGCAGGGACTTTCGTGAATCCCTGAACCCGAACAGCCTCGAGATTCTCGAAAACTGCAAGGCGGAAATCGGCCTGGCCGCAGCCACACTCGACGATCACTACCAGTTCGAGCGGGAAGGCTACTTCTATCTGGACAACAAGCACAGCCGTTCCGAGTACCCCGTGTTCAACCAGACCATTGGCCTGAAAGACACCTGGGAGAAAAAATCGGCAAACTGACCGCACAAAGCTGATGCGCATGTGGCGCAACGATCGGTCCGCGAACGTACCGCGCAATGGCTGAACGCGGCACACAGACAGTTTGGCGTGGGGCGAGCTGTTTCGAAACCCTCGCCGCAGGACGCGGCGCGGGAGCTACAGGGAAGTATTCACCGCGTTTTCGAAACAGCTCGCCCCACGCCAAACGGGCGACCGGCACCAAATATCCAGATTTCGATATCGGCAAAGGCAACGATCAGAAAGACGAAAGCGCCCCATCAACAAAACCGGAGAGCACCTTGACCCAGTTGTACCTCACCAACACCCGGACCAAGAAGAAAGAAATCTTCCAGCCCATGGACCCCAAACGGGTCACCATGTACGTCTGCGGTCCCACCGTGTACAACTACGTCCACATCGGCAACGCGCGCCCCGTCGTCGTCTTCGACACCCTGTTTCGTGTACTGCGCAGCCTCTATGACAACGTCGTCTACGCCCGCAACATCACCGACATCGACGACAAAATCATGCAGGCCGCCCGGGAAGAAGGCACCGACATCGGCACCATCACCGAACGTTACACCGAAGCCTACCACCAGGACATGGCCGCCCTCGGAAGCCTTCAGCCCACCATCGAGCCCCGCGCCACCGACCATCTGCCGCAAATGATCGCCATGATGGAAACCCTCATCGCCAAGGGCCACGCCTACGTGGCCGAGGGACACGTCCTGTTCGACGTAGAATCCATGCCCGAATACGGACAGCTCTCCAACCGCAAACTCGAAGACATGCTCGCCGGCGCCCGCGTCGAAGTGGCCGGATACAAAAAACACCCCGGTGACTTCGTCCTCTGGAAACCCTCCAGCGACGACGAACCCGGCTGGGACAGCCCCTGGGGTCGCGGTCGTCCCGGCTGGCACACCGAATGTGTCGTCATGATCGAATCCCACCTCGGGCCGTCCATCGACATCCACGGCGGCGGCAAAGACCTCGTCTTTCCCCACCACGAAAACGAACTGGCCCAGAGCCACTGCGTTCACGACGGCGCAACCTATGTCCGGTACTGGCTGCACAACGCCTTTATCAACATGGACGGAGAAAAAATGTCCAAATCCCTGGGCAACGTCCGGACCGTCCGGGACCTGCTCGGGAAATATCGCGGTGAAGTGCTGCGGTTTGCCATACTCAGCGCACACTACCGATCCGAACTGGACTTCTCGAAAGAACTGCTGGACCAGGCCAAAGCCAGCCTGGACTCCCTGTACACCGCGCTCCGCGACACGGCAGCCATCCCGGCAGCGCCCGTTGACCTGCACAAGAGCGCCGTCTTTCAGGCCCTGCTGGACGACCTCAACACGCCCATCGCCATCAGCGCCCTGCATCAGATCGCAAGAGACCTGAACAAGGCCGACGCTGACCGCAAAGCGGAACTGAAAGGGATGCTGCTTGAAAGCGCCGGGGTTCTGGGCCTGCTTCAGACTGATCCCGAGGAGTGGTTCAAGACCAGCGTCGGGGAAGAGAGCATCAGTGCCGACCGCGTGGAAGCGCTCATTGCCGAGCGTAAGGCTGCCAAGACCGCGAAAGAATACGCTCGGGCCGATGAAATCCGCGAACAATTGAAAGAGGCGGGCATCATCCTGGAAGATTCCCGCAGCGGCACCACCTGGCGCCGCGAATAAAAAAGGGGAAGCACCTCTAAAACCCGATTCACCAACGAAGGCTTGCCTATGTCTACCGTCGATTTTCGATTCCGCCGTTTGCGCCGAACCCCAGCGATTCGCGACCTTGTGCGGCAAACCCATCTAACCACCGACGACCTGATACTGCCGATCTTTGTGGAAGAAGGGATCGAAAACCCGGTGGAGCTGAGCACAATGCCCGGCGTTTATCGCCATCCCGAAGCGGACCTTCCCGCATTGATTCAGCGCCTGTGGAAAAAGGGCATCAAGAGCGTGATCCTGTTCGGCGTGTCCCACCATAAGGACGCCACCGGTAGCGACTCCTGGGCCGAGGACGGGCTCATGGCACGCATCATTCGCAGTGCCAAGCAGGCACAACCGGAAATGGTGGTGATCAGTGACAACTGTTTCTGCGAATATACCGAACACGGCCACTGCGGGGTGGTGGTGGACGGGGATGTGCACAACGACCAGACCCTCATCAACCTTCAGAAGCAGGCCATCATTGCCGCCCGGGCGGGCGTGGACATGATTGCGCCCTCCGGCATGATGGACGGGATGATCTCGGCTCTGCGCGACGCCCTCGACCGGGAAGGGTTCAGCCACCTGCCCGTCATGTCCTACTCCACCAAATTCGCCTCAGCGTTCTACGGTCCGTTCCGGGATGCGGTGGACGTGCACCTGAAGGGGACCCGCGACAGTTATCAGATGGACAAGGCCAACGGCCGCGAGGCGCTGGCAGAATCCCTGCAGGACGAGTATGAAGGCGCGGACATCCTGATGGTGAAGCCGGCGACGGTCTACCTGGACGTGGTGGCAAACATCCGCGCGCACTCGAGCCGGCCCCTCGCCGTGTACCACGTCAGTGGTGAGTACGCCATGATCAAGATCGCCGCATCCCAGGGCGCGATCGACGAGAAAGCCGTGATCATGGAGACCATGCTGGCATTCAAGCGTGCCGGTGCTGATCTGATCCTCACTTATTTTGCCGAACAGATCGCCGACTGGCTCAACGCGGAAAGCCGTTGACGGCCAGCTTTCGCCTGCTGTGTACGCGTGTGGAAGGGGCTGGCAGACTGCTCGCCGGAGCGTCTGTCAATCGCGCGTGCCGTCCAGTACTTCGCTGAGGAAGTTCTCCACAGCCTGCCAGGCCCGGCGATTGGCCTTTGGGTTGAACATCTTGCCGCCGGCGGCGTCGTTCGCGGAGGGATTGGTAAAGGCGTGGTAGGTCAGCCCGTAGGCGTGAAGCTGCCAATCCACGCCGCCGTCCGTGAGTTCCTTGGCCAGCGCCAATACCTGCTCCGGCGGAACCATGGGGTCGTCGTAGCCGTGCAGAGCGAGTACCTTCGCTTTGATGATGTCGCTGGGCAGGTCCTCGGGAAGCGACGCAAACAGTCCGTGCAGGCTGACCACTCCTTTCACATCGGCCCCGGAACGCGCCAGATCAAGAACACATAAGCCCCCGAAGCAGAATCCAATGGCGGCCAGGCGCTCCGGATCCACCATGTCCAATGTGCGCGCCGCTTTTACCGCGGCCAGTACCCGCCTGCGGAGCAGGGCGCGGTCCTGCATGAGCGGAGCCATCAGCTCCCGGTTCTCCTCAACGGTCTTGCCGCGCCTGCCTTTGCCGTACATGTCCACTGCCAGCGCGTTGTAGCCCAAAGCGCCCAGACTACGGGCTTTCTCCCGCTCGAAATCACTTAATCCGCTCCAGGCGTGACAAATCAGGACGCAGGGGCGTGGGCCATCCTCGTGGGTGACCAGAAAACCTTCCAGTACTTCGTTGCCGTCCTGGTATTCAAGCGTTTGTTCCTGCATAAGCTCTCTCCGTCGATCCGGCGGTACGCTCAAGGGGTGCGACTGTCTTCGTAGCGCCAGTTGTTGCCCTCGATATAGACGCGGTGACGCGGCCCCGGTTCGTTGGGATTGCTTCCCTTGTAACCGGCGTCGTCGTCATAGAGGATAATGCGCCCTTCATCGGTCTCGCAGATTCGCGGGCTGAAAAACTGCACCTCCCGGCACCGGAAGTCCGCCACAGCGCTGCCGCAATCCCCGAATTGCGCGGCAAGGCTCAGGGAAACAAAGGTGGGGGGCATCAGGGTGACTTCGCCCGCTCGCTGGGCGGCCAGGGCAGCGCTGGGCGACAGCCAGCGATGATCCACGATTTCCTCGCCGTCCACCTGCACCTGGGCTGAACCCCGCAGATGAGCAAGAAAGAACCAGGTCGCGAAACGACGGGCAGAGCCCTCGGGCGTGGTCCAGTGGGCGAAGGGAATCAAGTCGCTCCGCTCGATCCGCAGGTTCGTTTCCTCCCGGGTCTCCCGCAGGGCGGCATTCTGGGCAGCGAGGAAGTGGTCATCGGGGTCAATGTAGTCCGCCGGGTCAACCCGGCCGCCCGGGAAGACCCAGGCACCCCCGCCGGTGGTCAGGGTGTGATTGCGGCGAACCAGCAGTGCCTGCAGGCCGTCCTCGTCATGATCCCTCAGGAGCATGACTGTGGAAGAAGGACTTGGATAACTCAACACTCCATCCTCTTCTAAACAAGTCGATGATTATTGTTGTAGGACGGTGATGATAGCGAGGGAGGAGGGTGACGTCGAGGCGGCCGGACCCAACTGGGGGCGTGAAGGTCCCGGTGCCGGGACCTTGCTTCACCGCCTCAGGCCGTCGCGCCTGCGCGGCGGCGGAAGAGGGGCAGGGGCTCGTCGAACGCGGCCTGGTAGAACTCGGTGAAGTCCTCAAGGGAGCTGAGGGAATCTTCCGGATCGTAGCGGTCGTCCAGGCTGAAGGCTGAGAAACCGCAGCGGCGCAGATAGCACAGTTGCTCCCGCAAAAAGTAGCCGATGGCCCGCAACTCCCCCCGAAAACCGTGGCGCTCCCGCAGCAGGCGGCCTGCGGAAAAGCCGCGCCCATCGCTGAAAACAGGGAAGTTGACGGCCACCAGGGGCAGATCCGTCAGGTCATCCGCCAGCGCGGCGGTCTCCTCGTGACCGTGCAACCACACGCCCAGATCCGGAAGCCGGCCCCGCAATCCTTCGCAATGGTCCTGCCAGAGTTTCAGGGGAACGATGACTTTGCCCGAGGGGATGTTCTCCAGGCTGGTCTCCTCGTCGATCAGCTGCCAATCGTCCCGGGCGACGGCCCCGTCCTTAATGAGCTTTGGCATATACACGCTCCTTGAAAGGATCAATGCCGATGCGGCGGTAGGTGTCGATAAACTGCTCTTCCTGGGAGCGGCTTTCCACAAAAACGTCAATGATCTTCTGGATCACGTCGGTGACCTGGTCGCGACCGAAGGAGGGTCCGAGCACCGTCGCCAACTGACTGTCGTTGCCCTGACTGCCACCGAGCTGAATCTGGTAAAACTCTTCGCCCTTCTTGTCCACGCCGAGAATGCCGATATGGCCCACATGGTGGTGGCCGCAGGCATTCATGCAACCGGAGATATTCAGGTCCAGATCGCCCAGGTCGTACAGGTAGTCCAGGTCATCGAAGTGACGCTGGATCGCCTCGGCCACAGGGATCGACTTGGCGTTGGCCAGGGAGCAGTAGTCTCCGCCCGGGCAGGCAATGATGTCGGTGAGAGTGCCTATGTTCGGGGTGGCGAAACCGTTGGGCCTGAGTATCTGCCACAGTTCATGCAGCCGGTTCTTCGGCACATCCCCCAGCACGATGTTTTGCTCGTGGGTGGTGCGCACCTCGCCGAATGAATACTCGTCGGCCAGGTCAGCCAGCAGCTCCAGCTGCCGCTCGGTGATGTCCCCCGGCGCAACGCCCGGCGGCTTGAGGGAAAGGGTTACGGCCGCATAGCCCGGAACCCGGTGGGCGTGCACATTTCGGCTCAGCCAGCGGTCGAATGCTTTCTCCTCACCGGACTGTTTTTGCAGCTCGGCGGACACGGCCTCGTCATCGAAGGACGCGTATGCAGGCTCCGTGAAGAAGCTCTTGGCTCGATCGATCTCTTCCCGGGTGAGGGTGGCGGGCGAGTCCTTCAGGTGGGCCCATTCCTCTTCCACTTTTTGGGCGAATACGTCCGGGCCCATGGCGCGCACGAGGATCTTGATGCGGGCCTTGAATTTGTTGTCCCGCCGGCCGTACTGGTTGTACAGGCGCAGAATGGCCTCCAGGTAGGTCAGCAGGTGCCGCTCCGGGAGAAACTCCCGGATCACACTGGCGATGACGGGGGTCCGGCCGAGGCCACCGCCCACCAGGACCTTGAAGCCCAGTTCTCCTGCCGTGTTGCGGACCATGGCCAGACCGATATCGTGTACCTGAATCGCGGCCCGGTCCTGTTCCGCCGCGGTCACGCCAATCTTGAACTTGCGTGGCAGGAAGGCGAACTCCGGATGGAAGGTGGACCACTGACGAATGATCTCGCAGTAAGGGCGTGGATCAGTGATCTCGTCCGGGGCAATGCCGGCAAACTGGTCAGTGGTGGTATTGCGAATACAGTTGCCACTGGTCTGAATGGAGTGCATCTGCACCTTCGCCAGTTCCGCCAGAATGTCCGGAACGTCCTCCAATTGGGGCCAGTGGAACTGGATGTTCTGGCGGGTGCTCACGTGGCAGTATCCCTTGTCCCAGTGACGGGCCACAAAGGCAAGCTTGCGAAGCTGCGCGCTGTTGAGCATGCCGTAGGGTACTGCCAGGCGCAGCATGGGTGCGAGGCGCTGGATATAAAGTCCGTTCTGCAGACGCAGGGGCAGAAATTCTTCCTCGCTGATTTCCCCGTTCAGATAGCGCTCCATCTGACCGCGAAACTGGGAAACCCGCTGGGAAAGAATCTTGTGATCGTATTCGTCGTATACGTACATCGATGCTGAGTCGTCACTGTGGAGAAGGTGAGGGAACCGCTGAAGATCTGCCCAGAGGCCCGAAAAAAAACAGCCGCGCAGAATACAGCAATCCCGGGCTGAAGGGATGAGCTCTTCCGTGTGGCCTGGCCCCATCCGCGCGGGGCGCTAAACTAGCACTGGCGCTATATGCTGTAAAATGCCTAAACGCTATCAGGTAATACCCAGCTTTTATAAAGCCCGCCATTCAGCGTCCCAAGGAAGCCCGGAGAACGACAGAACCGTATGCATGGCGAAAAGAATCGTGCATCCCTTAGCGGAATCAGTAAAATGCAGCCTCCCGGAGGCGCCAGTCGCTGTTCCCGCGAATCGATTTGATTGCCGAATGACCTGAAAGGAGACGTACCCATGTCCGACGATAGTTCTCAAACACAGCAAAAGGGTGATGGCTGGGTTGACGCTATTGCTGCAGTAGTGCTGATTGCTATCGCCATCAGCGCCTTCGCCTATTGGGCGGCCAGCCAGTAGCGGCAGACACGCCGACCGCTCGCCGGTCGGCCGACGGGGTTTTTGACGGACGCTCCTTCCCGAAGCACCGGCAAAGGCTCCGCACCCCCTCACCTCCAGCCGATCCACTCCACAAAACATCGCCTTGCCGTTGACAGCTATTGCTCAGGCAATTACCTTGCTGGCATTTTGCTCAGCATGGGTTTCGGTATGTCAGTTTCCAACGCGCAGAACGGCGATTTTCTCATCCACAACAGCTACACCTTCTGGATTTCCCGCCTCGCAAGCCTGATGCAGGAAGAGTTCAACCATCGTCTTGCCGGCGAAGGGGTCACCTGGCCGCAGTGGATGGTCCTCAATGTCCTTCATCACCAGCTCGCCGGTACGCCCGCCATGATTGCCGACACCGTTGGTGTGGATCGCTCCGCAGTGACCCGCCTGCTGGATCGTCTGGAGAAGAAGGAACTCTTGCTGCGGGAGCACGACAAACTGGACCGACGCTCGGTCAAGGTGCGAATGACCGCCTCGGGGCAGGCGCTTGTTGCGCGGCTCAATCACCTCGCTCACGAGCACCAGGAGCACTTCCTGAACAGCATGCACAAGACTGAGCATCGCGGCTTCAAAGGAAACGTGCAGAAACTGCTCAAGCTGGCAGGCGTCGACAGCATTCGCCTTTGGAAGTAGCGGGCAAAACCAGATCGCTGTCGGCGGCGGAAAACGGCCAGGGGCGCGAGCGTTCAGATATGGCACTGTAAGGGTTGGGAGGCAGATGATGGGGCAGGCATTAATCGCGAAAAGGATAGTTGCGCAGGCAAATAAAATCCTGTGCCGCCGCGCGGGTTAGGCTTTGCCGAACAGCCAGGCCTGTGTCTGTGGCGTGCTGCTAAGTCTTGTCGTGGCAACCATCAGTCCTTGTCGTTGGCTACTACCTATCTGGCCTTGTCGTCGGCGGACAACTAAGCTCCCGCGCTATTCAGGATGATTTTGACGATGGTTACGAGTATGAAAATGAACAAAGTAGTGAAGATCAGGCCGGCCGTCAGGTAGGGCGCAATGCTCTTCTGGTCTGAATCGCGTTCGTAGGTCTTGCTGCTCTGGACCCCGAAAGCGGCCCCCAGCGTGCTGACAACAATCTGCCAGAAAGTGGGCTTGTTTTCGCTCATCTCACTCATACAACTCTTGCTCTAGATTACTTCGGAAACTCCGGTCCCGCGGAGGGCCGGAAATCGGCCGGTGTTAACCACCGGCCGATGGGGCGTGACTCTACCAGATCTTGACCCGCTCCTCGGGTGGCAGGTACATCCAGTCGCCTGGCTCCACACCAAAGGCGGCATAGAACTCCGGCATATTGCGCAACACGCCATTCACCCGGAAGCGGGGCGGCGAGTGCGGATCGGTCATTATACGCCGTCTCAGCTCCTCATCCCGGTATTTGTTGGCCCAGACCTGTCCCCAGCCCAGGAAGAATCGCTGGTCCCCGGTAAATCCGTCCAGGACAGGGGCCTCTTCGCCGTCCAGAGAAAGCTGATACGCTTTGTAAGCCACCGTGAGACCGCCCAGATCGCCAATGTTCTCACCCTGGGTCAGGTCACCGTTCACATGCAGGTCGTCCAGTACGGTGTACTGACTGTACTGCTCCACCAGTTGCTGGGTCCGGCGGTTGAATTCGCTCAGGTCGTCTTCGGTCCACCAGTTCTGCAAGAACCCGTCACCGTCGGATCGGGCCCCCTGATCGTCGAAGCCGTGGCCCATTTCATGACCAATGACCGCGCCGATGGCACCGTAGTTGATTGCGTCGTCCGCCGCTTCATTGAAGAAGGGCGGCTGCAGGATGGCCGCAGGGAACACAATCTCGTTCATCACGGGATTGTAGTAGGCATTGACCGTCTGAGGCGTCATGAACCATTCACTGCGGTCCACCGGCTTGCCCAGCTTGTCCACATTGATCTGGTACATGAACTCGATGGCTCGCAGGTAGTTCCCGAACAGATCCTCCGCAGCCACCTGGAGGCTACTGTAATCCCGCCACTTATCGGGATAACCGATCTTGGGCGTGAATTTCTCGAGCTTTTCGATGGCCTTCTTCTTGGTGGCCTCGGTCATCCAGTCCAGGCCCAGAATGCTCTGGCGGTAGGCCTCGCGCAGGTTCTCAACCAGTTCCTCCATGCGTGCCTTGGCGGTGGGTGAGAAGTGCTCGGCCACGTAGAGCTTGCCCAGAGGGTCCCCGACACTGCTGTCCAACAGGCTCATGGCACGCTTCCATCGCTCCTCCTGCTCCTGCGCACCGCTCAGTGCGGTACCGTAGAACCGGAAGTTTTCCTGATCCAGGGCTTCCGGAAGGAATGAGGCGAAGGCGGAAATGGTGTGCCAGCGCAGATAATCCTTCCACTGGTCCACTGAATAGGCGGCCAGCAAGCTGTCCAGCTCACTGAAGTAGTCGGGGGTGGAGATGACCACGCTCTCTGCCGCAGTCAGTCCCGCGCCGCCGAGGAATTCATCCCATTTCCAGGTTTCGGTCTGGCTGGTCAAATCCTGAACAGACACTTTGTTGTAGGTCTTCTCTCGATCCCGCAACTCGGTGCGCGACCAGTGACGCTCGGCGATGTCATTTTCAATGGAGAGCACAGTTTGCGCTGCCTCCTCGCCCTTGTCCTGGCCCGCCAGCTCGAACATCCTGGCAACGTGCTCGCGATAAGTTTCGCGCAGCTCGGTGCTGGTCTCGTCGTCTTTCAGGTAGTAGTCCCGGTCCGGAAGCCCCAGCCCTGAGTGCCCAAAGTAGGGGATGTACTGGTCGGGCTGCTTCTCGTCGTTGTTGATGTAGAAGTAGAGCGGGGTGGTGACGCCCAGGCGGTTCATCCGTGCAAAGAATCCGGCCAGTTGCTCCCGGTTCTC
Organism: Gilvimarinus sp. F26214L; assembly: GCF_054401055.1. Lineage (NCBI taxonomy): Bacteria > Pseudomonadati > Pseudomonadota > Gammaproteobacteria > Cellvibrionales > Cellvibrionaceae > Gilvimarinus > Gilvimarinus sp. F26214L. The sequence goes on along the minus strand of NZ_JBTIYG010000004.1, from coordinate 1,349 downwards.
GATCTCACTGATGTCCGCCAGAAGCGGTTCCAGTGGCTCGAGACCGCGCGCTTCGATGGTGTCGGTGTCCATGAAGCTCTTGTAGAAATCACCGATCTGCTGGGTTTCGCTACCCGGCTCAGCTTCAGCGGCGGCCGCTTCCTCCACGATGACTTTCAGGTCTTCACGGGCCTGGTCGGCCAGGACGATAAAGGACCCATAGCGGGACTTGTCCGCAGGTATTTCGGTGTTCTCCAGCCACTGTCCATTGGCGTAACGGAAGAAGTTCTCGGCCGGATCTACGCTGGTATCCATGTAGTCCAGCTGAATACCGGATGGTTTCTCGGCGGGTTGGGCGCTGCTGACAGTGGCAACGTTGCCCGCCTGATCGCATCCGGAGAGCGCGAGGATGGCGCTGGCGATAGCCATAGGGGCCAGTCGCATGCTGTACCTCCAGTAAATTTATACTAATGATTGATAGGAATAGATAACGGGGCGAAGTATCGCCGAATTGGCGCCACGGGTCCATGAGGGACTGGTGGGTCACCGAGGGCTGGTTGGCAAAGGAGTCGTCTCGTGGGGGCAATCGGGGACCAGTAGACCATTCCGTTTGGTTCCGGGACCGGTATTTCAAAAACGCGGTGAATACATCCCTGTAGCTCCTTCGCTCCATCCCTGAAGCGAAGGTTTTGAAATACCGGTCCCGGAACCAAACTCCCATCGCGGTGATTCGGGCATTGAGTCTCCGTGCTGGAGCGAAACTGCCCCTCGCCGCGTACTGCGAAAGCAGTCCGGTGCTGGGCCTGGGCCCCTCGAAACCCTCGCGTCAGGGATGACGCGCGGGAGCTACAGGGACGTATTTACCGCGTTTTCGAGGGGCCCAGGCCCTGTGCCGGACGGGCCTGCCGGCACCCAGCACCCAGCGGACACCGGCAATACTCACTTGTCCACCTGTTAAACAAACGGAAGAGAATTTCACTGAAGACACTGACCCAACTCGCTGATCCTAAAAGAAAAACGGTGCCAAAACTCCAGGTCAGGGAGTCCGCGTTTGGAAGGCCAGGGGAGAACGGTAGACCATCCCGTTTGGTTCCGGGACCGGTATTTCAAAAACGCGGTGAATACATCCCTGTAGCTCCTTCGCTTCATCCCTGAAGCGAAGGTTTTGAAATACCGGTCCCGGAACCAAACTCCCATCGCAGTGATTCGGGCATTGGGTCTCCGTTCACCGTGGGGGCCGCCTTGTATTCGGTCCCGGCAGATGATCTGCTGGGGCAAAGCTGCCCCTCGTCCCGTACTGCGAAAGCAGTCCGGTGCTGGGCCTGGGCCCCTCGAAACCCTCGCGTCAGGGATGACGCGCGGGAGCTACA